>NZ_BAAAJE010000010.1:62874-117234 GCF_039526625.1 Nocardioides aquiterrae
GCCGCCGCCGTCGTCCCCGCCGCCGGCGTACCGGCCGCCCGTCCAGGCCCAGCCGGTCGCCGCGGAGCCGGTGCCCGCCGACCCGGCGACGCCGGCGGGGGAGGGCGAGGTCCGGCGGTTCATGACCGCGACCGACTTCCTCGACCGCCGCGACGCCGAGCAGGATCACGGTCCGGCGACCTGGGGCTGGCGGGGCGCCCTGCGCCGCTGGAGCGGCGGGCTGGTCAACCCGAAGATGGGGCCGGCCGAGCGCGAGTACGAGGACAACCGCCGGACCATCCAGCGGGACTTCGACGGCCCCCGGACCATCGCCTTCATCAACCCCAAGGGCGGGGCCGCCAAGACCACCGGCGTGCTGGCCGCCGGCTACACGTTCGGCACCGTCCGGGGTGGCGGCGTCGTCGCGTGGGACAACAACGAGACCCGCGGCACCCTCGGCATCCGGGGCACCCGCAGCACGCACCGCAACACCACGCGCGAGCTGCTCGAGGACCTCGAGCGGTTCACCGACGTCTACCAGTCGCGGATCGGCGACCTGGGCGCCTTCGTCCGGTCCCAGGGCGACGCGCACTTCGACGTCCTCGCCTCCGACGAGCGTCCCGACGTCACGGGCACGATCCGCGCGCAGGACTTCGACGCGGTCCACAAGCTGCTGGAGCGCTTCTACCGGGTGATCCTCATCGACACCGGCAACAACATGCGGGCCGAGAACTGGCTCGCCGCGGCCGGCGCCGCCGACCTGCTCGTCGTCACCTCGACCGTCCGCGAGGACACCGGCTACAGCGGTCTGTGGATGCTGGACGCGCTCCAGGACGCCGGGTACCAGAACCTGAAGTACAAGGCGGTCACGGTGCTCTCCGACCCGTCCGCGCAGGTCGACAGCAAGCTCGCCGACGACCTGGTCGACGTCTACCAGCAGCGCACCCGCGGGGTGTACCGGGTGCCCTACGACCCGGCGCTGGTGGCCGGCTCGGTGGTGCCCTACGCCCAGCTGTCCGAGAACACCCGGATGCAGTGGCTCAAGGCCTGCGCCGGGATGGCGGCCGCCCTCTGATCCGCCGGGCCGCCGCTTCTGGTTTTCTCGGGGAGTCAGAAGCGGCGGGCCGGTGCTCGTCGGACGACCGGTCCGGCGTCGACGTACCCTCGTCGTCGTGACCGTCGTCCAGATCCCCGAGCGCCGCGGCCTGCTGCGCCGGCGCCCGCGCCCCGAGCGCGGCGCGTTCGCCTGGGACCGGACGTCGTGGCGGCGCTGGTCGGGCCGCCGCTGGGCCAAGCCGGTGTTCTCGCTCCAACCCGAGCTGCTCGTCCGCGAGGCCGGGCCGGACACCTGGCCGCGCCTGCCGCAGGACCGGCTGGACCGGCTGGACCGGGGCCTCGCCCTGGCCGTCGAGCGCCAGGTCGGCGAGAACGCCGCCCGCGTCGACCACGAGGGTCCGCACGGCGTGGTGCTCGCCTACCAGCGTCCGGTCTCCCACCTCCTGCACGCGCTGCTCACCCTGCTCACCGGCGGGCTCTGGGGAGTCGTGTGGATCGTGGTCGCGGTGAACCGCCGGTACGACCGGGTGCGCCTCGAGATGGACCCGTACGGCCACGTGTGGGCGGTCCCGCTACCGCCGCGGGGCTAGCCCTAGCGCGCCTCGCCCCAGCCGTGCCACCGCTCGATCGCCATCCAGGCGGAGACCCGCGGCGACTCGCGGTCCGGGTAGGGCCGACCCGTGTAGTGGGTGCTGAGCCGGTCGATGTCGACGAGCCCCTCGTCGTCGTACATCTCCTCGATCCGGCCGACGAGCGAGACGTGGGTGTACCAGTCCGCCTCGTCGAGCACGGTGAGCGACACCCGCGGGTCGCGGCGCAGGTGCTGCAGGCGGACCCGGGTGTGGTCCATGTTGAGCAGGATCCGGTCGCCGTCGAGCAGGTACCAGGTCGCGACCGTGACCGGTGCGCCGTCGGACCGCAGCGTCCCCACCACGGAGGGGTTCGGCCTCTCCAGCAGCGCTCGCACGTCGTCGGGGAACGGGAGCTCGGGCATGGAACCTCCTGCTGTCGGGTTACCTCCACAGGTGTCCCGAGAAGAGGAAGTCATGCGCGCAGTCGTCTACCACGAGCCCGGTCCGTCCTCCGTCCTGCAGGTCGTCGAGCGCGACCTCCCCGAGCCCGGCCCGGGGGAGGTGCGGGTCCGGCTGGTCCGGGCGGGGGTCAACCCGACCGACTGGAAGTTCCGCGCCGGGATGATGAGCGGGTACGACGAGGTCACGCCCGGCCAGGACGGCAGCGGCGTGGTCGACGCCGTCGGCCCCGGCGTCACCGGTCTCTCGGTCGGCGACCGGGTCTGGCTGGTGCTCGCCCAGCACGGCCGCGCGTACGGCACCGCCGCCGAGTACACCGTCCAGCCGGCGAGCCACGTGATCCCGCTCCCGGACAACGCCGACTTCGACCTCGGCGCCAGCCTCGGCGTACCCGCGGTGACCGCCCACCGGGCGCTGACGGCACACGAGGGTGGGCCCACGCGCCTCGGCCCGGGCGCCCTCGACGGCCGGGTCGTCCTGGTCGCCGGGGGAGCGGGCGCCGTCGGCAACGCCGCGATCCAGCTCGCCCGCTGGTCCGGCGCGACCGTCGTCGCGACGGTCAGCAGCGACGAGAAGGGTGCCCTGGCCGTCGCCGCGGGCGCCCACCACACCGTGAACTACCGGGCCGGCGATCCGGCCGAGGCGATCCGGACGTTCTGCCCGGACGGCGTCGACATCGTGGTCGAGGTGGCCCCGGCCCAGAACATCGGGCTCGACGTGGACGTCGTGAAGGTCCACGGCCTGGTGAGCATCTACGCCAACAACGGCGGCGACGAGATGACGATGCCGCTCCGCGCGGCGTTCTCCAAGAACCTGCGCTTCCAGTTCCTGATCCTCTACACGCTCGCCGAGGAGCTGGTGGCGGCCGCGACCGAGGACATCCGTCGCGCGGTCGCCGACGGCGCGTTCCGGGTCGGCGAGGACGCCGGGCTCCCGCTGCGCCACTACCCGCTCGAGGAGACGGCGGCCGCGCACGACTCGGTCGAGGGCGGCGCCGTCGGCAAGGCGCTGCTCGACGTCTCCTGACCGGGTCGTCCGCCCGAGGGCGGCGTATGCAAGCGCGAGAGGCGGACGACCCATCCCAGGCTGGGGTAGGGTTCCTCTCGACATCGACATCCTTTAACGAGCCGTCCCGTGAGGCGGAGAAGGAGGTCCGAGGCACTTGCCTGCACCTGCCACCGAGCGCGTCGTCCTCGACGAGCGCGACATCTCCCGGGCGCTGACCCGCATCTCGCACGAGATCCTCGAGCGCAACAAGGGCGCCGCCGACCTCGTCCTCCTCGGCATCCCGAGCCGCGGCGTCCCCCTGGCCCGCCGGATCGCCGAGCGGATCGCCTCCGT
This sequence comes from Nocardioides aquiterrae, assembly GCF_039526625.1. Taxonomy (NCBI): domain Bacteria; kingdom Bacillati; phylum Actinomycetota; class Actinomycetes; order Propionibacteriales; family Nocardioidaceae; genus Nocardioides; species Nocardioides aquiterrae. Next base: position 66,282 of record NZ_BAAAJE010000010.1, read on the forward strand.
CGAGGGGTTCGACGTGCCCGTCGGCTCGCTCGACGTCACGATGTACCGCGACGACCTGCGGTTGAAGCCGGCCCGGGCGCTGCTCCCGACCGAGATCCCGAACGGCGGCATCGACGACCGCACGGTCGTCCTGGTCGACGACGTGCTGTTCTCCGGCCGCACCATCCGCGCCGCGCTGGACGCGCTGAACGACATCGGCCGGCCGCGGGCGGTCCAGCTCGCGGTCCTCGTCGACCGCGGCCACCGCGAGCTCCCGATCCGCGCCGACTTCGTCGGCAAGAACCTCCCGACCTCGCTGGTCGAGCGGGTGCGGGTGACCCTCGCGGGCGTCGACGACGCCGACGCGGTGACGATCGAGGGGACGGTGGGCGCATGAAGCGGCACCTGCTCAGCGCGGCCGACCTGAGCCGCGACGACGCCGAGCTGGTCCTGAAGACCGCCGCCGAGCTGCGTGAGCTCGCCGACCGGCCGATCAAGAAGCTGCCCGCGCTGCGCGGCCGCACGGTGGTCAACCTGTTCTTCGAGGACTCCACCCGCACCCGGATCAGCTTCGAGGCGGCGGCCAAGCGGCTCTCCGCGGACGTCATCAACTTCGCCGCCAAGGGCTCCAGCCTGTCCAAGGGCGAGAGCCTGAAGGACACCGCGCTGACCCTCGAGGCGATGGGCGCCGACGCGGTCGTCGTCCGGCACGGCGCCAGCGGCGCCCCGCACCGCCTCGCGCACTCCGGCTGGGTCCGCTCCAGCGTCGTCAACGCCGGCGACGGCACCCACGAGCACCCCACCCAGGCGCTGCTCGACGCGTTCACGATGTGGCGGCATCTCGCCCCTTCGAGCGGGGGGAGCCTGGACGGCCGCCGGGTCGCGATCGTCGGCGACGTGCTGCACAGCCGGGTCGCCCGCTCCAACGCGCTGCTGCTCAACACGCTCGGCGCCGAGGTGACGCTGGTCGCGCCGCCGACGCTGTTCCCGGTGGGCGTCGAGAGCTGGCCGGTCGAGACGTCGTACGACCTCGACGGCGTGCTGCCCAAGGCGGACGCCGTGATGATGCTGCGGGTCCAGCGCGAGCGGATGAACGGCGGGTTCTTCCCCACCGCGCGCGAGTACTCCCGTCGCTACGGGCTCGACGGCCGCCGGATGGCGACCCTGCAGGACCACACGATCGTCATGCACCCCGGCCCGATGGTGCGCGGCATGGAGATCACCGCGGACGTCGCCGACAGCGACCGGTCCGTGATCGTCGAGCAGGTCACCAACGGCGTCGCCGTCCGGATGGCCGTCCTGTACCTGCTGCTGGGCGGCTCCGAGCCCGCCGTCGGAGGAGAAGAGTGAGCGAGCGAAGCTACCTGATCAAGAACGTCTCCGTCCTCGGCGGTACGCCGACGGACCTGCTGCTGCAGGACGGCGTGATCGCCGCCGCGGGCGACGCGCCCGCGGACGCCGAGGTCGTCGACGCGACCGGCCTGGTCGCGCTGCCCGGCCTGGTCGACCTGCACACCCACCTCCGCGAGCCCGGCCGCGAGGACGCCGAGACCGTCGAGACCGGCACCCGCGCCGCAGCGCTCGGCGGCTTCACCGCCGTGCACGCGATGGCCAACACCGAGCCGGTCGCCGACACCGCGGGCGTGGTCGAGCAGGTGTTCCGCCTGGGCCGGGAGGCCGGGTACTGCGACGTGTTCCCGGTCGGCGCCGTGACGGTGGGCCTGCGCGGCGAGCAGCTCGCGGAGCTGGGCGCGATGGCCGACTCGGCCGCCCGGGTCCGGGTGTTCTCCGACGACGGCAAGTGCGTGAGCGACGCGGTGCTGATGCGCCGCGCGCTCGAGTACGTCAAGGCGTTCGACGGCGTCGTCGCCCAGCACGCCCAGGAGCCGCGCCTCACCGAGGACGCCCAGATGAACGAGGGCGACCTCTCCGGGCGGCTCGGCCTGGCCGGCTGGCCGGCGGTCGCCGAGGAGGCAATCATCGCCCGCGACGTGCTGCTCGCCGAGCACGTCGGCTCGCGGCTGCACGTCTGCCACGTCTCCACCGCCGGGTCCGTGGAGCTGATCCGGTGGGCGAAGTCGAAGGGCGTCGACGTGACCGCCGAGGCGTGCCCCCACCACCTGCTGCTCACCGACGAGCTCGCGGCGACCTACGACCCGATCTACAAGGTCAACCCGCCGCTGCGCACGGCCGCCGACGCCGAGGCCCTGCGCGCGGGCCTGGCCGACGGCACCATCGACATCGTCGCCACCGACCACGCGCCGCACCCGCACGAGGACAAGGACTGCGAGTGGGCCGCCGCCGCCTTCGGGATGCTCGGCCTGGAGACCGCGCTGTCCGTCGTCCAGCAGACGATGGTCGACACGGGCCGGCTCGACTGGGCGGGCGTGGCCGAGCGGATGTCCTACGCGCCGGCCCGGATCGGGCGGGTCTCGGACCGGCACGGCCGGCCGGTGGCCCCCGGCGAGCCCGCGAACGTCGTCCTGTACGACCCGGCCGCGCGCCGCACCATCGACCCGGCCGCGTCCGCGAGCCTGAGCCGCAACACGCCGTACCGCGGGATGGAGCTGCCCGGCCGGGTGGTCGCGACGTTCCTGCGGGGCAGGGCGACCGTCCTCGACGGCAAGCTGCAGTGAGGGTCGCGCACGGACGCGCAGCGCTCGCCGTCGAGCAGCACGGTGAGACCGGCCCTGACGTCCTGCTCCTGCACGCGGGCGTCACCGACCAGCGCTCGTGGCGGTCCGTGGTCGACCGGCTCGCCGGCTCGGCGCGCTGCGTGTCCTTCGACGCGCGAGGCTACGGGCTGACGACGTACGACCGTGAGGACGGCTGGTCGCCGGTGCGCGACGCCCTCGCCGTGCTCGACGCGGTCGGTGTGGAGCAGGCGGTCGTGGTCGCCTGCTCGATGGGCGGCCGGACGGCACTCGACCTGAGCCTCGCGCACCCGGAGCGCGTGGCCGGTCTGGTGCTCATCGCGCCGGCGATCAGCGGTGCACCGGCGCTGACGTCCGACGACGTCGACGAGCCGGTCCGACAGCTGGACGAACTGATCGACGCGGCCGACGAGGCGGGTGACCTCGTCGAGGTCAATCGGCTCGAGGCCCACCTCTGGCTCGACGGCCCGCTCGAGGCGGAAGGTCGGGTCGCGGGTGCGGCTCGCGAGCTCTTCTTGGAGATGAACGGCATCGCGCTCGCTGCCGTCGACCCCGGTGCTCAGGCGGACCTCGAGCCGGCTTGGCCGCGGCTCGGCGAGATCCGCGTTCACACACTGGTGCTGGTCGGCGAGCACGACCTGCGGCACTTCCACGACCGGGCGCGCCATCTCACCGACGCAATCACCGGCGCCGAGCAGCGCATCCTCCCCGGAGTGGCCCACCTGCCGCACCTCGAGGACGACCTGACCACCCTGGACATCATCGAGGAGTTCGTCACGGGCGGTTGGTAGGGTTACCCCAGCTCGAACATCCTTTAACGATCCGTCCTGTGAGGCGGAGAAGGAGGTACGGCGTGCCGCTGCATGCCACTGCACCGACCGGCGCGATCCTCGTCCTCGAGGACGGCCGGACCTTCCACGGCGAGTCGTACGGCGCCGAGGGCGAGACGTTCGGCGAGGCCGTCTTCAACACCGGCATGACCGGCTACCAGGAGACGCTCACCGATCCCTCCTACCACCGCCAGGTCGTCGTGATGACCGCACCGCACGTCGGCAACACCGGCGTCAACGACGAGGACCCGGAGAGCCGCCGGATCTGGGTGGCCGGGTACGTCGTGCGCGATCCCGCGCGCCGCTCGTCCAGCTGGCGCGCGCGCCGCACCCTCGACGACGAGCTGCGTGAGCAGGGCGTGGTCGGCATCTCCGGCGTCGACACTCGTGCGCTCACCCGCCACCTGCGCGAGCGCGGCGCGATGCGGGTCGGCATCTCCTCCACCGAGACCGACCCGGCCGCGCTGCTCGAGCGGGTCCGCGCGTCCGGCGAGATGGCCGGTGCCGAGCTGGCCTCGGAGGTCTCCACGCAGGAGCCCTACGTCGTGCCCGCCGTCGGCGAGAAGCGGTACACCGTCGCCGCCCTCGACCTGGGCATCAAGTCCATGACCCCGCACCGGATGGCCGAGCGGGGCATCGAGGTGCACGTGCTGCCGGCCACCGCGAGCCTCGACGACATCCGGGCCACGAACCCGGACGGCCTGTTCTACTCCAACGGCCCCGGCGACCCGGCCGCGACCACCCACCAGATCGAGGTGCTCCAGGGCGCGCTCGGTGCGGGCATCCCGTACTTCGGGATCTGCTTCGGCAACCAGCTCTTCGGCCGGGCGCTCGGCTTCGGCACCTACAAGCTCAAGTACGGCCACCGCGGCATCAACCAGCCCGTCATGGACCGCACGACCGGCAAGGTCGAGGTGACCGCGCACAACCACGGGTTCGCCGTGGACGCCCCGCTCGACGGCAGCACGACCACGCCGTACGGCGAGGCGAGCGTCAGCCACGTGTGCCTCAACGACGACGTCGTCGAGGGCCTCGAGCTCCGCGGCGCGGACGGGAGGCTCACGGGCTTCTCCGTGCAGTACCACCCCGAGGCCGCGGCCGGCCCGCACGACGCGGCGTACCTCTTCGACCGCTTCACCGACCTGATGGGGGGGAACGCCTGATGCCGAAGCGCGACGACATCAAGTCCGTGATGGTGATCGGCTCCGGGCCGATCATCATCGGTCAGGCCTGCGAGTTCGACTACTCGGGCACCCAGGCCTGCCGGGTCCTCAAGGCCGAGGGCCTGCGGGTGATCCTGGTCAACTCCAACCCGGCCACGATCATGACCGACCCGGAGTTCGCCGACGCGACGTACGTCGAGCCGATCACGCCCGACTTCGTCGAGAAGGTGATCGCCAAGGAGCGCCCGGACGCGCTGCTGCCGACGCTGGGCGGGCAGACCGCTCTCAACGCGGCGATCGCGCTGCACGAGCGCGGCGTGCTGGAGAAGTACGGCGTCGAGATGATCGGCGCGAGCTTCGACGCGATCCACCGCGGCGAGAACCGCGAGCTGTTCAACGGGATCGTCGAGAAGGTCGGCGGCGAGGTCGCCCGCAGCTTCGTGTGCCACACGCTCGAGGACTGCGAGAAGGCCGTGGCCGAGCTCGGCTACCCGGTGGTCGTGCGGCCGTCGTTCACCATGGGCGGCACCGGCTCGGGCATCGCGTACGACGAGGGCGACCTGGCCCGCATCGCCGGGGCCGGCCTGGCGGCGAGCCCCACCACCGAGGTGCTGATCGAGGAGTCGATCATCGGGTGGAAGGAGTACGAGCTGGAGGTGATGCGCGACCAGGCCGACAACGTCGTGATCGTCTGCTCGATCGAGAACCTCGACCCGATGGGCGTGCACACCGGCGACTCGATCACCGTGGCACCGGCGATGACGCTCACCGACCGCGAGTACCAGCACCTGCGCGACCTGGCGATCGGCATCATCCGCGAGGTCGGGGTCGACACCGGCGGCTGCAACATCCAGTACGCCGTCAACCCGGTCGACGGCCGGGTGATCGTGATCGAGATGAACCCCCGCGTCTCGCGGTCCTCCGCGCTGGCGTCGAAGGCCACCGGCTTCCCGATCGCGAAGATCGCGGCCAAGGTCGCGATCGGCTACACCCTCGACGAGATCCCCAACGACATCACCCGGGAGACGCCGGCGAGCTTCGAGCCGACGCTCGACTACGTGGTCGTGAAGGTGCCGCGGTTCGCGTTCGAGAAGTTCCCGGGTGCCGACCCGGTGCTCACCACGCACATGAAGTCGGTCGGTGAGGCGATGGCGATCGGCCGCAACTTCACCGAGGCGCTCCAGAAGGCGCTGCGCTCCCTGGAGCGGCAGGACGCGTTGTTCGACTGGCACCAGGAGTGGGTCGACCTGGACAAGGCCGCGCTGCTGGAGGAGATCCGCGCGCCGCACGACGGCCGGCTCAAGAAGGTCATGGACGCGATCCGCGCCGGCGCCACCCCCGAGGAGATCTTCGAGGCCACCGGCATCGACCCGTGGTTCGTGGACCAGCTGATGCTGATCAACGAGGTCGCCGCCGAGGTCACCGCGGCCCCGGAGCTCACGCCCGAGCTGCTGCGCAAGGCCAAGCGGCACGGCTTCTCCGACGTGCAGATCGGCAAGATCCGCGGGATGACGGCCGACGTCGTCCGCGGGGTCCGGCACGCGCTCGGCATCCGGCCGGTCTACAAGACCGTCGACACGTGCGCCGCCGAGTTCGCGGCGGCCACGCCGTACCACTACTCGTCGTACGACGAGGAGACCGAGGTCGAGCCGCGCGAGCGGCCCGCCGTGATCATCCTCGGGTCCGGGCCGAACCGGATCGGCCAGGGCATCGAGTTCGACTACTCGTGCGTGCACGCCTCGCTGACGCTGTCCGAGGCGGGCTACGACACGATCATGGTCAACTGCAACCCGGAGACGGTGTCGACCGACTACGACACCTCCGACCGCCTCTACTTCGAGCCGCTGACGCTCGAGGACGTGCTGGAGGTCGTGCACGCCGAGGAGCAGGCCGGCCCGGTCGCGGGCGTGATCTGCTCGCTGGGCGGCCAGACCCCGCTCGGGCTCGCGCAGGGACTCAAGGACAACGGCGTCACCGTCCTCGGCACCTCGCCGGAGGCGATCCACCTCGCGGAGGAGCGGGGCGCGTTCGGCGCCGTGCTCGCCGACGCCGGGCTGCCGGCGCCGAAGTACGGCATGGCGACCAGCTTCGCGGACGCCCAGCGGATCGCGGCCGAGATCGGCTACCCGGTGATGGTGCGCCCGTCGTACGTCCTCGGCGGCCGCGGCATGGAGATCGTGTACGACGACGCCGCCCTCGAGGACTACATCGCCCGCTCGACGGAGATCGGGCCCGCCCACCCCGTGCTCGTGGACCGGTTCATCGACGACGCCGTCGAGATCGACGTCGACGCGCTCTACGACGGCGAGGAGCTCTTCCTCGGCGGCGTGATGGAGCACATCGAGGAGGCCGGCATCCACTCCGGCGACTCGTCGTGCGCGCTGCCGCCGATCACGCTGGGTCACGCCGAGATCGCCCGGATCCGCGAGGCGACCGAGGCCATCGCGCGCGGGGTCGGGGTGCGCGGCCTGCTCAACATCCAGTTCGCGCTCGGCTCCGACGTCCTGTACGTCCTGGAGGCCAACCCGCGCGCCAGCCGCACCGTGCCGTTCGTGTCGAAGGCGACGGCCACGCCGCTGGCCAAGGCGGCGGCCCGGGTGATGCTCGGCGAGTCGATCGCCTCGCTGCGGGCCGGTGGGCTGCTGCCCGCCACCGGCGACGGCGGCGACCTCCCGGCCGACCAGCCGATCGCGGTCAAGGAGGCCGTGATGCCGTTCAACCGGTTCCGCACCCCGGACGGCAAGCAGGTCGACACCGTGCTCGGGCCGGAGATGAAGTCCACCGGCGAGGTGATGGGCTTCGACGCCGACTTCGGCACCGCCTTCGCGAAGGCGCAGGCCGGCGCGTTCGGGCCGCTGCCCACGTCCGGCAAGGTCTTCGTGAGCATGGCGAACCGCGACAAGCGGCACATGATCTTCCCGATCAAGGTGCTCGCCGAGCACGGCTTCGAGATCCTCGCGACCCAGGGGACCGCGGAGGTGCTGCGCCGCAACGGCGTGGCGGCGACCGTGGTGCGCAAGCACTGGGAGGGCGCCGGACCGCAGGGCGAGAAGACCACCGTGGAGCTGATCCTCGACGGCGAGATCGACCTGGTGATCAACACGCCGAACGGCTCCGCGAGCGGCGGCTCGACCCGCGCCGACGGCTACGAGATCCGCACCGCCTCGGTCGTGGCCAACATCCCGTGCATCACCACGGTCCAGGGGCTGGGGGCCGCGGTCCAGGGCATCGAGGCGATCCGGCGCGGCGAGATCGGGGTCCGCTCACTGCAGGACTGGGCGACGCGGGCGTGACCTACCGGGCGCTGTTCGACCACGTCCTGACCCGGACCGATCCCGAGAAGGCGCACCACGCCGCCTTCCGGGCGATCCGGGCGGCGCGGCCGGCCGCGCGCCTCGTGGGTACGCCGGGCACCCCGGTGCGGGCGCTCGGCCTGACGTTCCCGAACGTGCTGGGCCTGGCCGCGGGCTTCGACAAGAACGCCGTGGGCATCGACGGCCTCGGCGCGCTCGGGTTCGGCCACGTCGAGGTCGGCACGGTCACCGGCGAGCCGCAGCCCGGCAACCCGGGGCCGCGGCTGTTCCGGCTGCCCGACGACCGCGCGGTGGTCAACCGGATGGGCTTCAACAACGACGGCGCCGAGGTGGTCGCGCGGCGGCTCGCGGCGCGTGGTCGGCGCCCGGGGCCGGTCCTGGGCGTCAACATCGGGAAGTCGAAGGTGGTCCCGGAGGAGGAGGCGGTCCGCGACTACGAGAAGTCCGCGCGGCTGCTGGCGCCGCACGCCGACTACCTGGTCGTCAACGTCAGCTCGCCCAACACCCCGGGGCTGCGCAACCTGCAGGCCGTGGAGAAGCTCGAGCCGATCCTGACCGCGGTGCAGCGGATCGCCGAGGGGGTGCCCCTGCTGGTGAAGATCGCCCCCGACCTGGCCGACGACGACGTCCTCGGGGTCGCCGACCTCGCGCTCGCGATCGGGCTGGACGGCATCATCGCCACCAACACCACCATCTCCCGCGAAGGGCTGCGGACCCCCGCCGCGCGGGTGGCCGAGATCGGCGCCGGCGGGCTCTCCGGCCGGCCGCTGACGGCGCGCGCCCTGGAGGTGATGCGGCTGCTGCGCCAGCGGGTCGGCCCCGACCTCACGCTGGTCGGCGTCGGCGGCATCACGACGGTCGAGGACGCCCGGGCCCGCATCGACGCGGGCGCGACCCTGCTGCAGGGCTACACCGCGTTCGTCTACGAGGGCCCGCTGTGGCCGCGCCGGATCATCAGGGGAGTGCAGTCATGAGCAGCTTCGGCACCCGGCTCCACGCCGCGATCGAGGACCGCGGCCCGTTCTGCGTCGGGATCGATCCGCACGCGGGGCTCCTGCAGGAGTGGGGGCTGGCCGACGACGTGGCCGGGCTCGAGACCTTCGCACTCACCGTGGTCGAGGCGGTCGCCCCGCACGTGTCCGTGGTCAAGCCGCAATCGGCCTTCTACGAGCGCTTCGGCAGCCGCGGCGTCGCCGTCCTGGAGCGCGTGGTCGCCGAATCGCGCGCGGCCGGCGCGCTGGTGCTGCTGGACGTCAAGCGCGGCGACATCGGCTCCACCAGCCAGGCGTACGCCGACGCGTACCTCGACCCCACCTCGCCCCTCGCCTCCGACGCGATCACGGTCAGCCCGTTCCTCGGGTTCGGCTCGCTCGACCCGATCGTCGACACGGCGCGCCGCCACGACGCCGGGGTGTTCGTGCTCGCCCTCACCTCCAACAAGGAGGGCCCCGAGGTGCAGCACGCCCGGGTCGACGGGGGCACGGTCGCCGGCCGGATGCTCGACCATCTCCGCCGCCTGAACGCCGACGCGTCGCCGCTGGGGTCGTTCGGTGCGGTGGTCGGCGCCACGATCGGCTCGACCGACGAGGACCTGGCCTTCAACGGCCCGGTGCTGGCGCCGGGGTTCGGGGCGCAGGGCGGGACGGTCGCCGACGTACGCCGCCTCTTCGGCGCCGCCGCCGCGGTGCTGCCGAGCTCCTCGCGCGAGGTGCTCCGTCTCGGTCCCGACCCGGCCGCGATGCGGGACGCGGTGCTGCGCACCAACGAGGAGCTGCGCTCGTGAGGCGTCTCCTGGTCGCCGTGCTGCTGCTCCCGCTGCTCGCGGGCTGCGGGTCGAAGCAGGACGAGTACTGCGGCGCGGTGAAGGACCACCAGACCGAGCTCAGCGACATCGTCGGCAGTGGCGGCCCGGACGCGCTGCTGCGGGCGCTGGACATCTTCCGCGACCTCCAGGACAAGGCGCCCGGCGACATCACCGACGAGTGGCAGCAGGTGGTCACCAGCATCGAGGGGCTGCAGAAGGCGCTCGAGGACGCCGGCGTCGACCCGGCGACGTACGACCGCGCGCACCCGCCCGCCGGGCTGTCCGCCGAGGACAAGGCCCGGATCGACGCCGCCGCGAAGGCGCTCGGCAGCGGCACCACCCTCCGCGCCTTCCAGGACCTCGACCAGCAGGCCCGCGACGTGTGCAAGACCCCGCTGACGCTGTAGGGAATGGTGACGGCTTCCGCCGGCGCCCGCCGGTGCCCTCGATTGCTGGCCCCGAACACTTCTGACTAGTGTGACCTCTCACCGGCCGGTTCCGGCCGACCGCGACCTCACCTGAAGAAGGATCTGCCCGTGGCTCTGCCCCCGCTCACGCCCGAACAGCGCCAGGCGGCACTCGAGAAGGCCGCCGCCTCCCGCCGGGAGCGGGCCGAGGTGAAGAACCGGCTCAAGAACTCCGGAGCGTCGATCGTCGACGTCCTCGAGGAGGGCCAGCGCAACGAGGTGATCGGCAAGATGCGGGTCGTCGACCTGCTGCAGTCGATGCCGGGCCTGGGCAAGGTCCGCGCCCGCCAGCTGATGGAGCGGCTCGGCATCGCCGAGAGCCGCCGGGTCCGGGGCCTGGGCGCCAAGCAGGTCGCGGCGCTCGAGAAGGAGTTCGCCGCGCGTGACTGACGCGCATGAGCGTCGTTCCCGTCTCGTCGTCCTCGCGGGCCCCACTGCGGTCGGCAAGGGCACCGTCGCCGCCGAGGTGCGGCGCAGCCACCCCGAGGTCTGGATCTCGGTGTCCGCGACGACCCGCAAGCCCCGCCCGGGCGAGGAGAACGGCGTCCACTACTGGTTCGTCTCCGACGAGGAGTTCGACCGGATGATCGCCGAGGGCGACCTGCTGGAGTGGGCGGTCGTGCACCAGGCGGCCCGGTACGGCACGCCGCGCCAGCCCGTCGACCTCGCGCTGGCGTCGGGACGCCCGGCGATGCTCGAGATCGACCTCCAGGGCGCCCGCCAGGTCCGCGAGACGATGCCCGACGCGCTGTTCGTGTTCCTCAAGCCGCCGTCGTGGGAGGAGCTGGTCCGTCGACTGGTCGGCCGCGGCACCGAGAGCGCCGAGGAGCGCGAGCGCCGGCTGGTGACCGCGCGCGAGGAGCTGGCCGCCGAGACCGAGTTCGACGTGACGATCGTCAACCACGAAGTTCATGCTGCCGCGGAGCAGTTGGTAGCCTTGATGACGCATTCCCCAACAGATCTGTGAGGCAACAGCGTGTCCGGACCCACCATCGCCGCTGAGGGTGTCACCAACCCCTCGATCGACGACCTGCTGACCAAGACCGACAGCAAGTACAAGCTGGTCCTCTACAGCGCCAAGCGAGCCCGCCAGATCAACGCGTACTACTCCCAGCTCGGCGAGGGCCTGCTGGAGTACGTCGGCCCGCTCGTCGACACCCACGTCCAGGAGAAGCCCCTGTCGATCGCGCTCCGCGAGATCAACGAGGACCTGCTGACCTGCGAGGACATCGACCCCGCCGAGCTCGCCGCCGAGGAGGCCGCCACCCAGGCCGCCGCCGCGGACGCCGGCGACGCCTGAGCCGGAAGGCCCACCCCTGACCAGGGTCGTCCTCGGTGTCGCGGGCGGCATCGCGGCGTACAAGGCCTGCGAGCTGCTCCGGCTGTTCACCGAGTCCGGCCACGACGTGACCGTCGTGCCGACCGCGGCCGCGCTGGAGTTCGTCGGCGCGCCCACCTGGTCGGCGCTGTCGGGCAAGCCGGTCGCCACCGACGTGTGGACCGACGTGCACGAGGTGCCGCACGTCCGGATCGGCCAGTCGGCGGACCTGGTGGTCGTCGCCCCGGCGACGGCCGACGTGCTCGCGAAGGCGGCGCACGGCCTGGCCGACGACCTGCTCACCAACACCCTGCTCACCGCGCGCTGCCCGGTGGTCTTCGCCCCGGCGATGCACACCGAGATGTGGGAGCACCCGGCCACCCAGGCGAACGTCGCGACCCTGCGCGAGCGCGGCGCGGTCGTGATCGAGCCCGCGGAGGGCCGGCTCACCGGCAAGGACACCGGCAAGGGCCGGCTGCCCGAGCCGGCCGAGATCTTCGACGCCTGCCGCGAGCTCCTCGCGAGGGGGACGGCGGAGCGCGACCTCGCCGGGCGGCACGTCGTCGTGTCCGCGGGTGGCACCCGCGAGTACCTCGACCCGGTCCGCTTCCTCGGCAACCGCTCGTCCGGCCTCCAGGGCTACGCGCTGGCCCGCGCCGCCGCGGCCCGGGGCGCCGAGGTGACGCTGGTCGCGGCCAACTCCACGCTGCCGGACCCCGCCGGGGTGAAGGTGGTCCGCGTGGAGACGACCGGCCAGCTCCGCGACGAGGTCCTCGCCGCGGCCGCCTCGGCCGACGCGGTGGTGATGGCCGCCGCGCCCGCGGACTTCCGCCCGGTCGACCCCAGCGGCACCAAGATCAAGAAGGCGGCCGACGGCTCGGCGCCGGCGATCGCCCTCACCCAGAACCCCGACATCCTGCACGAGCTGAGCACCGACCGGGCCCGCCCCGGGCAGGTGGTCGTGGGCTTCGCGGCGGAGACCGGTGACGACACCGGGTCGGTGCTGGACCTCGCGGTGGCCAAGCTGGCCCGCAAGGGCTGCGACCTGCTGGTCGTCAACGACGTGAGCGGGGGAGCGGTCTTCGGCAGCCCCGAGAACGAGGCCGTCATCCTGGGCGCCGACGGCGCGACCGTCGAGGTACCGCGCGGCTCGAAGAGCGCGCTCGCCCACGTGATCTGGGATGAAGTAACACGGCGACTTCCCTCTGGTTAGGGTGTCCGCATGAGCGGACGCCTCTTCACCTCGGAGTCAGTCACCGAGGGCCACCCCGACAAGATCGCGGACCAGATCAGCGACTCCGTGCTCGACGCGATGCTCGAGCAGGACCCGCACAGCCGGGTCGCCGTCGAGACGCTGCTGACGACCGGTCTGGTGGTGGTCGCCGGCGAGGTCACCACCACCGGGTACGTCGACGTCAAGGACATCGTCCGCAAGCGCATCGTCGACATCGGCTACGACTCCTCGGTCAAGGGCTTCGACGGCCACTCCTGCGGCGTGATGGTCGCGATCGGCGGCCAGTCCGGTGACATCGCCCAGGGCGTCGACAGCGGCCACGAGAGCCGCACCGGCTCCGTCGACGCGATGGACAAGCAGGGCGCCGGCGACCAGGGCCTGATGTTCGGCTACGCCTGCGACGACACCGACGTGCTGATGCCGCTGCCGATCGTGATCGCGCAGCGCCTCGCCGAGCAGCTCACCGCGGTCCGCAAGGACGGCACGCTGCCCTACCTCCGGCCGGACGGGAAGACCCAGGTCACCATCGAGTACGACGACGACAACCGGCCGGTCCGGGTCGACACCGTCGTGCTGTCCTCCCAGCACGACGAGGACACCGAGCTGGGCACCCTCGAGTCCGACGTCAAGAAGCACGTCATCGACCCGGTGCTCGCCAGCTTCAACCTGCCCTCCGAGGGCTACCGCCTGCTGGTCAACCCGACCGGACGCTTCGTGGTCGGCGGCCCGATGGGCGACGCCGGGCTCACCGGCCGCAAGATCATCGTCGACACCTACGGCGGCATGGCCCGCCACGGCGGCGGCGCCTTCTCGGGCAAGGACCCGTCGAAGGTCGACCGCTCCGCGGCGTACGCCATGCGGTGGGTCGCGAAGAACGTCGTCGCCGCGGGCCTGGCCCGCCGGTGCGAGGTCCAGGTCGCCTACGCCATCGGCAAGGCCCAGCCGGTCGGCGTCTTCGTCGAGACCTTCGGCACCGGCACGGTCGCCGACGCGCAGATCCAGCAGGCGGTGCTCGACGTCTTCGACCTCCGGCCGGCGGCGATCATCCGCGACCTCGACCTGCTGCGCCCGATCTACGCCAAGACCGCGGCGTACGGCCACTTCGGCCGCGAGCTCCCCGAGTTCACCTGGGAGCGCACCGACCGCGCCGAGGCGCTCAAGGCGGCCGCCGGCCGCTGACCCCGGCGTCGGGAGGCGCTGGTAGAACTGCGCCCATGACCGACCCCGAGCAGGCTCAGCCCGAGCTCCTGCCCGGGCTGGTGCGGGCGCAGGTCAAGGCCTCCCAGGCCAGGGCCCGCGAGACGCGGGCCCGCAAGGCCGCGGAGGCCGAGCCCGCGACCGTCGACCCGGTCGCACGGGTGCTCGTCGACGTCCCGCTCGCCCACCTCGACCGCACCTTCGACTACGCGGTGCCGGCGGCGATGGCCGACGCCGCCGTGCCCGGCGCGCGGGTCAAGGTCCGCTTCGCCGGCCAGGACGTCGACGGGTACGTGCTGGAGCGGGCCGCCACCTCCGACCATCCCGGGCGGCTGGCGCCGCTGCGCCGCGCGGTCAGCGCCGAGCCGGTCCTCGCGCCCGAGGTGGCCGCGCTGGCCGGCGAGCTCGCGCGCCGGTACGCCGGCACCCGCTCCGACGTCCTCCGCCTGGCGATCCCCGCTCGGCACGCCACCACGGAGAAGCGCCCGTCGCCTCCGGTGGATGAGGGACCGCCGTACGACGCCTCGGCGGCCGAGGCCGCCTGGGCCGGGCACGAGCCGGGGGCGGCGTACCTGCGCCACCTCGCCGAGGGCGGGAGCCCGCGCGCCGTGTGGGCCGCCGCGCCCGCCACGGACTGGGCGCTGCTGCTCGCCCACGCCGTCGCAGCGACCGCGGCCTCCGGCCGTGGCGCGCTCGTCTGCGTGCCCGACGGCAAGGACGTCGCGCGCGTCGACGCCGCGCTCACGGCGGTCCTCGGCCCCGACCGGCACGTGGCCCTGACCGCCGACGTCGGACCGGCCCGCCGGTACGCCGACTTCCTCGCGGTCCGCCGGGGCGCGCGGCGGATCGTGGTCGGCACCCGCGCCGCGGCGTTCGCGCCCGTGCACGACCTCGGGCTGGTCGTGGTCTGGGACGACGGCGACGACCTGCACGCCGAGCCGCGCGCGCCGTACCCCCACACCCGCGAGACGCTGCTGCTGCGCGCCGAGCGCGAAGGGGCCGCAGCCCTGGTGGGGGGCTTCGTGCGGACCGTCGAGGGGGAGTACCTCCTGCGCACCGGGTGGGCGCACGAGCTCGCCGCCGACCGCGCGTCCCGCCGTGCCGTGACGGTCACGGTCGTCGACGAGGGCGACGCCCGCAGCCGTGGAGGCCGGATCCCGCACGACGTCCACGTGCTGGTGCGCGACGCGCTCGCCGCCGGCCCCGTGCTGGTGCAGACCCCGCGGCTCGGCTACGTCAACGCGCTGGCCTGCGAGCGCTGCCGCACACCCGCCCGCTGCCCGGCCTGCACCGGCCCGCTCGCGCTCACCGGGCCGACCACGCCGCCGTCGTGTCGCTGGTGCGGCACCGCTGCCGACCGCTGGGCCTGCCCCGAGTGCGGCCACCGCGGGCTGCGCGCGCCCGTGCTCGGCGACGCGCGCACCGCCGAGGAGCTCGGCCGGTCGCTGCCCGGGACCACGGTCCGCACCAGCTCCGGCGAGCGGGTGCTCGCCACGGTCGGCGCGGCGCCCCAGGTCGTCGTCGCCACGCCGGGCGCGGAGCCGGTCGCCGAGGGCGGCTACGCCGCCGTCGTCCTCCTCGACACCTGGCTGCTGCTCTCCCGCATCGACCTGCGCGCGGAGGAGGAGGCCCTGCGCCGCTGGGCGAACGCGGCCGCCCTGGCCCGTCCCGGCGGCCGGGTCGCGGCGGTGGGGGACCCGGCCCACCCCGCGCTGCAGGCGCTCGTGCGCTGGGACCCGGCCGGCTTCGCGGCCCGCGAGACCACCCAGCGGATGGAGGCGCACCTGCCGCCGGCCAGCCGGCTGGCGACGATCACCGGCGAGCCGGGCGCGGTCGACGACGCGGTGACCCTGCTCGACGCGCCCCCCGGGGCCGAGGTGCTGGGGCCGGTGGAGGTCGGCCCCCCCGACGACCAGGAGAGCCGGGTGGTCGTCCGGGTGCCCCGTGCCCACGGCGCCGGGCTGTCGGCGGCCCTGCTGGAGCTCCAGCGGGTGCGGTCCAGCCGCAAGCTGGACGCCGTCCGGATCCAGGTCGACCCGCCGACCCTGTGAGCGCCTCCCTAGACTGACCGCGTGGCCATCCAGCCGATCCGCCTGTTCGGAGACCCGATCCTGCGCAAGCCCGCCCTCGAGGTCGTCGACTTCGACAAGGAGCTGCGCAGGCTCGTCGAGGACCTCACCGACACCATGCTCGACGCGCCGGGCGCGGGCCTCGCCGCGCCGCAGATCGGCGTGGGCGTGCGGGCGTTCACGTGGTACGTCGACGGCGAGGTCGGCCACCTGATCAACCCGCGGCTGGACCTCTCCGAGGAGCTGCAGGACGGCCCGGAGGGCTGCCTGTCCATCCCCGACCTGACCTTCGACTGCAAGCGCGCCCTGTCGGTCGTGGCCCGCGGCTTCAACATGTACGGCGACCCCGTGGTCGTCGAAGGCTCCGAGCTGCTGGCCCGGGCGATCCAGCACGAGACCGACCACCTCGACGGCGTCCTGTTCATCGACCGGCTCGACACCGACGCCCGCAAGGCCGCGATGAAGGCGATCCGCGAGGCCGCGTGGTTCGGGCTCGAGCAGCCGGCCGTGAAGGTCTCGCCGCACCCGACCTTCGGCCGCGCGCTGTGATGTCCTGATGCGGCTCGTCTTCGCCGGCACCCCCGAGGTGGCCGTGCCGTCCCTCGACGCCGTCGCCGCGTCCGGCCACGAGCTGGTCGGCGTGGTGACCCGTCCCGACGCGCCCGCCGGCCGCGGCCGCCGGCTGACGGCGAGCCCGGTGGCGCAGCGCGCCGAGGAGCTCGGCGTCCCGGTCCTCAAGCCGGAGCACCCCCGGGACCCGGACTTCCAAAGGGAGCTGCGGGCGCTCGCGCCGGACTGCTGCCCGGTGGTGGCCTACGGCGCCCTGCTGCCGCAGTCGGCGCTCGACATCCCGCCGTACGGCTGGGTGAACCTGCACTTCTCCGCGCTGCCGCACTGGCGCGGCGCCGCGCCGGTGCAGCACGCGATCTGGGCGGGCGACGAGGTGACCGGCGCGACCACCTTCCGCATCGTCAAGGAGCTGGACGCCGGGCCGACGTTCGGCGTGATGACCGAGCGGATCCGGCCCACCGACACCGCCGGCGACCTCCTCGCCCGGCTGGCCGAGGGCGGCGCGGGGCTGCTGGTCGCGACGCTCGACGGCATCGCCGACGGCTCGCTGGAGGCCCGGCCCCAGCAGGCCGAGGGCGTCTCGTACGCGCCGAAGGTCGAGGTCGAGGACGCGCGGATCGACTGGAGCCTGCCCGCGGTCGCCATCGACCGGCAGGTGCGGGCCTGCACACCCGCACCCGGCGCGTGGACGACGTACGGCGGCGAGCGGCTCAAGCTCGGCCCGGTCACGATCATCGACGGGGCGCTGCCGGCCGGCGAGCTCGCCGTCGGGAAGCACGACGTGGTGGTGGGCACCGGCACCTCCGCCGTCCGCCTCGGCGACGTCCGGGCGGTCGGCAAGAAGCAGATGCCCGCGGCCGACTGGGCGCGCGGCGTGCGGGTCGCGTCGGGGTCCACTCTGGGGGACAGCGGTGAAAGATGATGCCGCTGTCGATACGGTCCTCGCATGAGTGGGTGGGGACGGGACGGATCTCGGGGATCGAGGAAGCAACTCGCGGATGACTGACGTCCCGGTCCGCCGCGTGGCCCGACCCGGCGTCGACCCCGTGCGCCTGGCCGCCCTCGAGGTCCTCAAGTCGGTGCGCGTCGACGACGCCTACACGAACCTGGTGCTGCCCTCGGTGCTGCGGCAGTTCGGCCTCACCGGCCGCGACGCCGCGTTCGCCACCGAGCTCGCGTCCGGCACCATCCGACGCCGCGGGACCTACGACGCGATCCTCGGTGCGTGCATCGACCGACCGCTCAGCAAGGTCGAGGCGAAGGTGCTCGACGCGCTGCGCCTGGGGTCCCACCAGCTGCTGTCGATGCGGGTCCCGTCGCACGCCGCGATCAGCACCACCGTGGACCTGGTCCGCGCGAAGGGCAGCTCGGGCGCCGGCGGGTTCGCGAACGCCGTGCTGCGCCGGGTCTCCCAGCAGGACCTGGAGGGCTGGCTGACCCAGGTGGCCCCCGACCCGCGGGTGTCCCCGACCCGCTACGCCTCGATCGCGTACAGCCACCCCCGCTGGATCGTCGACGAGCTGCGCTCCGCCGTCGGCGCCGACGAGCTGTTCGCCCTGCTGGCCGCCGACAACGAGCCGCCCCGGGTCACGCTGGTCGCCCGGCCCGGGCGCAGCACGCGCGACGAGCTGCCGGGCGAGCCGACGCCGTACTCGCCGTACGGCGTCGTGCTGCCGAGCGGCGACCCGGGCGAGGTCGCCGCGGTGGCGCAGGGCCGCGCCGGCGTCCAGGACGAGGGCTCGCAGCTGGTCGCGATGGCCCTGGCCGCCGCGACGGTCGAGGGCCGCGACGAGCGGTGGCTCGATCTGTGCGCCGGGCCTGGCGGCAAGGCCGCGCTGCTGGCCGCCCTGGCCACCGAGCGGGGCGCCGCGCTCGTGGCCTCGGAGCGGCAGGAGCACCGCGCCGGCCTGGTGCGGCGGGCGCTGCGCGGCGCCGGCGGGGTCGCGGGGATCGTGACCGCGGACGGCACGGTGCCGCCGTACCGGTCCGCGTCCTTCGACCGGGTCCTCGTCGACGCCCCGTGCACCGGCCTCGGTGCGCTGCGCCGCCGCCCGGAGGCGCGGTGGCGCCGTCGCGCCGACGACCTGCTCGGCCTGGTGCTGCTCCAGCGACGCCTGGTGTCCGCCGCGCTCGACCTGGTCCGGCCCGGGGGGGTCGTGCTCTACGCCACCTGCTCGCCGGTTCTCTCCGAGACCCGCGGTGTGGTCGGGTCGGTGCTCGAGACCCGCCGCGACGTCGTCCTGGAGGACGCCGGGCCGCTGCTGCCGGGCGTCCCGGACTGCGCCGGCCCGGTGCCGGGCACGATCCAGCTCTGGCCGCACCGGCACGGCACCGACGCGATGTTCCTGGCCCTGCTCCGCCGCACCGCCTGACGGTCGAGTCGAGACTTCTCGCCACTCGAGTCGAGAGTTCCGGTCAGTCGAGTACGTGCCGCAGGTAGCGACCCGGGGCGTCGAGGTAGGCCTTCCAGTGCTGCACCAGCTCCAGCTCCTCCCACGTCGTACGCCGCAGCCCCCACTCGCCCACCTCGAGGATCGTGGCGCCGGGCATCGCCGCCAGCACGGGGGAGTGCGTCGCGCAGAGCACCTGGCCGCCCGCCTCGACGACCCGGCCCAGGGCGCCGACCAGGGCCAGCGTCGACGAGAACGACAGCGCCGCCTCCGGCTCGTCCAGGCAGTAGAAGCCGGGGGAGTCGAACCGGGTGCGCAGCACCTCGAGGAACGACTCGCCGTGGCTCATCTCGTGGTAGTCCGGGTCCGGCGGCCGGCCCGGTGGCAGGTCACGGCCGCTCTCCTCGAAGTAGGTGTACCAGCCGTGCATGGTCTCGGCCCGCAGGAAGAAGCCCCACCGGGACGCCGCGAGCCCGCGCTGGAGGCGGAGCGCCCCGCCGAGCGGCGACTCGCTCACCCGCGTCGAGTGGTGGCTCTGCACGGACCCGCCCTCGGGCGACAGCCCGAACGCCTCGGCCACCGCCTCGACGATCGTGGACTTGCCCGAGCCGTTCTCGCCGACCAGGAACGTCACGAACGGCGACAGCTCCAGCCCGTCGCGCGCGAGCTGGGCGACCGCGGGGATGGTCATCGGCCACTCGCCGTCGGGCAGGGCGCGCTCGCGCTCCACCCACACCCGGACCACCGGCGGCTGGTCGAAGTCCACGTCCGAACCGTACGTCCAGGCACCCCTGGAGGAGCCCGCCGGACAAGACGGGCGAACGCGAGCGGGCGGCGCGTAGCCGCGCGGATTGTCCGGCGGGCTCCTAGATTGGGGCCATGGCCTCGAAGTCCCCGTCGGTCGAGATCGAGGTCGACGATCGGGTCGTGCGGCTGACCAACCCGGACCGGGTCTACTTCCCGGAGTCCGGCGCGACGAAGCTGGACCTGGTCGAGTACTACCTCGCCGTCGGCCCCGGCATCGTCAACGCGCTGTTCGAGCGGCCGTGCATGCTGCACCGGTTCCCGAAGGGGCTGGCCGGCGAGAAGGTGCACCAGAAGCGGCTGCCCGCCGGCGCCCCGCCGTGGGTCGAGACCGTGCGCCTGTACTTCCCGCGCTGGGGCCGGACCGCCGACGAGCTGTGCGTCACCGAGCTCGCCTCGGTGATCTGGGCGGTGCAGATGTCGACCGTCGAGTTCCACCCGTGGAACAGCCGCCGCCCGGACACCGAGCTCCCCGACGAGTGGCGCATCGACCTCGACCCCGGGCCGCTCTGCGACTTCGACACCGTCCGCCGGGTCGCCCACGTCGCCCACGAGGTCCTCGACGAGCTCGGCGCGGTCGGCTACCCGAAGACCAGCGGCAGCAAGGGCATGCACGTCTACGTCCGGATCAAGCCGGAGCACGGCTTCAAGGACGTACGCCGGGCGGCGCTGGCCTTCGCCCGCGAGGTCGAGCGCCGGTCGCCCGACGTCACCACGACGTGGTGGAAGAAGGACCGGGACCCGCACCAGCTGTTCGTCGACTACAACCAGAACGCCCGGGACCACACGATCGCGGCGGCGTACTCCGTCCGCGGGCTGCCCGACGCGCGCGTGTCCACCCCGATCCGGTGGGACGAGGTCGACGACGTCGACCCGCGGGACCTCACGATGTTCACTGTCCCCGCCCGGTTCGCCGAGCTCGGCGACCTGCACGCCGACATCGACGACCACCCCTTCGACATCGCCCCGCTGCTGGACTGGGCCGAGCGCGACGAGGCGCAGGGCTCGGAGCCCCCCGCCGACCCCGACGACTGAGGGACGCCGTGGCGGTTTCCCCGGCCCACCGGGGAAACCTGACGTTCTCGGCCGAAACTTCACCCCAGAACGTCAGGGATCGGCCCAGAGGTCCGGGCCGCGCGCGAGCCGTTCACCCGCTCGGGCGGGTCTGGCGCACCCGGTCAGGGGGAACCCATCGCCGTGAGCACCCGCACCGGCCTCGTCCGCACCGTCCGCGACACCGCGAAGCAGGCCTTCGGGCACGCGTCCCTGCTGCCCGGACAGGCGGAGGCGACCGCAGCGCTGCTCGACGGTCACGACGTCCTGCTGATCGCCCCGACCGGGTCCGGGAAGTCGCTGGTCTACCAGCTCGCCGGCCTGCTGATCGACGGCCCCACCGTCGTGGTGTCACCGCTGCTCGCCCTCCAGCAGGACCAGATCGAGAGCATCGAGGCCTCGGGCGCCGGGGTGCGGGCGGGCCGGATCAGCTCGGCGGAGTCCGAGGCGGCCCGCCGGGAGGTGCTGGCGGCAGCGGCCGACGGCTCGCTCGAGTTCCTGTTCCTGGCGCCCGAGCAGCTCGCGAACCCGGACGTCCGCCACCAGGTCGCCGAGCTGCGCCCCAGCCTGGTGGCGGTCGACGAGGCCCACTGCGTGTCGGCGTGGGGGCACGACTTCCGGCCCGACTACTTCCGCCTCGGCGACCTGCTCGAGGAGCTCGGCCGACCGCGGGTCGTCGCGATGACCGCGACCGCGGCACCGCCGGTGCGCGAGGAGGTGCTCGCCCGGCTCTGCCTGGCCGACTCCGAGACGATCGTGACCGGCTTCGAGCGCGCGAACCTCGCGCTCTCCGTCGTGCGGCACGCGGACGCCGCCGGCCAGCGTGCGGCCGTCCTCGACGCGGCCGCCGACGCCGAGGGGTCGGGCATCGTCTACTGCCGCACCCGGCCGGCGGCGGAGGAGTACGCCGCCGCGCTGCTCGAGCGTGGCCGTCGGGCCACGGTGTACCACGCCGGCCTCGGCCACCGGCGCCGCTCGGCGACGCAGGAGGCGTTCATGACGGGGAAGGAGGACGTCGTCGTCGCGACCTCGGCGTTCGGGATGGGGATCGACAAGCCGGACGTCCGCTGGGTGCTGCACGCGCAGGCGCCCGAGTCCCTCGACACCTACTACCAGGAGGTCGGCCGCGCGGGGCGCGACGGCGAGCCGGCGACGGGCACGCTCCACTACCGGCCGGAGGACCTGGGCCTGGGCCGGTTCTTCAGCGCGGGCGTGCCGAAGCGGGCCGACGTCGAGGCGGTCGTCACGGCCGCGGCCGACGTCGGCGACGAGCCCCGCGCCGTCGCCGAGGCCGCCGGCTTCGGGCCACGCAAGGCCGGCCGGATCCTGAACCTGCTGGAGCTGGTCCGGCAGTCCCGCCCCGACGCCGAGCCCGTCGACGGCGTCCTCGAGCTCGCCGAGGCGCACCGCAACCTCGAGCGGTCCCGCGTCGAGATGGTGCGCGCGTACGCCGAGACCGCCCGCTGCCGCGCGGAGTTCCTCGTCGGCTACTTCGGCGAGCGCCTCGAACGCCGGTGCGGCGCGTGCGACACGTGCCGCGCGGGCACGGCCGCCGACCCGGTCGACTCGGCCGGCGCGCCGTACGTCGTCCAGGGCCGGGTCCGCCACCAGGAGTTCGGCCCGGGCGTCGTCACCGACGTCGAGGAGGACCGCCTGACCGTGCTGTTCGACCAGGTGGGCTACCGCACGCTCTCCCTCGAGCTCGTCGAGGACGGCCTCCTGCACGCCCTAGACTGACCGCCCGTGGGCCACATCCAGATCACGCCGAGCATCCTCAACGCCGACTTCGCCCGCCTGGGCGAGGAGGTCGGGCGGATCGGGAGCGCCGACTGGGTGCACGTGGACGTCATGGACAACCACTTCGTGCCGAACCTGACCTTCGGCCCCACGATGGTCGAGGCGCTGGCCCGCAGCACCGACGTCCCCCTCGACGCGCACCTGATGATCGAGGACGCCGACCGCAACGCGCTGGCGTACGTCGAGGCCGGTGCGCGGTCGGTGACCTTCCACGTCGAGGCCGCCAAGGCGCCGGTCCGGCTGGCCCGCGAGATCCGTGCGCACGGCGCCCGCGCCGCGATGGCCCTCAAACCCGCCACGCCGGTCGACCCCTACGAGGACCTGCTGCCCGAGCTCGACATGCTCCTGGTGATGACCGTCGAGCCCGGCTTCGGCGGCCAGAAGTTCCTGGACCTGTGCCTGCCCAAGATCCGCCGCGCCCGCGAGCTGATGAACAAGCACGGCGTCGAGACCTGGCTCCAGGTCGACGGCGGCGTCTCGCTGGACACCATCGAGCGCTGCGCCGAGGCCGGCGCCGACGTGTTCGTCGCCGGCTCCGCGGTCTACTCCGCCGACGACCCCGACCGGATGGTCGCCGAGCTCCGCGCCCGCGCGGAGGCGGCTCGCGGCTGACCGCCGAAGCCGCGGTGTGACCCGCCCCACGGAGTCGGGCGCCGGTCCTTGTGGCAGACTCGTCGCGACGAGCTACCAAGCTCGCGTGCTCTGGGGTCGGTGAAATTCCGAGCCGGCGGTAACAGTCCGCGACCCGGTCGCAGCCAGCGATCGGTTGACCAGGTGGAACTCCTGGACCGACGGTCAAAGTCCGGATGGGAAGCGCACGCAGGTGTCCTCACGTACGTCGTACGTGGGTGACCCGTCCAGCCCCGGAGTCCGCGACCGGACCGGAGGGGCAGGACGACATGGCATTCAGCGCAGCCGAGCAGGCCGCGATGCGCCGCGCCCTCGAGCTCGCCGCGACGCCGGGCGTCCCGCTCGGCCCGAACCCGCGTGTCGGCTGCGTGCTCCTCGACGAGCACGGCGCCACGATCGCCACGGGGTACCACCGCGGTGCCGGCACCCCGCACGCCGAGGCGGACGCGCTCACGAACGCCGGCGACCGGGCGCGGGGCGCGACCGCCGTCGTCACCCTCGAGCCGTGCAACCACCACGGCCGCACCGGCCCGTGCGCGGAGGCGCTCGTCGAGGCCGGCGTACGACGGGTGGTGTTCGCCGAGCCGGACCCGAACCCCGAGGCGTCCGGCGGCGCCGCCACCCTGCGCGCCGCCGGCGTCGACGTCGAGGCGGGGCTTTTTGCGGCCGAGTCCGGTCTCCTGAACCGCTTCTGGGCCTTCGGCCTCGCCCACGGCCGCCCGTTCGTCACCTGGAAGTTCGCCACCACGCTCGACGGCCGCAGCGCCGCCGCCGACGGCACCAGCCGCTGGGTCAGCTCACCCGCCGCTCGCCACGACACGCACCGGCTGCGGGCGCTCTGCGACGTGATGCTCGTCGGCACCAACACCATCGCCGTCGACGACCCGCTGCTCACCGTCCGCGACGAGCACGACCTCCCGCTCGCGCACCAGCCGCTACGCGTGGTGATGGGGGAGCGGGACCTCGACCCCGGGCGCCGGGTCTTCAACGACGACGCCGCGAGCCTGCACCTGCGCACCCGCGACCCGAAGTTCGCGCTGGTCGAGCTGTTCGACCTCGGCCGCCGGCACGTGTTCCTCGAGGGCGGACCCACCCTCGCGGCGGCGTTCCTGCGGGCGGGCCTGGTCGACGAGATCGTCGCGTACGTCGCGCCGATGCTGCTCGGCGCCGGCCGGTCGGCGGTCGCCGACCTCGGAATCACCACCATCGCCGACGCGTTCCGTCCCCGCGTCACCGACATCACCGTGCTCGAGGGGGACGCACCGAACGTGCGCCTGACCCTCGCGCCTGGAGAGGACCGATAGATGTTCACCGGAATCGTCGAGGAGCTCGGCACCGTCGCCGCGGTCGAGGACCAGGGCGACGCGATCCGCCTCAGCATCCGCGCCACCACCGTGCTCGAGGACGCCGGCCTCGGCGACTCGATCGCGGTCAACGGCTGCTGCCTGACCGTCGCGACCCTGGACGGCGACACCTGGACCGCGGACGTGATGCAGGAGACCCTCGACAAGACCAGCCTGTACGGCGTGCGCCCCGGCGACACCGTGAACCTCGAGCGGGCGGTCACCGCGGACAAGCGGCTGGGCGGCCACATCGTCCAGGGCCACGTCGACGGCGTCGGCACCGTCGTGAGCCGGACCCCCAGCGAGCACTGGGAGGTCGTCGAGATCGCCATGCCGACCGCGCTCGCCCGCTACCTCGTCGACAAGGGCTCGATCACCGTGGACGGCGTCAGCCTCACGGTGGTCGAGGCCGACGACGACCGGTTCACGGTCAGCCTCATCCCCGAGACCCTCGCCCGCACCACCCTCGGCACCCGGCAGCCCGGGGACCGCGTCAACCTCGAGGTCGACGTGATCGCCAAGTACGTCGAGCGCCTGCTGCCGTTCACGAGCAAGGAGAGCGCATGAGCTTCCTCTCCTCGCTGTACGACGCCCACCTGACCATCGCGGGCCACCCGATCACCTGGCGCGAGATCCTCGGCAACGCCTTCGGCTTCGCCTCCGCGGTCGGCGGCCTGCGCCGCCGGGTGTGGGCCTGGCCGGTCGGCATCGTCGGCAACGTGCTGCTGTTCACGGTGTTCATCGCCGCGACCTTCGACGCCCAGGCCCAGCAGCCGCTGTTCGGCCAGGCCGGCCGGCAGGTGTTCTTCATCGTGACCAGCGTCTACGGCTGGTACCGCTGGAACGAGCAGAAGCGCCTGCACCAGCAGCAGGACGGCGGGGGAGACGCGCCCGCGATCGTGCCCCGCTGGGCCACCGCCCGGGAGCGGGTCGCGTACCTGCTCACCGCGGCGGCCGCCGTCCTCGTCGCGCAGTGGGCGTTCAGCATCGTCGGCGCCGGCTGGCCGGCGCCGCGCTGGTACTACTGGTGCGACGCCTGGATCTTCGTGGGCTCGATGCTCGCGACCTACGCGATGGCCCGCGGCTGGAACGACTTCTGGCTGGCCTGGATCGCGGTCGACCTGGTCGGCGTGCCGCTGCTGTGGCACTCCGGCTACTACCCGTCGGCGATCCTCTACGTGTTCTACGGCGCCCTGTGCGTCGCCGGCTTCGTCACCTGGTGGCGGGCCACGCGGGCCGCGAGCGCGGACCCGGTACCCGAAGGAGTGGCCGCATGAGTGAGAAGGTCCGGCTCGACACCGTCGAGCGAGCGATCGCCGACATCGCCGCGGGCAGGGCGGTGGTCGTCGTCGACGACGAGGACCGCGAGAACGAGGGCGACATCATCTTCGCCGCCAGCAAGGCGACGCCGGAGCTGATGGCGTTCACGATCCGCTACAGCAGCGGCGTGATCTGCGTGCCGATGCCCGCGGACATGCTGGACCGCCTCGAGATCCCGCTGATGACGCCGCACAACAAGGACCGGCTGCGCACGGCGTACACGATCTCGGTCGACGCGCGCGACGGCGTCACGACCGGCATCTCCGCCGCCGACCGCGCGCACACCGTGCGCACGCTCGCCGACTCCGCCACCGAGCCGTGGGAGATCACCCGGCCCGGCCACGTCTTCCCGCTGCGCTACCGCGAGGGCGGCGTGCTGGTCCGTCGCGGCCACACCGAGGCGGCGGTCGACCTCGCGACGCTCGCGGGGCTGACCCCGGCCGGCGTGCTGGTCGAGGTGGTGAACGACGACGGCACCATGAAGCGCGGACCGGAGCTGCGCGCGTTCGCGGACGAGCACGGCCTGGCGATGATCTCGATCGACGACCTGGTGCGGTACCGCCGGCGGCACGAGAACCTCGTCGAGCGGGTCGCCGAGACCCGGTTGCCGACCAAGTTCGGCGACTTCACGGCGTACGGCTACCGGATCACCGTCGACGACTCCGAGCACATCGCGCTCGTGTACGGCGACGTGTCCGGCCCGGACCCGGTGCTGACCCGGGTGCACTCGGAGTGCCTGACCGGCGACGTGTTCGGCAGCCACCGCTGTGACTGCGGCCCCCAGCTCGAGGAGGCCCTGCAGCGCGTCGTCGACGAGGGCCGCGGCGTGGTGATCTACCTGCGCGGCCACGAGGGCCGGGGCATCGGCCTGGTCGCCAAGCTGCAGGCCTACCAGCTCCAGGACGGCGGCCGCGACACCGTGGACGCCAACCTCGACCTCGGGCTGCCCGCGGACGCGCGTCACTACGGAACCGCCACCCAGGTGCTGCGCGACCTCGGCGTGCGCAGCGTGCGGCTGATGACGAACAATCCCGACAAGGTCGAGAACCTCGAGGACTTCGGCATCCACGTCGCCGCGCGGGTGCCCCTCACCCCGCACCCCAACGACCACAACATCGCCTACCTGCTGACCAAGCGCGACCGGATGGGGCACGACCTGCCCCACCTGTCCGCGAACGAGCACGTGCCAGAGCACGTGCCGGACCACGTGAAGGACGGAGCCTGACATGGCCGGAGACGGATCCCCGGAGCCCGAGACCTTCGACGCGAGCGGCCTGCGGGTCGCCGTCGTCGCCGCGAGCTGGCACACCCAGGTCATCGACGGCCTGCTCGGCGGCGCCCAGCGCGCGTTCGGGGACTTCGGCGTGCGCGACGCCCGCGTCGTACGGGTGCCCGGCACCTTCGAGCTGCCCGTGGTGGCGTCCGCGCTCGCGGGGCAGGGGTACGACGTCGTCGTCGCCCTCGGCGTCGTGATCCGCGGCGGCACCCCGCACTTCGAGTACGTCTGCAACGCCGCCACCGACGGCCTCACCCGGGTCGCGCTCGACCACACGGTCGCGGTCGGCTTCGGCGTGCTCACCTGCGACAACGACGCGCAGGCGCTCGACCGCGCCGGCCTGCCGCACTCCCGCGAGGACAAGGGCTACGAGGCGACCGCCGCGGCCCTGCTCACCGCCCGGACCCTGCGCGAGCTGGCCGGCGGCACGCCGTAGGCTGGTCGACCGTGAAGACGTTCGACGAGCTCTGGACCGAGCTGAGCGAGAAGGCCCGGTCCCGCCCCGAGGGATCCGGCACCGTGCGTCAGCTCGACGCCGGTGTGCATGCCTGCGGGAAGAAGCTGGTCGAGGAGGCCGCGGAGTCCTGGATGGCCGCCGAGCACGAGGGCGCCGACCGCGCCGCCGAGGAGATCAGCCAGCTGCTCTACCACGCCCAGGTGCTGATGCTGGCGACCGGCATCGAGCTCGACGACGTCTACGCACACCTCTGAGACCGGATTGGATTTCTGGCAGCCATGTCCCTGCTCCGCATCGCGGTCCCGAACAAGGGGTCGCTGTCCCAGTCCGCGTCCGACATCCTGCGCGAGTCCGGCTACCGGCAGCGCGACGACGCCAAGCAGCTGACGCTCACCGACACCGAGAACGGCGTCGAGTTCTTCTACCTGCGTCCGCGCGACATCGCCCTGTACGTGGGTGAGGGCACCCTCGACGTCGGCATCACCGGCCGCGACCTGCTCAAGGACTCCGGCGCCAAGGCCGAGGAGGTGATGGGCCTGGGGTTCGGCCGCAGCCGGTTCCGGTTCGCCGGACCGCGCGGCGTCTTCACCGACCTCACCCAGCTCGCCGGCCAGCGGATCGCCACGTCGTACGTCGGCATCGTGCGGTCGTTCCTCGAGGAGCGCGGCATCGACGCCACGGTGACCCGTCTCGACGGTGCCGTCGAGACCAGCATCCAGCTCGGCGTCGCCGACGCGATCGCCGACGTCGTCGAGACCGGCGGCACGCTGCGGCAGGCGGGTCTGGAGGTCTTCGGCGAGACCATCCTGGAGTCCGAGGGGGTGCTGATCACCCGGTCCGGCGCGGTCCCGGACGGGTTCGAGGTCTTCAAGCGGCGGGTCGAGGGCGTCCTCGTCGCGCGCAGCTACGTGATGATGGACTACGACATCCCGACCGACCGGGTCACCGACGCGGTGCGCCTCACGCCCGGCATCGAAAGCCCCACGGTCGCGCCGCTGCATCGCGAGGGCTGGTCGGCGGTGCGCGCGATGGTTCCGCGCGACGGCGCCCAGCGGCTGATGGACGAGCTGTTCGACATCGGCGCCCGCGGCATCCTGCTCACCGACATCCACGCCTGCCGGCTCTGATGTCGTCCGCGTCGCCCGCGCCCGTCCAGCTCCCGCGCACCTGGCGGCCCTTCGGCGTCCGCCTGGCCGGCAGCGTGCTCGGCGTCGGCCTCCTCGTGGTCTGCGCGCTCGCCTGGATCGGCTTCGACGAGGAGACCCAGGCGCGGTTCACGACGTTCCAGCGGCTCACGCTGTTCGTCGTCGGCCTGCTCGCGTTCCTGCTGTGGTTCGCGCTGGTGCGCTCGCGCGTGGTCGCCGAGGACCAGCGCCTGGTCGTCGTGAACGGCTACCGCCGCCGGGAGTACGCCTGGCCCCAGGTCCTCGCCGTGCACCTCCCGCCCGGCGCCCCGTGGGTGACCCTCGACCTCGCCGACGGCACCACCGTCGCCGCCATGGGCATCCAGGGCTCCGACGGCAGCCGCGCCAAGCAGGCGGTCCGCGAGCTGCGGTCGGTCATCGACCGGCAGACGCAGTCGGGCTGACGGTCTCGTCGGACCCGTCAGACGACCCGGATCCCCCAGGACGCCGAGAAGTCCGCGCCGGGTTCCAGTACGGTGAGGTCCTCGCCGGTACGGAACGCGTCGGCCTGCGCCGTCATCGGCTCGACCGCCAGCGACCGCCGCGCCGTGCCCGGGACGTCGTCGGCGCTGAAGACCTGCAGCCAGCGGTGCGACTCGTCGACCCACAGCGCCACCGCGTCTCCGGACGCCGGGTCGCGCACCACCACCGTGGCCACGCCCGACCCGTCCCGCTCCAGGTCGGTGAACGCGTCGTTGAACCCGACGTCCGTGACCGGCCGCGCGATCCGGAAGTCGTACGGCGTGCCGGTCACGTCCTCGCGCCCGGCCGGCAGCAGCCGGTCGTCGACCAGGGACCGGGTCGCGGCGGGCAGCGTGAGCTCCCACCCGTCCACGGGGCCGGGGCCGACCGACAGGTACGGGTGGGCACCGCTCGCGTACGGCGCGGGGGAGCCGGCCAGGTTGGTCGCGGACTGCGTCACGGTCAGGCCGTCGGCCGAGAGGTCGTAGACCACGCTCAGGTCGAGCGTCCACGGGTAGCCGGTCTGTGCCATCAGCCGGTAGGTCAGCGCCACGGAGCTCGGGGTGTGCTCCTCCAGCGTCCACGCGACCCAGCGCACGAGCCCGTGCGACGCGTTGCGCAGCGCCGGCTCGGTGAGCGGCAGCTGCAGGTCGTGCCCGCCGAAGGAGTACGCGCCGTCCCCGATCCGGTTCGGCCACGGCATCAGCAGCTGGCCGCGCCCACCGGGCGACATCTCGTCCGCGCCGAACCCGTCGACCAGGTCGCGCCCGTCGTGCTGGAGCACCCGCAGCGCGCCGCCGCTCTCGGTGACGACCGCCCGGTAGCCGTCGGCGCTGATCTCGTACTGGTCTCCACTGGGCGCGAGCATGGGCGCAGCCTAGGGCTGGATCACGAGGTCCGCCCGCTCCCGCGCGCCGGTACGCCGGAAGTGCGCCTGCTCGTCGACCGCCCACTGCCGCAGCTCGGCCTCGTACGCCGCGCCGTCGCGCGCCAGGGCGCGCGCCAGCCGCTCCGCCGCGGGCGCCTCGACCCACACCACCACCGTCGCGAACGGGTCGAAGGCGGGGGAGTAGGACCCGACGCCCTCCAGCACCAGGACCGGCGTCGGCGGCACGACCACGGTCTCGGCGTACTCACCGGCCGCCCAGTCGTAGCGGCGGTAGGTGCCCGCCGACCGCGAGGCCATCGGCACCAGCAGCGTCGCCAGCTGGGTGTCCACCGACGGCAGCCCGCCCCAGCCGTCGTACAGGTCGTCCATGGGCACCACCCGGACGCCCGGCCCGGCGAGCGAGCCGGCCAGCGTCGTCTTGCCGGAGCCGGACGGTCCGTCGATGCAGATCAGGCGGCCCGGCCCCAGCGTCGGCGGTCGTGACCGCGCCAGCGCCAGGACCTCAGAAGGACTGCCCACACCCGCGGTAGCTGGGCGCCGAGTCCACGAACTCGGCGCCGGACAGCAGGTGGACGGTGGTCGCGTGCTCGAACGGCTCGCCGGACTTCGCGTGCCGGAACCACACCAGGTCGCCGATCTGCAGCTGCGCCGCGGACGGGCCGGTGAGCGGGGTCTGCACCTCGCCGACGCCCTCCAGGCCGGTCAGCTCCAGCCCCGCCGGCGCCCACGGCGTCGGCAGCCGGTCGGCGCCCGCCGGACCCGACGCGATCAGCCCGCCTCCGTGCACGGTGGCCGTCGCGGGCGTGGGCTTGCGGGTCACGGGGAGCCCGAAGTACGACGCGGGCCGCGGCGTGAACGAGCGGTAGTGGTCGAAGAGCGTGGGGACCAGGAGGCCGGAGCCGGCCGCGACCTCCGTGACGACCGGGTCCGCGCCGGTCTCCTCGACCGACCCCGACCCGCCGCCGTTCCAGAACTCGAGCTCGGCGACCGAGGCGAGGGCGGCGGCCACCTCGCGGCGGCGTACGGCGAGTTGGTCGATCGAGAGCGCCTTGAGCCGGCGCACGACCGCCGACCGGGCCCGCGCGGTCGGCACCGCGTCCTGGACGCCGGCCACCTGCCCCTCGTAGGTCATCGCGCCGACCAGGGCGAAGCCGGGACGGGCGGTGATCTCGCGGGCCAGGCGCAGGACCGAGCCGGCGTCGCCGAGCGGCGAGCGCTTCGGGCCGACGTGCTGCCGCGCGAGCCGCAGGCCGGCGTCCACGTCGATCGCGATCCGCACCGGCTCGGTGACCGTGACGCGCACCGAGTCGACGAGGTCGAGGTGGGCGACGTCGTCGACCATCAGCGTGACCGCGGCGAGCGCCGCGGGCGAGGCGACCAGCTCGGCGAGCGCCCCCCGGTCGACAGTGGGGTAGGCGACCAGGAGGTCGTCGCCGATGCCCTGGGCGTGCAGCCAGAGCGCCTCGCGCAGCGTGTAGGCCAGCACGCCCCGCATCCCGTCGTGCTGCAGCGCGCGCTCGAGGAGGGCCGGCACCCGCAGCGACTTCGACGCGACCCGGACCGGCTTGCCGTGCGCGCGGCGCACGAGGTCGTCGGCGTTGGCGTCGAACGCGTCGAGGTCCACGGCGAAGACCGGCGTGGGCAGCGGCACCCCCTGCTTCGCGACGGCGTCGTTCAGCCGCGACCAGAGCCGGTTCCGCTCGACGGGGCTCGAGCTCAACTGATGCCCCGCTTGCGCAGGATGGCCTCGATCTCCGCCATCTCGGGGTCGGTGTCGGTGACGACCGGCGCCGACCGCGACCCGCGCGCTGCGGGCAGCTCCTTCGCCGTGCCGTCCGGCCCCTTCCCGAGCTGGCGCGACCGGATCATGCCCGACACGACGATCAGCACGATGCCCACCCCGCCGAGCAGCATCCCGAGCCACACCACCGGGCTGAACGCCACGTTCGTGGCCCAGTCGGTGACGGCGTTCACGATGCGGGTGAACATCTGCAGCGTCTTGGTCAGGTACGCCGCCAGCGGCAGCAGCGTGAAGCCCAGCGCGCGCAGCGCGGCGACCGCACCGTGCCGGCGGAAGGCCAGCCACGTCCAGACGCCGCCG
Source organism: Nocardioides aquiterrae (assembly GCF_039526625.1). Lineage (NCBI taxonomy): Bacteria > Bacillati > Actinomycetota > Actinomycetes > Propionibacteriales > Nocardioidaceae > Nocardioides > Nocardioides aquiterrae. Next base: position 98,587 of record NZ_BAAAJE010000010.1, read on the forward strand.
AGCACGGTGAGGCTCAGCGTGAGGGCTGCCCAGGCTGCGTCGTCCACGCGTCCAGAATCCCACACCGCCCGAATTGGAGCGGCCGGGTCGGCACGGGACAATGGGCGCGTGATCGAGCCCGGTGAGGACCGCGTGATCCCGGACCCCGGGTTCGCCGGGGACGACGGCTCCGCGCCCGCCGGAGTGGTGGACGCGCTCGCGGCGTGGGCCGCCGGCGGCGCGTCGTACGCCGAGGCGCTGGCCGCGCTGGCGCAGGCCCGGCTGCTGGTGCCGGTCGTCGCGGTGCTCGGCGAGGTGGAGTACGACGAGGCCGGTCTCGCCCACGACAAGACGAGCGACATGGCCACCGTCCTGCTGCAGGGCGCCGACGGGCGGCTCGCGCTGCTCGCCTTCACCGGCACCGAGGCGCTGCGGGCCTGGAACCCGGACGGCCGCCCGGTGCCCGTGGCGACCGCGCTCGCGGCGCGGTCCGCGCTCCAGGACGGCGCGGTCGCGCTGGTGGTCGACGTCGCCGGCCCGGTGCGGTTCGTCGTCGAGGGCGACGACCTCGACCGGCTGGCCGGTGGGTGGACCCTCGCGCAGGCGGGGGAGCGGGTCCTCTGGATTCGGCCGGAGGGGGAATCTTCGGCTACCATCGAGCGTTGACCGATACGTTCCGCCACACCCGTGACGGGACGGATCCACAAGCGGAGGCTCGCACGATCGCCTCCCACCCGCATCGACCGCCCTGCTCCACAGGTCGTCGGGTCCGGTCCTGAAGAGGCTACGGCCTCGGATGGTGGCGTGCCCCTGTGTGGGAGACGTCGGACTGGCTTCCGCTTGCTGACAGCGGAAGCCTTTGTCGATTTCGGGGCCCTCGGGGGCGGCGGGACGCGGAGGCGACCGGCCACATTGCCACCAGGAGGACACATCAGCACCGAGCTGCGAATCAACGATCGGATCCGGGTTCCGGAGGTCCGGCTCGTTGGACCCAACGGGGAGACCGTGGGCATCGTTCCCACGGACCAGGCGCTCAAGCTCGCCCAGGAGGCGGACCTCGACCTCGTCGAGATCGCCCCGCAGGGCAAGCCGCCCGTCTGCAAGCTCATGGACTACGGCAAGTTCAAGTACGAGAACGCGCAGAAGGCCCGTGAGGCGCGCCGCAACCAGACGAACGTCGTCATCAAGGAGATGAAGCTTCGTCCGAAGATCGACGCGCACGACTACGAGACCAAGAAGGGTCACGTGGTCCGGTTCCTGAAGGCGGGGGACAAGGTCAAGATCACGATCATGTTCCGCGGTCGCGAGCAGCACCGCCCCGAGCTGGGCTTCCGGCTGCTCCAGCGGCTCGCCGAGGACGTCACCGACCTGGGCTTCGTGGAGTCGGCGCCCAAGCAGGACGGCCGCAACATGATCATGGTCCTCGGTCCGCACAAGAAGAAGGCCGACGCCAAGGTCGACATGCAGGCGGCCAAGGAGACCCGGGCCGCCGAGCGCGCCGCCCTCGAGGCCGAGGAGCGCGCCGAGCGCGACGCCGCCCACGCCGCCGGACCGGTGGCGCAGAAGAAGGAGCGCCGCCGCTCCGAGAACCTCGATCCTGAGATCGAGGCCTGAGACCACCACGCCGCACGGGTGGGACCCCTGGTCCCGCCTGCGCAGCCCAGCAGGACGAGACAGAGAGATACGACAGAGATGCCGAAGAACAAGACGCACTCCGGTGCGAGCAAGCGCTTCCGCGTGACCGGCTCGGGCAAGATCCTGCGCGAGAAGGCCGGCAAGCGTCACAACCTGGAGAAGAAGCCCTCCAAGGTCACCCGGCGCATGAGCGGCACCACCGAGGTCGCCAAGGCCGACGTCCCGCGCGCGAAGAAGATGCTGGGTCTCTGACCCTCGCCCGCCCCCGATCTGTAATCAGCAACAAGGAGTAAGACAGTGGCACGCGTCAAGCGGGCAGTGAACGCCCAGAAGAAGCGCCGGGTCGTCCTGGAGCGCGCCAGCGGTTACCGCGGCCAGCGCTCGCGGCTCTACCGCAAGGCCAAGGAGCAGGTCACCCACTCCCTGGTCTACAGCTACAACGACCGCCGCAAGAACAAGGGCAACTTCCGTCGCCTGTGGATCCAGCGCATCAACGCCGCCGCGCGTGCGCAGGGCCTGACCTACAACCGGTTCATCCAGGGTCTGAACCTGGCCGGTGTCGAGGTCGACCGCAAGATCCTGGCCGACCTGGCTGTCAACGACATCGCCGCGTTCAACGCGCTCGTCGAGACCGCCAAGGCCGCCCTGCCCGAGGACGTCAACGCGCCCAAGGTCTCGGCCTGAGCGTCCCGGTGCTGACCGCGAGCAACGCTCGGGTCAAGCAGCTGCGTCGGTTGAGCCGCCGCTCGGAGCGATCCGAGCGGCGGCTCTTCCTCGCTGAGGGCCGCAACGCCGTCGAGGCGGCGATCGACGCGGGGGCCGTGCTCGAGGTGTTCGCGCAGCCCTACCGCGACCACCTGCTGCCGCCGATCCCCGACGGCGTGCCGCTCACGTTCGTCGACGAGCGCGCCCTGAAGGCGCTCAGCGACTCCGTCTCACCCGCCGGTGTCGTGGCCCTGTGCCGGTTCATGGACGTCCCGGTCGAGCAGGCACTGGTCGGCGGCTACGTCGCGATCTGTGCCGACGTCAGTGACCCCGGGAACGCCGGCACCGTCATCCGGTGCGCCGACGCCGCCGGCGCGGGCGGGGTGGTCCTGGCCGGGAAGTCCGTCGACCTGTACAACGGCAAGACCGTCCGGGCCAGTGCCGGCAGCGCCTTCCACCTGCCGATCGCCACCGGCGCCGCCGCCGCCGATGCGGTCCGCGCCGCGCAGGCCTCCGGGTACACCGTGCTGGCGACGGACGCGCGCGGCGAGGTGGACCTCTTCGAGGCCGACGAGATCCTCGCGCGGCCGACCGCCTGGCTGCTCGGCAACGAGGCGCACGGGCTCAGCCCCGATGTCGCCGGCCTGGCCGACCACCGCGTGCGGATCCCGATCCACGGCCGGGCCGAGAGCCTGAACCTGTCGACGGCGGCCGCACTGTGCCTCTACGCCTCCGCCCGGGTGCAGCACCGCCACTAGGGTGGGCCCGTGGATGGCCTGGACGCGCTCGCCGACGGGGCCGTGCTGGCCGGGCCCGACGGCCGGGTGACCGCGATCAACGCCGCGGCCGGCCGCCTCCTCGGCGTCGACGACGCCGTGGGGCGCCCGCTGGCCGACGTGCTGGCCCTGCGCGACCAGGACGGTCGCGACTGGTTCTCGACGAACCGCCCGTACGACGGGCTCCCGACCCGCACCGCCGTCCCGGAGCAGTCCTGGCTGCTGCCCGACGGCACCGAGGTGCTCGTCGTGGCCCGGCTGCACCGCGCCGCGCTGCACCAGCCGGTCGACTGCATCGCCGTGAGCATCCGGTCGGGTCGCGGCCGCGCCCGGCTGGACCGCGAGCGGTCCGACCTGGTCGCGACCGTCGCCCATGAGCTGCGGTCGCCGCTGACCGGGGTGAAGGGCTTCGTGCAGGCGCTGCTCAACCGCTGGGACAAGCTCAACGACGACCAGAAGAAGCTGATGCTGCGGACGGTCAGCGCCGACTCCGACCGGCTCAGCCGGCTGATCGCCGAGCTGCTCGACGTCGCCCGCATCGACACCGGCCGGCTCCAGCTGTACCCGCGGCCCGTCGACGCCGAGGTGCTGGTCCGGCGCGTCGTCGACTCCGTCTCCGCGGCCACGAGCCGGACGGTCGTCGCCCACGCCGCCGCCGGACTGCCCGAGGTCACCGTCGACCCCGACAAGTTCGTGCAGGTCGTCACCAACCTCGTCGAGAACGCCGTCCGCCACGGCTCCGGCACCGTCACGGTCACCCTCGACCCGGTCGGCCCGGCCGAGGCGCGCACCGGCCTGCGGCTGGCCGTCGAGGACGAAGGGGACGGGATCGCGCCGGACCTGCGCCGCCGCGTCTTCACCAAGTTCTGGAAGTCCGGCCACACGGGCGGGTCGGGCCTCGGGCTCTACCTCGTGAACGGGCTGGTCGAGGCGCACGGCGGCACGGTGGCGATCGGGGAGGCGGACGCCGGCGGGGCGCGGATCACCGTCACCCTGCCGGTCGACTCACTCCCGGCGGGGTAGTCGCCGCTCCAGCGCCTCGACCCGCTGCGAGATCTCCTCGAGGCGGGTCAGGATCTCGCGCTCGAGGTCGGTGCTCAGCCGCTCGGCCGGCTCCGCGTCGGACCGGATGAACCGCGCGGCCAGGGTGGCGCTGAGCAGCGACATGAGCAGGAAGCCGGTCACCATCAGCACGACCGAGATGACGGTCGCGGTGGTGGTGTGCGGCGTTCCGTAGACGTACCCGAGGTTGGTCATCAGCGAGACCGCCCACCACAGCCCGCCCCAGAAGCTCGGCACGGTGTCCGACTCCAGGGCCGCGGCGGCGCCGGCCCCGCCCAGCAGGCAGAGCAGCGCGACGACGAGAGCGGGGGGTGCGATCCGGGTGTCCACACGAGGAGTCCTCACCCGACGATTGTGAACCGGTTCGCGTGCGGTGGGCGCGCCTTCCTAGACTCGTCCTCGTGTCTGGCCCGAACACCGACTACGACCCCGTGGAGGTCACCCCCTTGAAGCCCGAGGAGGTCGAGGCCGCGCGCGACGCGGCGCTCGCCGCGATCGCGGCCGCCGCCGACCTCGACGAGCTGAAGCAGGTGCGCATCGAGCACACCGGCGACCGCTCGCCGCTGGCGCTGGCCAACCGCGAGATCGGGGCGCTGCCGCCGGCCGCCCGCAAGGAGGCCGGCCAGCGGATCGGGCAGGCCCGCGGTGCCGTCAACCAGGCCCTGGCCGCTCGCCAGGAGGTGCTCGAGGCCGAGCACGAGCAGCGGATGCTGGTCGAGGAGACCGTCGACGTGACGCTCCCGACCGACCGCGTCCCCACCGGCGCCCGGCACCCGCTCACCACCGGCTCCGAGCTGATCGCCGACATCTTCGTCGCGATGGGCTGGGAGGTCGCCGAGGGCCCGGTCATCGAGGCCGAGTGGCTCAACTTCGACGCGCTCAACCTCGGGCCGGACCACCCGGCCCGCACCATGCAGGACACGTTCTGGACCGACCCGCCCGAGGACCACCTGGTGCTCCGCACGCACACCAGCCCGGTCCAGGCGCGCACCATGCTCTCCCGCACGCCCCCCATCTACGTCGTCTGCCCGGGCCGCGTGTTCCGCACCGACGAGTACGACGCCACGCACAGCCCGGTCTTCCACCAGGTCGAGGGGCTGGCGGTCGACGAGGGCATCACGATGGCCCACCTCAAGGGCACGCTCGACCACTTCGCCGCGCAGATGTTCGGCGAGGGCATCAGCACGCGGTTCCGCCCGTCGTACTTCCCGTTCACCGAGCCGAGCGCCGAGGTCGACCTGGTCTGCTTCGTGTGCCGCGGCGCCGGCAAGCTGGACGGCGCGACCTGCCGGACCTGCCGCGGCGAGGGCTGGATCGAGTGGGGCGGCTGTGGCGTCGTGAACCCGCGCGTGCTCACCGCGTGCGGCGTCGACGCGGAGCGCTACACCGGCTTCGCGTTCGGCATGGGCATCGACCGGACCCTGATGTTCCGCCACGGCATCGAGGACCTGCGGGCGCTCTTCGAGGGCGACGTCCGCTTCACCACCGCCTTCGGAACGGAGCTGTGACCCCATGAAGGCCCCCGTCAGCTGGATCCGCGAGTACGTCGACCTGCCGGCCGACGTCACCACGGACGAGCTCACCCGCCGGCTCACCGCGCTCGGGCTCAAGCTCGAGGGCGTGGAGAGCGCCGGCGCGGGCATCAGCGGCCCGCTGGTGGTCGGCCGGGTGCTCACCATGGAGCCCGAGCCGCAGAAGAACGGCAAGACCATCAACTGGTGCACGGTCGACGTCGGCGCCGCGAACGGCACCGGCGAGCCCCAGGGCATCGTCTGCGGCGCCCACAACTTCGCGCCCGGCGACCTGGTCGTGGTGATCCTGCCCGGCGGCGTCCTGCCAGGGAACTTCGAGATCTCCGCGCGCAAGACCTACGGCCACCTATCCGCGGGCATGATCTGCTCGGCCCGCGAGCTCGGCCTCGGTGACGACCACGACGGGATCATCGTGCTGCCGGCCGACGCCGGCGAGCCCGGCGACGACGCGTTCGACGTGCTCGGCCTCCGCGAGGAGGTCATCGAGTTCGAGATCAACCCGGACCGCGCCTACGCGCTGTCGCTGCGCGGCATCGCCCGCGAGGCCGCGCTGGCGTTCGGCGCGCCGTTCCGGGACCCCGCGGACCGCCCCGTGCCCGCGCCCAACGACGCCGGGTACCCCGTGTTCGTCGACGACCCGGCCGGCTGCCCGGTCTTCGTGGCCCGCACGGTCACCGGCCTCGACCCGGCCGCGCCGACGCCCGACTGGATGGCGCGCCGCCTCCAGCAGGCCGGCATGCGCCCGATCTCGCTGGCCGTCGACGTGACGAACTACGTGATGCTCGAGACCGGCCGGCCGATCCACGGGTACGACGCGGACAAGCTCGCCGGTCCGATCCGGGTGCGGAGGGCTCGGGAGGGCGAGCGGCTCAGGACGCTGGACGGCACCGACCGGGTGCTGTCGCCGGAGGACCTGGTCGTCACCGACGACTCCGGGATCATCGGCCTCGGCGGCGTGATGGGCGGCGAGACCACCGAGATGTCCGACACCACGACGAACGTCCTCGTCGAGGCGGCCCACTGGGACCCGGTCTCGATGTTCCGCACCGGCAAGCGCCACAAGATCAGCTCCGAGGCCGGCAAGCGCAACGAGCGCGGTGTCGACCCGGTGATCACCCCCGCCGCGGCCGACCGGGTCGTCGAGCTGCTGGTGACGTACGGCGGCGGCACGGCCGACCCGGGTGTCACGGTCGTCGGCTCGCCCCCGCCGCAGCCGCGGATCACCATCTCCTACGACCTGCCCGCGCGGGTGACCGGGATCGCGATCGACGCGGCCACCACGGTCGCGAACCTCGAGGCCGTCGGCTGCACGCTCGACAAGGCCGACTCCACCCTCACCGCGACGCCGCCGCCGTGGCGGCCCGACCTCGTCGACCCGTTCGACCTGGTCGAGGAGGTCGCCCGGATCGTCGGCTACGACCGGGTGCCGTCGGTGCTGCCGCGCGAGGCGGCGGGCCGCGGCCTGTCCCGCGAGCAGCGGCTGCGCCGGCGGGTCGGGCGCACCCTGGCCGGCGCGGGCTGCGTCGAGGTGATCAGCTTCCCGTTCGTCGGCGACGCCGCCTTCGATGCGCTCGGCCTCCCGGCCGACGACCCGCGGCGCCACACGGTCCGGCTGGCGAACCCGCTCTCCAGCGAGGAGCCGTCGTACACCACCACGCTGCTGCCGGGCCTGCTGAAGGCCGCGGCCCGCAACATCGGCCGCGGCGCCACCGGGGTGTCGCTGTTCGAGACCGGCACGGTGGCGTTCCCGGTCGACCGCGGTCCCGCGCCGATCTACGGCGTCGACTGGCGGCCGAGCGACGACGAGCTCGCCAAGCTCTTCGACGCGATCCCCGAGCAGCCGCTGTACCTGGCCGTGGTGCTCGCCGGCGAGCGTGAGCGCGCCGGCTGGTGGGGCGGCGGGCGCGCGGCCGGCTGGTCCGACGCGGTCGCGCTGGTGCGCCGTCTCGGCACCGAGCTGGGGCTCGACGTCGAGGTCTCGGCCTCGACCCGCGCTCCGTGGCACCCCGGGCGCTGCGCGCAGCTGGCGGTCGCCGGCGAGCCGATCGGGTACGCCGGCGAGCTGCACCCGAAGGTCTGCCAGGCGTTCGGCCTGCCGGCGCGCAGCGCGGCGGTCGAGCTCGACCTGGACGCGCTGATGCGCCGGGCGCGGGACGTCGTCCCCGGTCCGGAGTTCTCCACGTACCCGCTGGCCAAGGAGGACGTCGCGCTGATCGTGGCGAACGACGTCCCCGCGGCCGACGTCGAGGCCGCCCTGCGCGAGGGCGCCGGCCCGCTGCTGGAGTCGGTGCGACTCTTCGACGTCTACACGGGCGACCAGGTGGGGGAGGGCCGCAAGTCGCTGGCCTTCGCGCTCCGCTTCCGCGCCCCCGACCGGACGCTCACCGAGGAGGAGACGGCGGCCGCGCGCGACGCGGCCGTGGCGCTCGCCGCCGAGCGGACCGGGGCCGTCCAGCGCAGCTGACCGACCTCGGTTCCGCTAGTTGATGGGGTGGTCAACGCACGCCCGGAAGTGGTCGTAGACCTCGGGGTCACCGGTCACGGTCACCTCGCGGTCGTCGCCCCGGCGCCACAGCCAGGCGTCGAGGGCTCCCGCCGGGCCGCTGACCACCGCACCCGGCTCGGCGTCCGGCGCGGGGACCACGTGGAGGTCCGCGGAGTCGTGCTCCCGGCCGTCGGGATCGGTGCCGGTGAACCGCCCCAGCTGCACCCACACGGTGTCGCCGGTGTCGGTGACGTCCACCCGCACAAACCGGTCGTCCGGCGTGAACGTGCCCCACGGCGGGCAGCCGCCGAATATCACGTCGAGCGCCTCGTCGACCCCGTCGGCCGCCAGGGCCGGGTCCAGCGCGGTCACCGCTCCGGTGGTCAGCTCGGCGTCCAGGCGGTGGATCAGTGCCTCGTGCGCCTGGCGCCGGTAGATGAACCCGGCGGTGTGGTCCTGCGACCACGTCCAGGTCTCCGCGGCCGGGTCGACGCCGTCGAGCTCGCCGAGCAGCAGCTCCGAGCCGCGGTCGAAGTGGTCGAGCAGGCCGGCGTAGGAGTCCGGGCGCGCCGGCTCGGCGTACTCGTCGGGTCCGGCCGGGCGCTGCCGCAGCATCGTGGCCCAGAAGTGCTGCACCTCGCCGAGGTGCCACAGCAGGTCGGCCGCGTCCCAGTCGGGGCAGCTGGGCACCCGTGCGGCAGGATCGCAGTCGGCGAGCACGGCGCGGAAGCGCGCCGAGTCGGCCCGGATGTGCCGGAGGTAGTCGTCGTTGGAGAGGCGCGCCATGGTCGCGAACCTAGGGGTGAGCGTCGACACGCGCACCCGAGTTACATAGAGATACGGATGACTGTATAGTCATGCACATGCCGACCAGGATCGCCGTCGCCGGAGCCAGCGGGTACGCCGGGGGCGAGCTGCTGCGCCTGCTCCTCGGCCACGCCGACGTGGAGATCGGCGCCCTCACCGGCGCCTCCAACGCGGGCCAGCCGCTCGGAGCGCTGCAGCCGCACCTCGTGCCCCTCGCCGACAGGGTGCTCGACCAGACGACCGTCGAAACCCTCCGCGGCCACGATGTGGTCTTCCTCGCGCTCCCGCACGGCGAGTCCGGCGCCCTCGCGGCCCAGCTCGGCGACGACACGGTCGTCATCGACTGCGGCGCGGACTTCCGCCTCGCCGACGCCGCCGCCTGGGAGAAGTTCTACGGGGGCGACCACGCGGGCACCTGGCCGTACGGGCTCCCCGAGCTGCCCGGGCAGCGCGACGTGCTGCGCAGCGCGACGCGGATCGCCGTGCCCGGCTGCTACCCGACGGTGTCCACGCTGACCCTGGCTCCGGCCGTCGCGGCCGGCATCGTGGAGCCCGACGTGACCGTGGTCGCCGCCTCCGGCACCAGCGGCGCCGGCAAGGCCGCGAAGCCGCACCTGCTGGGCAGCGAGGTGATGGGCAACGCGAGCGCGTACGGCGTCGGGGGCGTCCACCGGCACACGCCCGAGATCACCCAGAACCTCTCCTCGCTGGTCGACGGCGCCGTCCGGGTCAGCTTCACGCCGCTGCTGGTGCCCATGCCGCGCGGCATCCTGGCCACCTGCAGCGCGCGGCTCACCGCCGACCTGACGGCCGACGAGGCCTACGACGTCTACGCCAAGGCGTACGCCGACGAGCCGTTCGTGCACGTGCTCCCGCCGGGCCAGTGGCCGCAGACCAAGTCCGTCACCGGGTCGAACGCCGTCCACGTCCAGGTCACGGTCGACGAGGACGCCCGACGACTCGTCGCCGTCGGTGCCGTGGACAACCTGGCCAAGGGCACCGCCGGCGCCGCCGTCCAGTGCATGAACCTCGCGCTCGGCCTCGACGAAGGCCGGGGCCTCACCACCGTAGGAATCGCCCCATGACCGTCACCGCCCCCGCAGGCTTCCGGGCCGCCGGCGTCGCCGCCGGCCTCAAGTCCACCGGCGCCAAGGACGTCGCGCTCGTCGTGAACGACGGCCCGCGCTTCGACTCCGCCAGCGTCTTCACCGCCAACCGCTGCAAGGCCAACCCGGTGCTGTGGAGCCAGGAGGTCGTCAAGGACGGCACCGTCCGCGCGGTCTTCCTCAACTCCGGCGGCGCCAACTGCTACACCGGCCCCGAGGGCTTCCAGACCACCCACGCGGTCGCCGAGGAGGTCGCCGCCAAGCTCGGCATCGGCGCGATCGACGTGGTCGTCTGCTCCACCGGGCTGATCGGCCTCACCAACGACCGCGACCAGGTCCTCGCCGGCGCGGCGGCCGCCTTCGACGCGCTCGACGCCGACGGGGGAGACGACGCGGCCCACGCGATCATGACGACCGACTCGGTCAGCAAGCAGGTCGTGGTCGAGGGCGCCGGCTGGCGGATCGGCGGCATGGCCAAGGGCGCCGGCATGCTCGCCCCGCAGCTCGCGACCATGCTGGTCGTGCTGACCACCGACGCCGTCGTACCGGCCGGGGACCTGGACACGGCGCTGCGCGCCGCCACCCGGGTCAGCTTCGACCGGCTCGACTCCGACGGCTGCATGTCGACCAACGACACCGTCACCGTGCTGGCCAGCGGGGCCAGCGGCATCACGCCGACCCCCGAGGACTTCACGGCGGCGCTGACCCAGGCGTGCACCGACCTCGCGATGCAGCTGCTCGAGGACGCCGAGGGCGCCGACCACGAGATCGCGATCACCGTCCTGCACGCCGCGACCGAGGACGAGGCGGTCGAGGTCGGCCGCAGCGTCGCCCGCTCCAACCTCTTCAAAGCCGCGGTGTTCGGCAACGACCCGAACTGGGGTCGCGTGCTGGCCAGCATCGGGACGACGAGCGCCCAGTTCGACCCCGCCGACCTGGACGTCGCGATGAACGGCGTGTGGGTGTGCAAGCAGTCCACGCCGCACGCCGACCCCGCCACCGTCGACCTGAAGCCGCGCGAGGTCAGCGTCACCATCGACCTGAAGTCCGGCTCCGAGCGGGCCACCGTCTGGACCAACGACCTGACCCACGCCTACGTCCACGAGAACAGCGCGTACTCCTCATGACGATCGAACACGTCCACCACGACCCCAGCAAGCCCGACCCGGCGAAGGCCCGGACCCTCGCGGCCGCGCTGCCCTGGCTCAAGCGCTACCACGGCAAGATCGTCGTGGTGAAGTACGGCGGCAACGCCATGACCGACGACACCCTCAAGCGGGCGTTCGCCGAGGACATCGCGTTCCTGCGCTTCGCCGGCTTCAAGCCGGTCGTCGTGCACGGCGGCGGCCCGCAGATCTCCACGATGCTCGACCGGCTCGGCATCGAGTCGGAGTTTCGCGGCGGCCTGCGGGTGACGACCCCCGAGGCCATGGACGTCGTCCGGATGGTGCTCGTCGGGCAGGTCCAGCGCGAGCTGGTCGGCCTCATCAACGAGCACGGGCCGCTCGCGGTCGGCTGCTCCGGCGAGGACGCCGGCCTGTTCACCGCGACGACCACCGGCACCGTCATCGACGGCGAGGAGGTCGACCTCGGCCTGGTCGGCGAGGTCACGGAGGTCCGCCCCGAGTCGGTCCTCGACCTGATCGAGGCCGGCCGGATCCCGGTCGTCTCGAGCGTCGCCCCCGACGCCGCCGGCCGGGTGCACAACGTGAACGCCGACTCCGCCGCCGCGGCCCTCGCGGTCGCGCTCAAGGCGGAGAAGCTGCTGGTCCTCACCGACGTCGAGGGGCTGTACCTCGACTGGCCGGACTCCGACGACGTGATCGGCGAGATCAGCCCGGGCGCGCTCGCCGAGATCATCCCCACGCTGGCCTCCGGGATGATCCCGAAGATGAACGCCTGCCTCCAGGCGGTCCAGAACGGCGTCCCGCGCGCGACCGTCGTCGACGGCCGCGAGGAGCACGCCGTCCTGCTCGAGCTCTTCACCAAGGAAGGCGTCGGCACCCAGGTGCTGCCCGGCGTCGAGACGAAGACCCGGAAGGCGAGGGACTCCCAGTGAACGAGGCAGTGACCGACTACCAGGAGCGCTACGCCGCCAGCCTGATGAACACCTTCGGCAAGCCGTTGCTGGTGCTGGTGCGGGGCGAGGGTGCGCACGTCTGGGACGCCGACGGCAAGGAGTACGTCGACCTGCTCGGCGGCATCGCGGTCAACGCGCTCGGCCACGGGCACCCGGCGCTGGTCGATGCGGTCACGTCCCAGCTGCAGACGCTCGGCCACGTCTCCAACTTCTTCACGACCGCGCCCCAGGTCGAGCTCGCCGAGAAGCTGCTCGAGCTGCTCGGCGTCGGCGCCGGCGGCGGCAAGGTGTTCTTCACCAACTCCGGCACCGAGGCCAACGAGGCGGCGTTCAAGCTGACCCGGCGCACCGGCCGCACGCACGTGGTCGTCGCCGAGGGCTCCTTCCACGGCCGCACCATGGGCGCGCTCGCGCTCACCTCGAAGGAGGCCTACCGGACGCCGTTCGAGCCGCTGCCGGGCGACGTCACGTTCGTCCCGTACGGCGACGCAGACGCACTCGCCGCCGCGGTGACCGACGAGACGGCCGCCGTCCTCCTCGAGCCGATCCAGGGCGAGGCCGGCGTCGTCGTGCCTCCCGAGGGCTACCTCGCCGCCGCCCGGGCGGTCGCCGACGAGCACGGCGCCCTGCTGTGGCTCGACGAGGTGCAGACCGGCATCGGGCGCACCGGCCGCTGGTTCGCGCACGCCGGCGTGACCCCCGACGTCGTCACGATCGCCAAGGGCCTCGGCGGCGGCCTCCCGATCGGCGCCTGCATCGGCGTCGGCGCCGCGGGCGACCTCCTCCAGCCGGGCAACCACGGCACGACGTTCGGGGGCAACCCGGTCGCCTGCGCGGCCGCGCTCGCCGTGATCCGGACCATCGAGGACGACGACCTCCTCGAGCACGTCACCGTGCTCGGCCAGAAGCTGCGCGACGGCCTCGCCGCGGACCCGCGGGTCACCGAGGTCCGGGGCGAGGGCCTGCTGATCGGGCTCGACCTGTCCGCCGAGTCGGCGGCCGACGTGGTCGCGGCGGCCCAGGAGGCGGGCTTCATCGTGAACAGCCCCACGCCGAGCCGGATCCGGCTGGCCCCGCCGCTGGTGCTGACCGAGGACGACGTCAACGCGTTCCTCGCGGCCTGGCCGGGCATCCTCGACGCGGCGATGGGGGAGCGGTCGTGACCGCCCCCCGGATCCGGCACTTCCTCGCCGACGACGACCTCACGCCGGAGGAGCAGGCGCGGGTCCTCGACCTCGCCTTCGAGCTCAAGCAGGCCCCGTACGACGCGAAGCCGCTCGCCGGGCCGCGCACGGTCGCGATGATCTTCGACAAGCAGACGCTGCGCACCCAGGCGTCGTTCGCGGCCGGCATCGCCGAGCTCGGCGGCTTCCCGATGCTGGTGGACGGCGCGCTCGCGGGGATCGGCGTGCGCGAGTCCGTGCACGATGTCGCCCGGGTGCTCGGCCGGCAGGCCTCGATCATCGTCTGGCGCACCTACGCCCAGTCGCGGCTCGAGGAGATGGCCGAGAACGCCGGCGTCCCGGTCGTCAACGCCCTCACCGACGACTTCCACCCGTGCCAGCTGCTCGCGGACCTGCTCACCATCCGGGAGCACAAGCCGCAGCTCGCCGGCCTCACCGTCACCTTCGTCGGGGACGGCGCGTGCAACATGGGCAACTCCTGGCTGGTCGCCGGCGCCACCGCCGGGATGCACGTGCGGATCGCGTCGCCGGAGGGCTACCAGCCGGAGCCCGCGATGGTCGAGCGCGCGGCCGCGATCGCCGCGACGACCGGCGGCTCGGTGTCGGTGAGCACCGACCCGGTCGCCGCCGTCACCGGCGCCGACGTCGTCGTCACCGACACCTGGGTCTCCATGGGCAAGGAGGAGGAGGCAGCCGCGCGCGAGCAGGTCCTCGCGCCGTTCTCGCTGACGTCCGCCCTCTTCGACCACGCCAAGCCCGACGCGATCGCGATGCACTGCCTGCCGGCGTACCGCGGCAAGGAGGTCGACGCCGAGGTGATCGACGGCATCCAGAGCGTGGTCTGGGACGAGGCCGAGAACCGCCGGCACGCCCAGAAGGCGATCCTGACGTTCCTGATCGAGGAGGCGACGTGAACACCGCCCTCCGCCCCGGCACCAAGAACGCCCGGCACCAGCGGATCGTCGAGCTGGTGACCCACCAGGAGGTCCGCTCGCAGGCCGAGCTGGCCGACCTGCTGACCGAGAGTGGCATCCGGGTGACCCAGGCGACGCTCTCGCGCGACCTGGTCGAGCTGGACGCGATCAAGGTCCGCGCCCCGTCCGGCGCGCTGATCTACGCCGTGCCGGCCGAGGGCGGCGACCGACGACCCGCGGCGCCCGTCGAGACGGCCGCCGCCGCGAACCGGCTGGCCCGGCTGTGCGGAGAGCTCCTCGTGAGCGCCGACGCCAGTGCCAACCTGGTCGTGCTGCGGACCCCGCCGGGCGCCGCCCAGTTCCTCGCCTCCGCGTTCGACAAGGCCGAGTTCCCCGAGGTCCTCGGCACCATCGCCGGGGACGACACCGTCCTCGTGATCGGCCGCGAGCCGGCGGGGGGCGACGACCTCGCCCGCCGCTTCCTCGCCCTCGCCGAGTCCCACTCCCAGTAAGGAACACCATCTTGAGCAAGGTCCTCACGTCCCTCCCGGTCGGCGAACGCGTCGGCATCGCGTTCTCGGGTGGGCTGGACACCTCGGTCGCGGTCGCGTGGATGCGCGCCCACGGCGCGATCCCGTGCACCTACACCGCCGACATCGGCCAGTACGACGAGCCGGACATCTCCGGCGTGCCGAGCCGGGCGTTCCAGTACGGCGCCGAGATCGCCCGCGCCGTCGACTGCCGGCGCCAGCTGGTGGAGGAGGGCCTGGCCGCGATCGCGTGCGGCGCCTTCCACATCCGGTCCGGCGGCCGCGCGTACTTCAACACGACCCCCCTCGGGCGGGCGGTCACCGGCACCATGCTGGTGCGTGCGATGCACGAGGACGGGGTCGACATCTGGGGTGACGGCTCGACCTTCAAGGGCAACGACATCGAGCGCTTCTACCGCTACGGGCTGCTCGCCAACCCCGACCTGCGCATCTACAAGCCGTGGCTGGACCACGACTTCGTCACCGAGCTCGGTGGCCGCACCGAGATGAGCCAGTGGCTGACCGAGCGCGACCTGCCGTACCGGGACTCCCAGGAGAAGGCGTACTCGACGGACGCGAACATCTGGGGCGCCACCCACGAGGCCAAGACCCTCGAGCACCTCGACGTCTCGCTGGAGACCGTCGAGCCGATCATGGGCGTGAAGTTCTGGGACCCGGCGGTGCAGATCGAGACCGAGGACGTCACCATCGCGTTCCGCGAGGGTCGCCCGGTCTCGATCAACGGCACGTCGTACGACGACCCGGTGGCGCTGGTGCAGGAGGCCAACGCGATCGGCGGCCGGCACGGCCTGGGCATGTCCGACCAGATCGAGAACCGGATCATCGAGGCCAAGTCCCGCGGCATCTACGAGGCGCCGGGCATGGCCCTGCTCTGGATCGCCTACGAGCGGCTGCTGAACGCGATCCACAACGAGGACACGATCGCCAGCTACCACGCCGAGGGCCGGCGGCTCGGCGTGCTGCTCTACCAGGGCCGCTGGCTGGACCCGCAGGCGCTGATGCTGCGCGAGGCCATCCAGCGCTGGATCGGCTCGCTGGTCACCGGGGAGGTGACCCTGCGGCTGCGGCGCGGCGAGGACTACACGATCCTCCGCACCGACGGCCCGGCGTTCTCCTACCACCCGGACAAGCTGTCGATGGAGCGCACCGAGAACGCCGCCTTCGGCCCGCTGGACCGGATCGGGCAGCTCACCCTGCGCAATCTCGACATCGCCGACTCGCGCGCCAAGCTCGAGCAGTACGCCGCCCAGCCGCTCGACCAGGGCCAGGTGCTCGTCGAGCACGGCACCCTCTACGGCGAACTGGAGGCGGGCGGCGCCGACCGGATCGCCTCCAACCCGGCGGCCGCCGCGGAGCCGGACGAGGCCGCCCTGGAGAATGCGGCCATGGAGTTCGGGACCGACTGATGGGTGGCACCAACACCGGCAAGCTCTGGGGTGGCCGCTTCGCGGGCGGCCCGTCGCCAGAGCTCGAGGCGCTCTCGAGGTCGACGCACTTCGACTGGCGGCTCACGCCGTACGACCTGGCGGGCTCGCGCGCGCACGCCAACGCGCTGCACCGCGCCGGGCTGCTGACCGACGACGACCACGCCGCGCTGCTGCGCGGCCTGGCCGCGCTGGGGGAGCGGTACGCCGCCGGTGACCTCGTCCCCGACCCGGCCGACGAAGACGTGCACGGCGCGCTCGAGCGGCTGCTGGTCGAGGAGGTCGGCGCGGACGTGGGCGGCCGGCTGCGGGCCGGGCGGTCACGCAACGACCAGATCGCCACGCTGTTCAAGGTCTTCCTCCGCGACCACGCGCGCGTGGTCGCCGGTCAGGTCCTCGACCTCGTCGACGCGCTCACGGCCCAGGCGCGCGAGCACCTGGACGTGGTGATGCCCGGCCGCACCCACCTGCAGCACGCCCAGCCGGTGCTGCTGTCGCACCACCTGCTCGCCCACGCCTGGGCGCTGCTCCGCGACGTCGAGCGGCTCCGTGACTGGGACGCGCGGGTGGCCGCCGACTCGCCGTACGGCTCCGGGGCGCTGGCCGGCTCCAGCCTCGGCCTCGACCCGGAGGGGGTGGCCGCCGAGCTCGGGTTCACCGGGTCGAGTGCCAACTCCATCGACGGCACGGCGTCCCGGGACTTCGTCGCCGAGTTCGCCTACGTCACGGCACAGGTCGGCGTGGACGTCAGCCGGATCGCCGAGGAGGTGATCCTGTGGTCGACCCGCGAGTTCGCGTTCGTGACGCTCCACGACTCCTGGTCGACCGGGTCGAGCATCATGCCGCAGAAGAAGAACCCCGACATCGCCGAGCTCGCCCGCGGCAAGGCCGGTCGGCTGATCGGGAACCTGTCCGGGCTGCTCGCCACGCTCAAGGCGCTCCCGCTCGCCTACAACCGGGACCTGCAGGAGGACAAGGAGCCGGTCTTCGACGCGGTCGACACCCTGGAGGTGCTGCTGCCGGCGTTCACCGGCATGGTCGCGACGCTGACCTTCGACACCGCGCGCCTGGCCGAGCTCGCCCCCCAGGGGTTCTCGCTGGCCACCGACGTCGCCGAGTGGCTGGTCCGTGAGGGCGTGCCGTTCCGGGTCGCCCACGAGGTCGCCGGGGCGTGCGTCCGCCGCTGCGAGGAGTTCGGAGTCGAGCTCGACGAGCTCACCGACGACCAGCTCGCCGACGTCTCTCCGGCGCTGACCCCGGCGGTGCGCGAGGTGCTCACCGTCGAGGGCTCGGTCGCCTCCCGGGACGGCCGCGGCGGCACCGCTCCGGTGCGGGTCCGCGAGCAGCTGGCCGAGCTCACCTCCCGCGTCGACGGACATCGTGCCCGGATCGCTTGACCTCTCGGGGCCGGTCCTCGAGCAGGCCCCCCGGCTGCTGAACGCCGTGCTCCGGCACGGTGACGTCGCGGTGCGCCTCACCGAGGTCGAGGCGTACGACGGCGCGAACGATCCCGGCTCGCACGCGTTCCGGGGCCCGACCCGCCGCAACGCGGTGATGTTCGGCCCGAGCGGTCGGCTCTACTGCTACTTCACCTACGGCATGCACGTGTGCTGCAACGTGGTCTGCGGCCCCGAGGGCACCGCGAGCGCGGTCCTGCTGCGCGCCGGGGAGGTCGTCGACGGGATCGAGCTGGCCCGCGAGCGGCGACCGAGGTCGTCCGACCGCGACCTGGCCCGCGGCCCGGCGCGGTTGTGCAACGCCCTCGGGATCACGCTCGAGCACGATGGCACCGACCTGGCCGCCGGCCCGGTCACGCTCACCCTGGACACCCCGCCGGCCGACGTCTCCACCGGCCCCCGGGTCGGGCTCCGCGCGGCCGCCGACCACCCCTGGCGGTTCTGGGCGACGGGGGAGCCGACCGTGTCGGCGTACCGCCCGGCGAGCCCGCTGCGGAGCCGGCGGCGACCCGATTTGGGCACCTGACCGGACCGCTGGTACTGTTCTTCTCGTCGCGGTGAGCGACTCCCTCCTCGGGCCGCAAGGCCAAATCGGACGGAGTTGTCGCGCCCGGCGCCGGCGAGGATCGCCCCGAGTTGACGGGGCTGGACCGAACCGGTAAGTTTTTGCAGGTTGCCCCGCCGCCTGGCCCGCAAGGGTCCGGGACGGGTGCGTCTGATTCTTGAGAACTCAACAGTGTGTCATAGTCGACGAATTAGTTTGTAATGCCCCGTTGACTGAAACCTTGCCTTCGGGTGGGTTGATGTCTTCGGATTTCTTTGACAATGATTCTGACAACTTGTCAGTGTCTCCTGTCAGGCATCTCTTTTTCCGGCTGGCTCCTTTTTGTGGGGGTTGGTTGGGTGTTGTTTTCAACGGAGAGTTTGATCCTGGCTCAGGACGAACGCTGG
>NZ_BAAAJE010000011.1:0-37061 GCF_039526625.1 Nocardioides aquiterrae
TACCGATGTCCCCGGACTTCGACTGTTACCGAAGTCCCCGGACTTCACAGTGTGTCCCCTTGCTCCGACCGTATGACGTTGCGAGCCCGATGACGTTGCCGGCGGTCGATCCGGCTAGTTCACGTGGTCGACGACCCCGCCGTACCGCGCCTCGACGGTGGTCGGCACGGCCCGGGTCGGGCGGAGCGTGAACGAGAGCACCGACCGCGGCCACCAGGTGGCCCGGCGGCGGGCCGAGCGCATGGCGCCGCCCGCGAGCGAGTCGAGCAGGATCTCGGCGTCGGCGCGCACGCGCACCGGGTCGGCGACCACCCCCGGCCGCGCGTAGCGGAGCAGCTCGAGGGCGTGCACCAGCCGGTCCAGGGCCGCGACGGCGGCGGGCGCGACGGTGGGTCCGTGGGCGGGCCGGTCGGCGGTGTGCGGGCCGAGCGGGGCGCCGAGGTGGTCGACGAGCTGGTTCCTCGTCGCGCGCGGTGATCTCCCCGACGGCCAGGGCACGCCCAGGTCGACGGCGTAGTCGCGGATCTCCGCCCAGGCCTCCTCCGGACCGCCCGCGGCCAGGCGCCGGTCGCGACGTCGCCGCCGCAGCACGCTGGGGAGGAGCAGCAGCGCGCCGACGACCACGAGCGCCGCGCCGGCGCCGGCGAGCGGGAGCCACGGACCGTTGCCCCGGTCGATGTTCGGCCCGGCGCCGGTCGACTCGTCGGTGGGCAGCGTCTGGCGGTTGCGCGGCACGTTGGCCGAGGAGCTGTCCGTCGGCGCCGCGGGGTTGCTCTCCTGGTCGGTCGGGTTGTTGCTGATCACCGTGTACGACGGCACCTCGTCGGCCCGGCCGGCCGGGGTGGGCTCGAAGCGCACCCACCCGGCCCCGTCGAAGTACAGCTCGGGCCACGCGTGCATGTCGTCGGAGCTGTAGATCCACGTGTCCGGACCCGCGGGCTGCGGGTGCAGGAACCCGATCGCCACCCGCGCGGGGATGCCGAGCAGCCGCGCCATCACGGCCATCGCGGACGCGAACTGCTCGCAGTAGCCGGTGCGGCCACCGGGCCCGTCGCTGAGGAAGCTGACCAGCGCGTCGTACCCGCTGCCCTCCGCGGTCGCGAGGGAGTAGGTGAAGCCCCCGTCCTCCCGGAACCAGTTCTGCAGCGCGACTGCCTTCTCGAAGCGGGTGGTCGCGTGCTGGGTCACCTCGACGGCGAGCTCGCGCACGATCGGCGGCACGTCGGCGGGGACGTCGGTGAAGGCCTCGCTGACCTTGCCGACCGAGGTGCCGGCCCCCTCGAGCTTCTGGGCGGTGAGGTTCAGGTCGAGCGCGCTCATCGTGTACTGCATGCCCGACGTGGACAGGTCGTCCGGGACGGCCAGGAAGTCCATCGTGCTGGTGTCGTAGCGCCAGTCCCCGTCGGCCTCGATGCGGCTGATCGGCGCCTCGGTGGGCAGCCACGTGGAGCTGAACGCCGGCAGGATCGTCACGTCGTACGGGATCTCCTTGCGCCCCACCGACGCACCGACACCCTCGGGCGGCGGCATCAGGCCGTCCGCGCGCTGGTCGCTGGGGACGTCCCGGTTGCCGGGGCTCCACTCGACGTTGCTGAACCGGGTGAGCGCGAGGATGCGCAGGTACGACGGGTCGGGGTCGGTCGTGGTGACCTGGACCAGGGGCGTGTCGGCGCCGCGCTTGAGGTCGCGGACCAGGTCCGCGGTCGGGTTGTCGACCCGGATCTCGTCGCCGCCGCCGCTCCCGGGCCCGATGTCGAGCAGGTGCACGCCGGCGGACGGGACCAGCGCGGGCAGGAAGACCGCGAGCGCCGTGGCGACCCCGCCGATGGCGCCGGCGGTGCTGCGCACGACGTGGGCGCCGGCGCCGAACGAGATCGGGTCGCCGGTCTCGCGGTCGACGGCGATCGGCCGGCCCCAGCGGGTTACGTGGTCGCTCTCCTGGAGGAACAGCATCACGAGGAAGCCGGCGGCGGTCGCCGCGAAGACCCACCACGTGATGCTGTCGCCGACCATGCTGACCGGGATGCTGTAGACGGTCAGCAGCGGCAGCCCGGCCAGCGGCACCCGGTGCAGCGTGCAGGCCAGCAGGTCGACGAGCAGCAGGCAGGCCAGGCCGCACAGGATGAGCAGAGGGTCGATCGGGACGGCCGTGTCGGGCACCGGCGCGGAGTACCGCTGCGCGGAGTCGAGCGCGCCGGTGAGGGCCTGGTGCAGCTCGGTCCAGCCGCCGCCGACCGGCAGCGGCGAGCCCGTGATGAGCAGCATCGCCACCACGCCGGACGCGACGACCTGCACGCCGACCACGAGCGGAGCGGGGGTGCGCCACCAGCGCAGCGCCGTGCCGGTGCCGGCGACGACGATCGCCAGCAGGAGCAGCGGGTTGAGGAAGCCACCCGGCGTGTCGGTGAAGCCGCGCCAGGCGTACATGGCGATCCACGTCGTGCCGGCGGCGACGGCCGGGAGGGCGAGCGAGGCGGCGAGGCTGCCACGGTTGCGGCTCATCCCGTGACCACCGGAGCCGGGGCGGCCACGCCGCGCGAGGACTGGGCGCTGGTGCGGCCGAGCTCCTGCCAGACCGCGTCCATCCGGTCCCGCGGACCGAGGACGGCGGACCGCCAGCCCTGTTGCGCCAGCGCCATGGTGGCGCCGGGGCTCGGGGGGCCGCCGGCCCAGGCGTCGGTGTCGACGGCGACCGCCAGCGCCGAGCCGGCCTGGTGCTGCATCCGGCGCAGCACGGGCAGGTCGGGGGCGTCGACGCGGCCGAACACGGCGACGGTCAGGCCGCCGTGCGCGCCCTCGGTGAGCCAGCCGGTGTCCAGCCGCAGCCGGGGCACCGCCTGCACGACGGCGAGCGCCTCCAGGAGCGGACCGGTGTTGAGGTCGGCCTTGCGCACGTGCCACGCGCTGCTGGGATCCTCGCCGGTCGCGGTCACCAGGCGGACCGCGAAGCCGCGGTGGGTCAGGTGGACGGCGATCGACGCCGCGGCCGAGACCGCGGCCTCCAGCGAGGACGCGATGCCGTGGCCGCGGTGCGCGCTGGAGCGGTTGTCCAGGAAGAGCGTGGCGCGCGACTGCCACGGCTGCTCCTCGCGGCGGACCATCAGCTCGCCGACCTTCGCCGAGCTGCGCCAGTGGACCCGGCGCAGGTCGTCGCCGCGGCGGTACTCCCGGACGGTGACGTCCTCGGCCGAGCCGCTCGCGAACGCGCGCGGCCGGTTGTCACCGGAGCCCGTCCACGCGCCGCCGAGCGGGATCTGGGGGAGGACGACGGTGCGCGGGGTCACCGTCAGCGGCACCGTGGTGCGGAACGCGCGGCCCAGCTCGACCAGGCCGAACGGGTCGGTGACCCGCACGGTCATCGGACCGATCTCGAAGTGGCCGCGCACGTCGGAGCGGACCTGGTAGGTGACGGTCTGCTTCCACCCGGTGCCGATGCCCTCCACGACGAACCGCGGCCGGGTCCCGAGCACGTACGGCACCTGGTCCTCCAGCAGCAGCACGCCGTTCGGCGTACGGCCCTCGTTGGTGAGGCTCAGCGTGACCCGCGCCGGCTGCCCGGCGGCCACCAGCTGCGGGGTCACGGTCCGGACCAGCGCCAGGCGGTAGCGGTTGCGGCCGACCACCCAGGCGGTGATCAGGGGCAGCGCGACCACGAGGATCCCGACCCGGGTGAGCGCCGACTGGTCGAGCACGATCGAGCAGACCAGCGCCGTCACGCCGGCGGCCAGGAACGCCCGCCCGCGGACGGTGAGCCCGGAGAGTGCCTCCCTCATGACGTGCTCACGGCTGCGGAACGGGCACGCCGGCGAGCACCGCCTCGAGGATGGCCCCGGTCGAGCGGCCGCTCATCGCGGCTTCGACGCTCGGCAGCAGCCGGTGCGAGAGCACCGGCCGGGCCAGGCGGAGCACGTCGTCCGGCAGTACGTAGTCGCGGCCGTCCATGGCGGCGACCGCCTTGGCCGCGCGGACCAGGTGGAGGGACGCCCGCGGCGACGCCCCCAGCGTGAGCTCGTCGGAGCGGCGGGTCGCGGAGGTGATCGCCACGGCGTACCGCTGCACCGCCTCGGACACGTGCACCTGCCCGACGATGCCGATCAGCTTGCGCACCTCGGCGGCGTCGGTGACCGGCTCGAGGTCGTCGAGCGGGTTGGACCCGGTGTGCGAGGTCAGCATCGCGATCTCCGCGGCCTCCACCGGGTAGCCGATGGACACCCGCGCCATGAACCGGTCGCGCTGCGCCTCGGGCAGCGCGTAGGTGCCCTCCATCTCGATCGGGTTCTGGGTCGCGATCACCATGAACGGCTGCTCGAGCTGGTAGGTCGTGTTGTCGACGGTGACCTGGCGCTCCTCCATGCACTCCAGCAGCGCGGACTGGGTCTTGGGGGAGGCCCGGTTGATCTCGTCGCCGACCACGATGTTCGCGAAGACGCCACCGGGCCGGAACTCGAACTCGCGGCTGTTCTGGTTGAACACCGAGACGCCGGTGACGTCGGAGGGCAGCAGGTCCGGCGTGAACTGGATGCGCCGCACCGAGCAGTCGATGCTGCGGGCCAGCGACTTGCTCAGCATGGTCTTGCCGACCCCGGGCACGTCCTCGATGAGCAGGTGCCCCTCGGCGAGCAGCACCACCAGGGCCGCGTTGACCACGTCGGGCTTGCCCTCGATGACGCGCTCGATGTTCGCGCGCACCCGGCCGACCACCCGCGCCAGCGTCTGGAGGTCCGCTCCGCCCGTCGTCGCGTCTGCCTCTGTCACCACTGCCGTTCCCTTCCCCGTTCCCCCGATGGCGTGACCCACGCCACGTCAGTCTCACCGTAGTCGTGCCGGAGAAACTACGTGCCCCGAGCGCTGCTCCGTTCGACTCCCGGGGTCACGGTTTGGTTGCGGTCGCCTCCCCGAGCGGCGGGTCCGGGGTCCCGCCCCCGTTCCCCACGCGCACCCCACCAGGCACCCCACCACGCCCCACCTCCACTCCACCGGGCGTGGATCCGCGCGCTGACCTGCGCAAACGCGCCGGCGCTGCGGTCCCGGACGGGGCGCCCCGCGCCGGAACCGGGCGCGTCGACACGCGCCAGATGGTTGACGGTGGGGGAAAGTGGCGTAGAGTGGGGCGAAGTGGAGGAAGCCCCCGTGAATCGGCGGAGGGGACGGAGGTGGCCCGATGTTCTTCATGGGCACCTACACCCCGAAGCTCGACGAGAAGGGGCGGCTCTTCCTCCCAGCGAAGTTCAGAGACCGACTCGCGGAGGGGCTCGTGGTGACACAGGGTCAGGAGAACTGCCTGGTCGTGTGGCCCACGGACGTCTTCATGGAGGAGGCACGGCGGGCGCAGGCCACGCCGCTGACGGTGCGGGGGGCGCGTGACTACGCGCGCATCCTCTTCGCCGGCGCGGACGAGGGCTCGCTGGACAAGCAGGGCCGGATCGGCATCCAGGCCTCGCTGCGGGAGTACGCCGGGCTCGACCGCGACGTGGTCGTGATCGGCGTGATGGACCGCATCGAGATCTGGAACCCGGTCCGGTGGCAGGAGTATTCGGCCGGCGCCCAAGCGAAGTTCGCCGAGCTGGACGAGCAGCCGAACCCGCAGCAGCAGAACTAGCAGCAGGACCAGCAGCAGGACCAGCAGCACCGAGCACAACAGCACAGCGATCCGCAGGACGAGGTCTCGAGCCCGCTCCCGCACGTCATCTGGGGCACCTTCCCCGGTTCCAGATGGCCTTCCCCCGGGAGCGGGCAGGGACCTGGTCAGGCGGATCGCTCGATTTCGGAACCGGTTTCGGGCAGCACCAACAGCAAGGGTCGAGGGTCGAATGAGCATCGCGCAGCTTCCGGTCGAGGAGGGGGTCCCGGTACGCCGGGTCCGCCACCAGGCCCGTGACGCCGTGGCGCTGATGGTGTTCTCCGCGGGCGCCTCGGTCGGGGTCGCCGCCGGGTTCTTCCTGTTCCTGGCCCTGCTCGCCCGTCAGGCCTGAGATGAGCGGCCCCTCCCACGTCCCGGTGCTCCTCGACCGGGTCGTCGCCCTCCTGGCGCCCGCGATCGAGCGGGACGGCGCCGTGCTGGTCGACGCGACACTCGGCCTCGGCGGCCACAGCGAGGCGGTCCTGTCCCGGTTCGACGCGGTGCGGGTGATCGGCATCGACCGCGACCCGCAGGCGCTGGAGCTGGCGAGTGCCCGGCTGGCGCCGTTCGGCGACCGGTTCACCGCGGTGCACGCGGTGTACGACGAGCTCCCCGACGTGCTGGCCGAGCAGGGCCTGCGGACCGTCGACGGCGTGCTCTTCGACCTCGGCGTCTCCTCGATGCAGCTCGACGTGCGCGAGCGCGGCTTCGCCTACGCGGAGGACGCGCCGCTGGACATGCGGATGGGCAGCGAGGGCCCCACGGCCGCCGACGTGCTCAACACCTACGACGCCGCCGCGCTGACCCGCGTGCTGCGGGAGTACGGCGAGGAGAAGTTCGCGCGCAAGATCGCCGCGGCGATCGTGCGGGAGCGCGCGAAGGAGCCGTTCACGACGTCCGGCCGGCTGGTCGAGCTGCTGTACGCCGAGATCCCGGCGCCGGCGCGGCGTACCGGCGGGCACCCGGCGAAGCGGACCTTCCAGGCCCTGCGCATGGAGGTCAACGACGAGCTCGCGGTGCTGCGCCGCGCGCTGCCGGCCGCGATCGACGCGATCAGCGTCGGTGGCCGGGTCGTGGTCGAGTCCTACCACTCGCTGGAGGACCGGCTGGTGAAGCAGGCGTTCGTCGCGGCCACGCGGCTGGACGTCCCGGAGGACCTGCCGTTCGTGCCGGAGGGGCACGAGCCGGCCCTCCGTCTGGTCACCCGGGGCGCCGAGAAGGCGAGCCCGGAGGAGATCTCGGAGAACCCGCGCGCGGCCTCGGTCCGGCTGCGCGCGATCGAGCGTGTCACCCAGGGAGGGGTAGCCGCATGAGCGAGCGGAGCGAGCGAATCATTCAAGGCAGTGCAGCGTGTGCCTCATGCGCGCACGGAGCGAAGCGAGTACGCGCATGAGCAGTACTGCCGCACAGATCAGGAGCCGGATGCCGCGGATCGCGGAGGAGGCCTTCGAGAGGGCGCGGCTCACGGTCGTGCCGCGCCGGCGTACCCGCGCCGCGCGGATGCCGTTCGTGGCCCTCGTCTCGATGGTGCTGCTGTCCGGGGTGGTCGGGCTGCTGCTCTTCAACACCTCGATGCAGCAGGCGTCCTTCGCGGCGACCGCGCTGGAGGGTCAGGCGAACACGCTGGCCGCTCGCCAGCAGACGCTGCAGATGGACCTGGACCAGCTGCGCAACCCGCAGCGGATCGCGAAGGCGGCGGTCGGCCTGGGCATGGTGCAGGCCGGCAACCCGGCGTTCCTCGACCTGGCCACCGGCGAGGTGCGGGGCGTGCCGTCGGCCGGCGACGGCACGACGTCGCTGCGGATCAACCCGCTGCCGCCGCGGAAGCCCGCGATCCTCGCCCCGCCACCCCACGTCGTGACGGTGATCCCCGACCAATCCACCGAATCAACCGGCGACACGAGCCACCAGAACGCCGGAAACGGGCACCGCCGCGGCCAGAATCGCCACTAGTCACACCCGCCCCACCAGACCCCCGGCCAGAAACGAGCGACCGTGCCCCCGACCCGCCCGCCGCGCGGCACCCGCCGCGGCTCGCCGCACCTGCGGCTCCGCGTCGGGTTCGTGGTGATCGCGATGGTGCTGTCCGTGTTCGGTGCCCGGCTGGTCCAGCTGCAGGGCCTCGACCCGAACTCGTACGCCGCGATGGCCGCGCAGGAGGGGCTGGTCACCGCGGTGCTGCCCGCCGAGCGCGGCGACATCCTGGACCGCAACGGCGAGCCGCTCGCCGACTCGGTCGAGGGGCTGATGATCATCGCCGACCCCTCCCAGACGGCGGCGCAGGCTCCCGAGCTCGCGCGGTTCCTCTACAAGCGCCTCGATATCGACTACGTGGCGACGCTGACCAAGCTGCGCGAGCCGGACAGCCAGTACGAGTACATCGCCCGCCGGGTGCCGTCGACGGTCGCGACCGCCGTGGTCGACGCCGCCGAGGCGCACGGCTACGAGGGCCTCTACACCGAGCGGGACCCGCTGCGCGACTACCCGACCGGGGACGTGGCGGCCAACCTGGTCGGGTTCATGGGCACCGACGAGCCGCTCGCCGGCTTCGAGCGGACGTTCAACGACCAGCTCTCCGGCACCGACGGCTCGGCGCGCTACGAGGTCGGGGGCGGCAACCGGATCCCGCTCGGCGACCAGACCGTCACCGAGCCCGTCGACGGCCAGGACCTGCGGACCACGATCGACCTCGACCTCCAGTGGTACGCGCAACGCGCCCTCCGGCAGGCGGTCGAGGACGCCCGCGCCGACTCCGGCTTCGTCGTCGTCCTGGACAGCCGCACGGGGGAGATCCTGACGCTCGCCGACGACCCGACGTACGACGCGAACTCGCCGACGCAGGCGCCGAAGGCGGACCTCGGCTCCCGGGCGATGCAGGACGTGTACGAGCCCGGCTCCGTCGAGAAGGTGCTCACGGTCAGCTCGCTGCTCAACGAGGGCCTGGTCACCCCGCAGACCAAGATCGTGGTGCCGCCCGCGCTGATGCGCGAGGACCGCCCGATCCATGACTGGTTCCCGCACGGCACGATCCACCTGACGATGACCGGCGCGATCGCGAAGTCCTCCAACATCGCCACCGTGCTCGCCGCCGACCGCTTCGAGCGGGGCCAGCTCTACGACTACCTGCGCCAGTTCGGGCTCGGCCAGCCGACGAACATCGGCGTCCGCGGCGAGACCAAGGGCCTGCTGCCGCACAAGGGCGTGTGGACGCACCAGATGCAGGACCGCATCGCGTTCGGCCAGTCGCTGTCGGTCAACGGCGTGCAGATGGCCGCGGCGATCAACACGATCGCGAACGGCGGCGTGCGGATCTCGCCCAGCCTCATCCAGGGCTCCGCCACCACCGACGACGGCCGGGTCGTGGGCACCGACCAGACCACGAAGCAGCGGGTCATCAGCACCCGCGCCGCGACCCAGATGACGCACATGATGGAGCGCGTCGTGGACCCCGAGGCCGGCGTCGCGCCCGCGGCGCAGGTGCCGGGCTACGTCGTCGCGGGCAAGACGGGCACGGCGCAGGCCGTCGGCGAGGAGTGCGGCTGCTACGACGGCACCTTCGACGTCTCGTTCGCCGGCTTCGCGCCGGCCGACGACCCCCGCTTCACCGTGTACGTGGTGATCAAGAACCCGCGCAACGGCGGTGGCGGCGGCTCGACCGCCGGCCCGGTCTTCGCGAAGATCATGAGCTACGCGCTCAAGCGCTACGCGGTCCCGCCGACCGGCGCGAAGCCCTCCCAGCTCCCCGTGGAGTGGTAGTGCCGGACGGGCGGTAGGTTCGCGTGGTGCGCGACTCCACCCGGCCGAAGACACCGCCCCGGACGCCGCTCGCGGCCGTCGCGGCGTGGCTCGACGCGGCCGTCCGCGGAGACGTGGACGGCGTCGAGGTCACCGGCATCTCGCTGTCCTCGCAGCGGATCCGGACCGGCGACCTGTACGCCGCGCTGCCGGGCTCGCGGGCGCACGGGATCGACTTCCTCGAGGCCGCGCTGGGCGCCGGTGCGGTCGCCGTCCTCACCGACCCGACCGGCGCGGACGCCGCCGGCGCCGACGTCCCGGTGCTGGTGGTCGACGACCCACGGGCCGTGCTCGGCCGCCTGGCCGCGCGGCTGTACGGCGAGCCCGCGACCGTGATGCGGATGATCGGCGTGACCGGCACCCAGGGCAAGACCACGACCACCCGGCTGCTCGAGAGCGGGCTGACCGGCTGCGGGATCCCCGCCGCGGTGATCGGCACCGTCGGGACCCGGGTCGCGGGCGAGGACGTGCCCACCGCGCTCACCACGCCCGAGGCGCCGGACCTGCACGGGCTGTTCGCGCTGATGCGCGAGCGCGGCGTCGAGGCCTGCGCGATGGAGGTGTCCAGCCACGCGCTGGTGATGGGCCGGGTGGACGGCGTCGTGTTCGACGTCGCGGTGTTCCTCAACCTCGGCCGCGACCACCTCGACTTCCACGCCGACGTCGAGGACTACTTCCGGGCGAAGGCGTCCCTCTTCACCCCCGGCCGCGCCCGGCTCGGCGTGGTCAACGTCGACGACGAGCACGGGCGCCGGCTCGTCGACGCGGCGACGGTCCCGGTCCGCACCTTCGCGGTCGACCGGGACGCCGACTGGCGGGCGACCGACGTGGTGCTGCGCCCCGACGGGTCGTCGTTCACCGTCGTGGCGCCCGACGGGTCGGCGTTCAGCGCCGGCAGCCCGCTGCCGGGCGGCTTCAACGTGGCCAACACCCTCGCGGCGATCGCGGCGGCGGGGGAGGCCGGGCTCGACGCCCCGGCGATCGCCGGCTGCATCGCGCGCGGCGGCGGGGTGCCCGGCCGCCTGGAGCGGATCGAGGCGGGGCAGGACTTCGTGGTGGTGGTCGACTACGCGCACAAGCCGGACGCGGTGGAGGCCGCGATCGGCACGCTGCGGCCGCTCACCGACGGCCGCGTCATCGTCGTCCTGGGGGCGGGCGGCGACCGCGACGCGGGGAAGCGGCCGATCATGGCCGGCGCCGCGGCCCGGCTGGCCGACCTCCTCGTCGTCACCGACGACAACCCGCGCACCGAGGACCCCGCCGCGATCCGCGCGGAGCTGCTGGCGGGCGTGACCGAGGGCGAGGCGATCGAGGTCGGCGACCGGCGGCTGGCGATCCGCGAGGCCGTCCGCCGCGCGCGGCCCGGCGACATCGTGCTGATCGCCGGCAAGGGACACGAGACCGGCCAGGAGGTCGACGGCGTGGTGCACCCGTTCGACGACCGCGAGGTCGCCCGGGAGGAGCTCGCGTGCTTGCCCTGACGCTGGAGGAGATCGCGCGCGCCGTCGACGGCACGGTCCACGGCGACCCGTCGGTCGTGGTCAGCGGCCCCGCCTACGTCGACAGCCGCGCGGCCGAGCCCGACGGGCTGTTCGTGGCGGTCGTCGGCGACCGCACCGACGGGCACGAGTACGCCGCGGGCGCGCACGCCGTGCTCGGCAGCCGACCGACCGAGGCGCCGACCGTCGTCGTGGGCGATCCCGTCAGCGCCCTGGGCCGGCTCGCGAGCCACGTCGTCCGGCGGCTCGGGACCACCGTCGTCGCGCTGACCGGCTCGCAGGGCAAGACCGGCACCAAGGACTACCTCGCGCAGGTGCTCGCCACCGCCGGCCCCACGGTCGCGACCGCGGGCAGCTTCAACAACGAGCTCGGGCTGCCGCTGACCGTGCTGCGCGCCGACGCCGACACCGAGTTCCTCGTGCTGGAGATGGGCGCCCGCGGCATCGGCCACATCGCCTACCTGTGCGAGATCGCGCCACCGCGGATCTCCGCGGTGCTCAACGTGGGGACCGCGCACCTGGGCGAGTTCGGCAGCCGCGAGGCGATCGCGCTGGCCAAGGGCGAGATCGTCGAGGCGCTGCCGGCCGACGGCATCGCGGTGCTCAACGCCGACGACGACCTGGTGTCCGCGATGGCGGCGCGCACCCCGGCCACCGTGCTGACCTTCGGCGCCACCGGCGACGTGGCCTGGCGCGGCGTCGAGCTCGACGAGCTGGGCCGGCCCGCCTTCGAGCTCGGCCACGCGGGGGAGTGGCACCCGGTCCGGCTGACCCAGTCCGGGGCCCACCAGGTCGCGAACGCGTCGGCCGCCGCCGCGCTCGCGCTCGCCGCGGGTCTCCCGCTCGACCGGGTCGCCGCCGCGCTGTCCGAGGCGCGGTCCGCGTCGCCGATGCGGATGGAGCTGCACGAGCGGGCCGACGGGCTGCTGGTCGTCAACGACGCCTACAACGCCAACCCCGCGTCGATGACCGCCGCGCTCGAGGCCCTGGTCGCGATCGGCGAGCGCCGCGCCCGGCGTACCGTCGCGGTGCTGGGCGCGATGCGCGAGCTCGGCCCGACGTCGTACGACGAGCACGTCGGCGTCGGCCGGACCGCGGCCGAGCTCGGTGTCGACCTGCTCGTCGTGGTCGGCGAGGAGGCCGCGGGCATCGCCGAGGGCTTCGCCCAGGGCGGGCACAGTGAGGCGATCGTCACGGCGGGGCGTGCCGAGGCACTGGACCGGGTGCGGGAGAATGCCTCGGGCGCCGACGTCGTGCTGGTCAAGGCATCGCGCGGCGTCGCCCTGGAGACGATCGCCGACGGACTGTTGGCGGAGCCGCTGGTGGAGGGAGACGGAACCGCGCCATGAGAGCCATCCTGCTCGGCGGCGGCCTGGCCCTGCTCATCTCGCTGCTCGGGACCCGCGTCGCGATCAACAAGTTCACCCAGTGGGGCTACGGCCAGGAGATCCGCGACGACGGCCCGACCACCCACCACACCAAGCGCGGCACCCCGACGATGGGCGGGGTCGTCATCATCCTGGCGACCGTGATCGGCTACTTCGGGGCGAAGCTGATCACCGGAGACACGCCCACCGCGTCGTCGCTGCTGCTGCTGTTCCTCTTCGTCGGCACCGGGCTGGTCGGCTTCCTCGACGACTACATCAAGATCTCCAAGCAGCGCAGCCTCGGCCTGCGCAGCAAGGCGAAGATGGTCGGCCTGACGATCGTCGCCATCGTGTTCGGCATCCTGTCGCTGTCGCCGTGGCTCGAGGACGACCGCGGCCAGACGCCGGCCTCGAGGCACATCTCGTTCATCCGCGACATCGGGTGGATCACGCTGCCGACGATCGTGGTGCTGCTGCTGATCTGGCTGATCGTCGCGGCCACCACCAACGGCGTGAACCTCACCGACGGGCTCGACGGCCTCGCCTCCGGCGCCTGCGTGATGGTGTTCGGCGCCTACATGTTCGTGAACATCTGGCAGAACAACCAGTGGTGCGGTCAGACCGGCCTCGACCAGCCGAACCTCTGCTACGAGGTCCGCGACCCCCTCGACCTCGCGGTCGTCGCGGCCGCGATCACCGGGGCCTGCTTCGGCTTCCTGTGGTGGAACGCCTCGCCGGCCGCGATCTTCATGGGCGACACCGGGTCGCTCGCCCTCGGCGGCGCGCTCGCCGGGCTGGCGATCCTCACCCGCACCGAGCTGCTGCTGATCATCCTCGGCGGCCTGTTCGTGCTGGAGACCGTGTCGGTGATGCTGCAGGTCACGACGTTCAAGGTCACCAAGCGGCTGACCGGGACCGGGCGACGGATCTTCCGGATCGCCCCGATCCACCACCACTTCGAGATGCTCGGCTGGGAGCAGGTCACGGTGACGATCCGGTTCTGGATCATCACCGGCATCTGCGTCGCCGCGGGCCTCGGCGTGTTCTACGCCGAGTGGGTGGCGGGCATCGGATGAACCCCCAGGGACTCGGGCGCCACGACTCGTGGGAGGGCGTCCGCGCCGTCGTCGCGGGCTTCGGCGTGTCCGGCTTCGCCGCCGCCGACAACCTCAACCACCTCGGCGCGAGCGTCGTCGTCCTCGACGAGTCCGACGCCGGCGACCGGCGCGAGAAGGCGGAGCTGCTGGAGGTGCTCGGCGCCGACGTACGGCTCGGGCCGGGCAGCACCGCGACCCTGCCCGACGACGTCGACCTGGTGGTCACCTCGCCCGGCTGGCGGCCGGACGCCCCGTTGCTCGCCCAGGCCCGCGCCCGCGGGGTGCCGATCTGGGGCGAGGTCGAGCTGGCCTGGCGGCTGCGCGACCCGAACCACGACACGCCCTGGATCTGCGTCACCGGCACCAACGGCAAGACGACCACGGTGCAGATGCTCGACGCGATCCTGCGCGCCGCCGGGCTGCGCAGCATCGCCGTCGGCAACGTCGGCCTGCCGATCGTCGAGGCCGTCATGGACCCCGAGCCGTACGACGTGTTCGCGGTCGAGCTGTCCAGCTTCCAGCTGCACTACACCGAGTCGATGAGCGCGGAGTCGGCCGCGGTGCTCAACATCGCCGAGGACCACCTGGACTGGTACACCGGACCCACCGCGATGGCCGACTACGCGGCCGACAAGGGCCGCATCTACGAGCGCGTGCAGCGGGCCTGCGTCTACAACGTCGCCGACCCGGAGACCGAGCGGCTGGTGCGCGAGGCCGACGTCGTCGAGGGCGCCCGAGCCATCGGGTTCACGCTCGGGATGCCGGGCGTCGGCATGGTCGGCGTGGTCGAGGACATCCTCGCCGACCGGGCCTTCATCGAGCAGCGCGAGACCAGCGCCGCCGAGCTCTGCACGATCTCCGACCTCGCCTCGTCCGCCCCGCACTTCGTGCAGAACGCCCTGGCCGCGGCGGCGCTGGCCCGCGCGCACGGCGTCCCGCAGTCGGCGGTCCGTGACGGGCTGCGCTCGTTCCGCCCGGACGGCCACCGGATCGCGGTGGTGGGGGAGCGGGACGGCGTCACCTGGGTCGACGACTCCAAGGCCACCAACCCGCACGCCGCCCAGTCCTCGCTCCAGGCCTACGACCACGTCGTGTGGCTCGCCGGCGGGCTGGCCAAGGGCGCCACGTTCGACGGGCTCGTGCGCGCGGTGCGCGACCGCCTGCGCGGCGTGGTGCTGCTCGGACGCGACCGCGACGTCATCGCCGGGGCGCTTTCGCGACACGCGCCGGATGTTCCCGTGATCGTGCTCGAGGACGACGAGACTGGGGCCGTAGACGGTGGGCATGCCATGGAGCGTGCCGTCGGGGCCGCGGCCGAGTTGGCTCGACCCGGCGACACGGTCCTGCTGGCCCCGGGGTGCGCCTCCATGGACATGTTCACCAACTACGCGGAGCGCGGCGACGCGTTCGCCGACGCGGTACGACGCAGGCTCTGACTCGAGGAGCCCGACCAAGAGGGGGAGTGCGATGACCACCGCAGACCCCCTGCAGTCCGGTAGGGCCCGGTCCCGCCGGCGGTCGGCCTTCGGCTGGTACGCCTCGGCCCGCGCCGCGCTCGACCGGCCGCTCACCGCGTACTACCTGCTGCTCGGCGCCTCCGCGCTGCTGCTCACCATCGGCCTGGTCATGGTGCTGAGCGCCTCGAGCGTCTACTCCTACGAGCAGAACGGCGGCGACTCGTACGCCGTGGTCAAGCGCCAGCTGATGTGGGTGCTGATCGGCATCCCGTGCGCGTACGTCGCCTCGCGGCTGCCGCACGAGCTGCTGCGCCGGTTCGCGTGGCTCGGCCTGGTCGTCTCGGTGCTGCTGCTGGCGCTGATCCGCGTGCCGGGCCTGGGCCGCACCGTCAACGGCAACACCAACTGGCTCGGCGTCGGGCCGCTGGTGATCCAGCCCGCCGAGATCGCCAAGCTCGCGATCGTGCTGTGGGCGGCGCACGTCTACGCCCGCAAGGAGAAGCGGCTGGGCAGCCTGCACGAGGTGATCGTCCCGGTCGTGCCCGGGCTGCTGCTGGTCATCGGGC
Organism: Nocardioides aquiterrae; assembly: GCF_039526625.1. Taxonomy (NCBI): domain Bacteria; kingdom Bacillati; phylum Actinomycetota; class Actinomycetes; order Propionibacteriales; family Nocardioidaceae; genus Nocardioides; species Nocardioides aquiterrae. The sequence goes on from NZ_BAAAJE010000011.1 coordinate 15,402, forward strand.
TGGTCGTGCTCGGCCACGACCTGGGAACCGCGCTGGTGCTGATGGCGATCCTGCTCGCGATGCTGTGGGTGGTGGGTGCGCCCGGGCGGCTGTTCACGGTGGCGCTGACGGTCGTCGGCGTCGCGGCGATCGGGCTGGCGTCGACGAGCTCGGAGCGCCTGCAGCGGATCACGAACTTCGCCGACCCGTTCAAGGACTACCACAACGCGGGCTGGCAGCCCGCGCACGGACTCTTCGCCCTCGCCAGCGGCCGCTTCTTCGGCGAGGGCATCGGCGCGAGCCGCCAGAAGTGGGGCGAGCTCCCCGAGGCGCACACCGACTTCATCTTCGCCGTGCTCGGCGAGGAGCTCGGGCTGGTCGGCACGCTGCTGGTGATCGCGCTGTTCCTCACCATCGCCTACGCCGCGGTCCGGGTCGCCATGCAGACCCGGGACGCGTTCGTGCGGTACATGACCTTCGGCATCGTCGTGTGGCTGCTCGGCCAGATGATCATCAACGTCGGCATGGTGCTGGCGCTGCTCCCCGTGATCGGCATCCCGCTGCCGCTGGTGTCCTACGGCGGATCGGCGCTGGTGCCGTCGCTGGTCGCGCTCGGGCTGCTCATCGGCTTCGCCCGCCGCGAGCCGGAGGCGGCGCGCGCGCTCGCCCAGCGCAAGAAGGCGCGGTCTGCCGGTCTCTCGGCGGGGCGCGTCTCCTAGGCTTCGTGACGATGCGCGTCCTCCTCGCCGGCGGTGGCACCGCCGGCCACACCTCGCCCCTGCTCGCCACCGCCGACGCCCTGCGCCGCCTACAGCCCGACGTGGAGATCACCTGTCTCGGCACGCCCCGCGGCCTGGAGAACAAGGTGGTCCCCGAGGCCGGCTACCCGCTGGAGCTGATCCCGCCGGTGCCGCTGCCGCGCAAGCCGAACGCCGACTTCTTCAAGGTGCCGGCCCGGCTGCGCGCCGCGGTCCGCGAGACGCGGGCCGTGCTGGACCGGGTGCGCCCCGACGTCGTCGTCGGCTACGGCGGCTACGTCTCGATGCCGCTCTACCTCGCGGTCCGCAAGGGCCAGGTCCCGCTGGTGATCCACGAGCAGAACGCCGTCCCCGGCCTGGCCAACCGGGCCGGCGCGCGGTTCGCCCGGCGGGTCGCGGTGAGCTTCCCGGACACCCCGCTGAGGAACGCGGAGTACGTCGGGCTGCCGATCCGCCCGATGATCTCCGGCCTCGACCGCGCGGCGCTGCGTGCCGACGCGCGCGCCTTCTTCGGCCTCGACCCCGACCGGCCGACGCTGCTGGTCACCGGCGGGTCGCAGGGCGCGCGGCGCCTCAACCAGGCCGTCTCGGCCGCGGCGCCGGCGCTCGCGGCCGCGGGCGTCCAGGTGCTGCACGCCCAGGGCAAGCACGGCGGCGCGGCTCCCGTCGAGTCGGGCGTCCCGTACGTCGTGGTGGAGTTCATCGACCGGATGGACCTCGCGTACGCCGCCGCCGACCTCGTGCTCTGCCGGGCCGGCGCCAACAGCGTCACCGAGGCCGCGGCGGTCGGCCTCCCGGCGATCTTCGTCCCGCTGCCGATCGGCAACGGCGAGCAGGCGAAGAACGCGCGGCCGGTCGTCGACGCCGGCGGCGGCCTCCTGGTCGAGGACGCCGCGCTCACCACCGCGTGGGTCGAGGCCACGGTCCCGCAGCTCGCCGTCGACGCGGAGCAGCTGGCGACGATGAGCGCCGCGGCCGCCGCGCTGATCCCGCGCGACGCCGACGAGAAGCTCGCGCGCATCGTGCTCGAGACGGCCGCCCGATGAAGCTGCCCGTCCCCGACGAGATCCTGCCGGCCGACCGGCTCGGCCGTGTCCACTTCGTCGGCATCGGCGGCGCCGGCCTGTCCGGCATCGCGCGGATCATGCTGACCCGCGGCATCGCGGTGAGCGGCAGCGACGGGGTGGACTCGCCGGCCCTCGCCGCGCTGCGGGCGCTCGGGGCGACCGTGCACGTCGGGCACGCGGCGGAGCACGTCGGCGACGCGGACACGCTCGTCGTCTCCACCGCGGTCCGCGAGGACAACCCCGAGTACGCCGAGGCGGTCCGCCGGGGCCTGCGCGTGCTGCCCCGGTCGGCGGCGCTCGCGGCCGTGATGGCGGGCCGGCGCGTCGTCGCCGTCGCCGGCACGCACGGCAAGACGACGACCACGTCGCTGCTCACCGTCGCCCTGCAGGCGGCCGGCGCCGACCCGACGTACGCGATCGGCGGCGACCTCGCCGCCACCGGCGTGAACGCCGCCGAGGGCTCCGGACCGGTCTTCGTCGCGGAGGCCGACGAGAGCGACGGTGCCTTCCTGCACTACGCGCCGTACGCCGCGATCGTCACGAACGTCGACGCCGACCACCTCGACCACTGGGGGACCGAGGAGGCCTACCGCCGCGCGTTCGACGACTTCGTCGACACCCTCGACCCGGACGGGTTCCTGGTGTGCTGCGTCGACGACGCGGGAGCGGGGGCGCTGGCCGACCGGCACGAGGCCCGGGGCCGCCGGGTGGTCCGGGTCTCGGCGGCAGCCCCGGGCGCGCTCGCGGACGTGGAGCTGTGGTCGCCCGGCGAGCACTACCTCGCGGACGCGCTGGCGGCGCTCGCGGCCGGCGTCGGCCTCGGCTACGAGGCGGCGGACCTGGTGCGCGGCATCGCGTCGTACACGGGCACCAAGCGGCGGATGGAGCTCAAGGGCGAGGCCGGGGGAGTCCGCGTCTACGACAGCTACGCGCACCACCCCACCGAGATCGCGGGCGACCTGCAGGCCGCGCGGGCGCTGGCCGGAGCGGGCCGGGTGGTGGTCGCGTTCCAGCCGCACCTGGTCTCCCGGACCCGCATCTTCGGCGCCCAGATGGGCGCGGCTCTCGGCGCGGCCGACGAGGTCGTGGTGCTCGACGTGTACCTCGCCCGCGAGGACGCGGACCCGTCGGTCACCGGGGCGCTGGTCGCGGACGCCGTCCCGCTGCCGGCGGACCGGGTGGCGTTCGTGCCCGCCTTCGACGACGCGGCCGCGGCGCTGGCCGCGCGGGCCCGGCCGGGCGACCTGGTGCTGACCCTCGGCGCCGGGACGGTGACCGAGGTCGGTCCGCGGGTGCTGGAGCTGCTGGGATGAGCGACCCCGACCTCCGGACCCGCCGGCGCTTCGCGCGCCGGCAGTGGGCCCGTCGCTGGCTGAACTGGAAGCCGGTGCTGGCGGTCGTGCTCGTGCTGGCGGCGATCGTCGGCGGCCTGTGGCTCGTGTACTTCTCGTCGTTCCTGTCGGTGCAGGGCGTGGACGTCCGGGGCACGCACCTGCTCTCCGCGCAGCAGGTCCGCCAAGCGGCCGCCGTCCCCGAAGGGGACGCGCTGGCGAGCGTGGACCTGGACCGGGTCCGCGCGCGGGTCGAGGCGCTGGCCGCCGTCCGGTCCGCCGACGTCTCGCGCGAGTGGCCGGACCGGGTGCGCATCGACGTCTCCGAGCGGGTCGCGGTGGCGGTCGTCGAGATCGCCGGGCAGCTGCGCGGGATGGACGAGGACGGCGTGGTCTTCCGCGACTACGCGCAGCCGCCGCCCGCTCTCCCGCGCGTGCAGACCGGCACCGACACCGGCAGCGACGCCCTGCGCGAGGCCGCCCTCGTCGTCGGCTCGCTGCCCGCCGACCTGGCCGCGAAGGTCGACCACGTCGAGGTGGAGACCGTCGACGAGATCACCCTCGCGCTCCGCGACGGCCGCACCGTGCGGTGGGGGAGCTCGGCCGACTCCGACCTCAAGGCCGAGGTGCTCGCCAAGCTGCTGGTCGCCCGCAAGGCGCAGACGTACGACGTCTCGGTCCCGGGCAACCCCACGACCAGTCCGAACTGATCCCGGCGTGTCTCCGCGGATCGGGACGCGTGCCTGCCTAGTGTCGTCACCACGGCGAGGTTGACATAACTATAACCCTCAGGCTGAGGGTCAGGGTTGAGGGACACGCCGGAGAGACATCGACCGACATCCGCACGAGCAGCGAAGGGCGAAAGCCGTGGCAGCAGCGCAGAACTACCTGGCCATCATCAAGGTCGTGGGCATCGGTGGCGGAGGTGTCAACGCCGTCAACCGGATGATCGAGGTCGGACTCAAGGGCGTCGAGTTCATCGCGATCAACACCGACGCGCAGGCGCTCCTCATGAGCGACGCCGACGTCAAGCTCGACATCGGGCGGGAGCTCACCCGCGGCCTCGGCGCGGGCGCCAACCCCGACGTCGGGTCGCGGGCGGCCGAGGACCACGCCGACGAGATCGAGGAGGTCATCAAGGGCGCCGACATGGTGTTCGTGACCGCCGGCGAGGGCGGCGGCACCGGCACCGGTGGCGCCCCCGTGGTCGCGCGGATCGCGCGCAGCCTCGGCGCGCTGACCATCGGCGTCGTGACCCGCCCGTTCGCGTTCGAGGGGCGCCGCCGCGCGAACTCGGCCGAGGAGGGCATCGCGCAGCTGCGCGAGGAGGTCGACACCCTCATCGTGATCCCGAACGACCGGCTGCTGTCGATCAGCGACCGCAACGTCTCGGTGCTCGACGCGTTCAAGCAGGCCGACCAGGTGCTCCTGCAGGGCGTCTCCGGCATCACCGACCTGATCACCACGCCCGGGCTGATCAACCTCGACTTCGCCGACGTGAAGTCCGTGATGTCGAACGCCGGCTCCGCGCTGATGGGCATCGGCTCGGCGCGCGGCGAGGACCGGTCGGTCGCCGCCGCGGAGATGGCCGTCTCCAGCCCGCTGCTCGAGGCGAGCATCGACGGCGCCCACGGCGTGCTGCTCTCGATCGCCGGCGGCTCCGACCTCGGGCTGTTCGAGATCAACGAGGCCGCCGCGCTGGTCGCCGAGGCCGTGCACCCGGAGGCCAACATCATCTTCGGCGCGACCATCGACGACGCGCTGGGCGACGAGGTCCGGGTGACCGTGATCGCCGCCGGCTTCGACGGCGGCCAGCCGAAGCGCCGCGACGAGGGCGCCGTGCTGCGCCGCGACACGCGCCAGGCGCCGGCCGAGGCCAAGCCCACCGCCACCCCGGCCGCCGCCGCCGACCAGGACGCCGCGAAGGAGAAGGAGAAGGAGAAGGTCGCCACGACCGCGTCGGCCCCCCAGGCCAGCGCTCCGCGTCCGGCCCCCCGCCCGCTCCAGTTCGACGACGACGACCTGGACGTGCCCGACTTCCTCAAGTGACCTTCCTGTTCCGCGACACCGTGCCGGTCGCGACCGGCACGGTGTCGGTCGCGTTCACCGAACGGCGCCTCGACCTCGGCGACCTGGCGCCCGACGAGGTCCGCGCCGCCGGCCTGGCCGAGATCGCCGCGGAGACCGGCGCGACGCCGTACCTCATGCACCAGGTGCACGGCACCACCGTCCACGAGGTCACCGCGACCGACGGGTTCCCGGACGCCGACGCCCTGGTCACCGACCGGCCCGGCATCGCGCTGCTGGCCCGCGCCGCCGACTGCGTCCCGGTGCTGCTCGTGGGGGAGAACGGCGCGATCGGCGCCGTCCACGCGGGCCGCGAGGGGGTACGCCGGGGCGTGGTCACGGCCGCCGTCGAGCGGCTGCGCGGGCTCGGCGCGACCGCCCCCCGTGCCTGGGTGGGCCCGCACGTGTGCGGCGGCTGCTACGAGGTGCCGGACGAGATGCGCGCCGAGGTCGCCGCCGCGGTGCCCGCCACCCACGCCACCACCCGCTGGGGCACCCCGGCCCTCGACCTCGGTGCCGGGGTCCTGGCCCAGCTGGCCGCGGCCGGCGTCCCGGCGGAGCGGGTCGGCGGCTGCACGCGCGAGGACGACGCCTACCACTCCCACCGGCGCGACGGCGCCGCCGCCGGCCGGCTCGCCGGCGTCGTCTGGAGGACCCCATGACCACGAGCCGTCGCGACGAGATCGCCGCCGGCCTCGAGACGGTGCGGAGCCGGATCGCCGCCGCCTGCGCGGACGCGGGGCGGGGCCCGGACGAGGTCCGGCTGGTGGTGGTCACCAAGTTCTTCCCGGCCTCCGACGTGCGGATCCTGGCCGACCTCGGTGTGACCGACGTCGGGGAGAACCGCCACCAGGAGGCGCAGGCGAAGGCCGCCGAGTGCGCCGACCTCGGCCTGACCTGGCACTTCATCGGGGGCCTGCAGAGCAACAAGGCCGCGGCCGTCGCGGCGTACGCCGATGTCGTGGAGTCCGTCGACCGGGCCAAGCTGGTCAGCGGCCTGGACCGCGGGGCGCAGGCGCGCGACCACGCCGTCGACGTGCTGCTCCAGGTGAGCCTGGACCCGCCCGGGCGGGAGGGCCGGTCCGGCGTCGACCCCGACGGGCTCGCCGCGCTCGGGGCCGCGGTCGCCCAGGCCGGCATGCTCCGCCTGCGCGGGCTGATGGCCGTCGCTCCGCTGGGCGAGGACCCGGCGTCGGCGTTCGCGCGACTGGCCGGGATCCGCCGCGACTTCCTCGCCGACCACCCCGACGCGACCTGGCTCTCGGCCGGGATGAGCGGGGACCTCGAGCACGCCGTACGGGCCGGCGCGACACACGTCCGGATTGGCTCCGCGGTCCTCGGTTCGAGGCCACAGGTCCAGTAATGTCCCAACCACCACACCATCACCGGAGGGCACAGTCATGAGCGGCGCGATGCGCAGGATCGGCGAGTACCTCGGCCTGCTCGAGGACACCGGCCGGTACGACGACGAGTACGCCTACGAGGGCGAGTACGAGACGCAGGAGACCGCTCCCGTCCGTGCGCCGAAGCGCGAGGTGCGCCCCGCGCCCGTGTCCGACATCTCCGAGCGCCGGCGTCCGGCGTCCGGCCCGACCGGAGTGGTGGCCGAGCTGTCCCGCATCACGACCCTGCACCCGCGCACCTACAACGAGGCGCGCACCGTCGGTGAGAACTTCCGCGAGGGCACGCCGGTGATCATGAACCTCTCGGAGATGGACGACGCGGACGCCAAGCGCCTCGTCGACTTCGCGGCCGGCTTGGTGTTTGCGACGCGTGGCACCATCGAGCGCGTCACCAGCAAGGTGTTCCTGCTCTCTCCGCCGAACGTGTCGGTGGCCGCTGAGGACAAGCAGCGGATCGCCGAGGGCGGGTTCTTCAACCAGAGCTAGGAAGCATCTCTTGCACGAAGTCGGGCTCGTCATCCACGTGATCCTGTGGGTGTTCATCGCGCTGCTCTGGGTCCGGTTCGTGGTGGACTGGGTCCAGGTCTTCGCGCGGTCGTGGGTGCCGCACGGCGTCCTGCTGGTGGGGCTCGAGGGCGTGTACTCGGCGACCGACCCGCCGATCAAGGCGCTGCGCCGGGTGATCCCGCCGTTGCGGATCGGGAGCATCTCGCTCGACCTGAGCTTCCTGATCGTGATGATCGGGGCGTACATCCTGCTCCGGCTCAACTCCGCGATCTTCCTGACCTGAGCCGGGACCAACCGCAGCGCGGGAGCGGGTGCGCCGGTCACCTGCGCAAGCGCTATTGTTCGACCGACAGCTACTAACGATGAGAATGGGTGAGGTCATGCCGCTGACGCCTGAGGACGTGAGCAACAAGCGCTTTACTCCCGTCCGGCTCCGCGAGGGCTACGACATGGGCGAGGTCGACCAGTTCCTGGACGAGGTCGAGGCCGAGCTCGCGCGTCTGACCAAGGAGAACGAGGACCTCCGGTCGAAGCTGGCCGCGGCCCAGAGCGGTGGCGGCGCACCGAGCGAGGCCGCACCCCAGCGCGCCGAGGAGAAGGCCCCCGAGCAGGAGCCGGCGCCGGTGGCGACGCCCAGCCCGATGGTGGTGGCGAGCCCGGTCGAGACGATCCGGGTGGAGACGGTCCCCGAGGCGTCGAACGCCGCGGCCCGACTGCTCGAGATCGCGACCCGCAACGCGGACGAGCTGGTCGAGGACGCCAAGAACGAGGCCGACAAGATCATCGGCGAGGCCCGCACCAAGGCCGAGCGCCTGGAGTCGGAGTCCAAGATCAAGGCGGACCGGCTCGAGTCGGACGCCCGTACCCGTGCCCAGATGCTCGACTCGGAGACCGCCGAGCGCCGCCGGCAGATGTTCGGCGACCTCGAGCGCGAGCGGGACATCCTCAACAGCGAGGTCGAGAAGCTCCGCTCGTTCGAGCGCGAGTACCGGTCCCGCCTCAAGAGCTACTTCACCCAGCAGCTCGAGGCCCTGGGCAGTGGCGCGTCGGACGGCTCGATGTCCGGCGGCGACGACGCTCCGGCGCCCAAGCGGCTGCGCTCGATCCTCGGCGAGGACGAGGCCTGACCACGTTCCACCCTCTCATCGCGCGAGCGGCCGGCCTGGGGGCCGGCCGCTTTCGCGTTCCCACGGTGTGGCTGATTTGAGGGCGTCGGGGTCACCGGCTACCCTCCCCGCACACCCTGTGGCACAACCCACAGCCGCCGGAGCCCGAGGAGGCCCGACCATGGCTCGCAGCACGAGGAAGTCGCTCGCTGGGCAGGCGGCCTCCGCCGCCCGGAAGGTCATCGGCCGCCCGGCGGCGAAGAAAGCCCCGGCGACGAAGGCCCCGGCGAAGAAGAACGGCGCGGTGGCCAAGGCCACGCCGGCCAAGAAGGCCGCTCCCGCGAAGAAGGCGGCTCCGGCCAAGAAGGCGGCGCCCGCCAAGGTCGCCGCGAAGAAGGCAGCGCCCGTGAAGAAGGCGGCGCCCGCGAAGAAGGCGGCGCCCGCGAAGAAGGCGGCTCCGGCGAAGAAGGCGGCTCCGGCGAAGAAGGCGGCTCCGGCGAAGAAGGCGGCTCCGGCGAAGAAGGCGGCGCCCGCCAAGAAGGCGGCTCCGGCCAAGAAGGCCGCGCCCGCCAAGGTCGCGGTCACGAAGGCGGCCCCGGCGAAGAAGGCGGCGCCCGCCGAGGTCGCCGCGAAGAAGACCGCCCCCGCCAAGAAGGCCGCCCCGGCCAAGAAGGCCCCGATGAGCTCGCTCGTCGTCAAGGAGGGCGAGGGCGCCTGGACGAAGGCCGAGCTCAAGGAGGTCCTCGCGGAGCTCCACGAGCAGCTCGAGCACAGCCGCGACATCGTCGAGGCCCAGGAGGCCGAGCTCAGCGGGCTGATGCGCGACTCCGGCGACGGCGCGGGCCAGGACCAGGCCGACCTCGGGGCGACCAGCTTCGAGCGCGACCACGAGCTCACCGTGCTCAACAGCGAGCGCGACAAGCTGGCCCAGATCGAACGCGCGCTGGCCCGCATCGACGACGGCACCTACGGCGTGTGCGAGTCGTGCGGCAACCCCATCGGCAAGATGCGGCTCATGGCCTTCCCCCGTGCCACACTGTGCATGACATGCAAGCAGCGCGAGGAGCGTCGCTGACCGGCGACGAGAACGACAGCGGTACGACCCCTACCCACCGCCCCCGGGGCCGGCATCTCGCCCTCTTCGCGGCGGTCGCCCTGGCGGCGTACGCCGTCGACGTGGTCGCCAAGGTGGTCGCGGTCGAGAAGCTCACCGACCGCCCGGACGTGAAGCTCGTCGGCGACCTGTTCGTGCTGCACCTGGTGCGCAACCCCGGTGCGGCGTTCAGCGCCGGCACCGCCTACACCGAGGTGTTCAGCGTCGTGTCGATCGTCGCGGTCCTGGTGGTCGCCTGGTTCTCGCGCCGGCTGGGCAGCGCGGGCTGGGCGGTGGCGCTGGGCCTCCTGATGGCCGGCGTCGCCGGCAACCTCACCGACCGGCTGCTCCGCGCGCCCGGCCCGCTGCGGGGCCACGTCGTCGACTTCTTCATGCTGCCGCACTGGCCGGTGTTCAACGTCGCCGACATCTGCATCGACGCGGCCGCCGTGCTGATCCTGGTGCAGGTCTACCGCGGCATCCGGCTGGACGGCAGCCGCGCGCCGCGGGAGGGTCAGGAGTGACCGCCGCCGCCGACCACCGGGTCCTCTCCGTCCCGGAAGGCCTGGACGGGGAGCGCGTGGACGCGGCGATGGCCCGGCTCTTCGGGCTCTCGCGCACCCGAGCCGCCGACCTGATCGCCCAGGGCCACGTCGAGCTCGACGGCCGGGCGGCCAGCAAGAGCGACCGCGTCGTGCCGGGCGCGATCCTCGACGTCACGATCCCGGTCGAGGCGAACCCGCTCGAGGTCGTGCCCGAGGTCGTCGAGGGGATCAAGATCATCCACGACGACGACGCGATCGTCGTGATCGACAAGCCGGTCGGGGTCGCCGTGCACCCGTCGCCGGGCTGGTCGGGGCCGACCGTCGTCGGCCACCTCGCCGGCGCCGGCTTCCGCATCTCCACGAGCGGCGCGTCCGAGCGGCAGGGCATCGTGCAGCGGCTCGACGTCGGGACCTCCGGCGTGATGGTGATCTGCAAGTCCGAGCACGCCTACTCGGTGCTCAAGAACGCCTTCCGCCACCGCACGGTCGACAAGGTCTACCACGCGCTCGTGCAGGGCCACCCGGACCCGCTCGAGGGCACCGTCGACGCGCCGATCGGGCGGCACCCGAAGGCCGACTACAAGTTCGCGGTGATGGCCGACGGTCGGCACAGCGTCACGCACTACGAGACGCTCGAGGCGCACCGGTTCGCCAGCCTGCTGGAGGTCCACCTCGAGACCGGCCGCACGCACCAGATCCGGGTGCACATGGCCGCGCTCAAGCACCCCTGCGTCGGCGACCTCACCTACGGCGCGGACCCGTCGCTGGCCAAGCGGCTCGGGCTGCAGCGCCAGTGGCTGCACGCCGTCCGCCTCGGCTTCGAGCACCCGGACTCGGGGGACTACGTCGAGTACGAGTCGACGTACCCGGACGACCTCGCGCACGCGCTCGACGTGATCCGCGATGAGCACTGACGAGCTGCTGCTCCGCCCGGCGACACCGCAGGACCTGCCCGCCGTCGCGGACCTGTACCTCCGGGTGCGCGAGGCCGCCGTGCCGTCGATGCCGCCGCAGGTCCATACCGTCGACGAGGTGCACGCGTTCGTCGGCGGGTGGGACCTGGGCCGCCGCGAGGTGTGGGTGGCCGAGCGCGCCGACGCGCTGCTCGCGTTCCTGGTCGTCGACGGCGACTGGCTGGAGTCGCTCTACGTGGCACCCGAGGCGGCCGGCGAGGGTATCGGCACCGCTCTCCTCGACGTCGCCAAGGGCCTACGCCCCGGCGGCTTCTGCCTGTGGGTGTTCGAGAGCAACACCGGCGCCCGGCGCTTCTACGCCCGGCACGGCCTGGTCGAGCTGGAGCGCACCGACGGCTCGGGCAACGAGGAGAAGGCTCCCGACGTCCGGATGGCCTGGCCCGGTGCGTACCCGCTCGCGTTCTTCCGCGGCCTGATCGACGAGGTCGACGAGCAGCTCGGCGACCTGCTGGCCCGCCGGGCCGCGCTCACCCGCGCGGTCCAGGCCCACAAGCCGGACCCCAGGCGCGACCCCGACCGCGAGCAGGAGATCGCCGCCGCACTGGCCCGCCGCGCCCCGGCGCTCGGCCACGAGCGGCTGGCCCGGATCGTGCACGCGATCATCACCGAGAGCCTGGACGCCGCCACCGAGCTCTGACGGGCCGCCGATGGGTACCGAGGCCCCATGTCGTCGCTGTCCGCCGAGACGTCCGCCACCGCCGGCGCCCCGCCGACCACGTGGGCACCGCTGCGGATCGCGGTGTTCCGCTGGCTCTGGATCGGCGCCCTGGTCAGCAACATCGGCACCTGGATGCAGACCGTCGGGGCCCAGTGGCTCCTCGTCCACGAGCCGAACGCCGCCACCCTGGTCTCGCTGGTGCAGACCGCGCAGGCGCTCCCGGTGCTGCTGCTGGCGATGCCGGCCGGGGTGCTGGCCGACTCGTTCGACCGGCGCTGGCTGCTGATCGGGGTCCAGGGCTTCCAGACGGTCGTGGCGCTCCTGCTCACGGTGCTCACCGCCGCGGACCGGATGACGCCCGGGCTGCTGCTGTCGCTGACGTTCGCCCTCGGTGCCGGAGCCGCGCTGCAGGCTCCGGCGTACCAGGCGGTGGTGCCGGACCTGGTGCCGCGCCCGCTGATCCCCAACGCGTCGGTGCTGGGGTCGATCAACGTGAACATCGCCCGCGCGATCGGCCCGGCGATCGCGGGCGTGGTCGTGGCGCGGGCGGGGGTCCCGGCCGTCTTCGCGCTCAACGTCGTCTCGTTCGTCGTGTTCGGGCTGGTGCTGCTCGCCTGGCGCCGCGAGCCGGACGCGCGGGGGAGCGAGCCGTTCCTGCCCGCGCTGCTCGCCGGGGGCCGCTACGTCCGGCACTCCCGCGTCGTCCGCCGGCTGCTGCTGCGCTGCACGATGTTCGTCGTGCCCGCCAACGTGCTGTGGGCGCTGCTGGCGCTGGTCGCGCGGGACCGGCTGGGGCTCGGCGCCGGGGGGTACGGCGTGATGCTCGGCGCGCTGGGGATCGGCTCCATCGGGGGAGCGTTCCTGCTGCCGCGCGTCCGCTCGCGCCTGACGACCAACGGGCTGGTCGCCGCCGCGATGGTGCTGTACGCCGCCGCGCTGCTGGTCCTGGTCGTGACGCCGACGGCCTGGCTCGGGGTGCTCGCGCTGCTGCCGGCCGGGGTGGCCTGGGTCGGCGTCCTCTCCACGCTCAACGCCAACCTCCAGACGTTCCTGCCGGTGTGGGTCCGGGCCCGCGGCCTCGCGGTCTACCAACTGGTGCTGTTCGGGTCGATGGCCGGGGCGGCCGCGGCCTGGGGGGCCGTCGCGGACGCCTTCGGGCTCACGACGGCGTACGTCGCCGCGGCGGTGCTGCTGGTCGTGGGGGCGGTCGCGGGCGCGCTGCTGCCGCTGCGCGACACCAGCGGGCTCGACCGCTCGCCCGCGATGTTCTGGCCGGAGCCGCGGGTGGCGATCGACGCTGGGCAGCACCCCGGCGAGGTCCTGGTCACGACGACCTACCACGTCTCCGGCGAGCGCCGGGACGAGCTCCTCGCGCTGGCGCCGGACCTGCGCCGGATGCGGCGCCGAACCGGTGGCACGTCCTGGGCCCTGTACGTCGACGCCGCCGACCCGACCCGGTACGTCGAGCAGTACACCGTGGCGTCCTGGGCCGAGCACCTGCTCCAGCACTCGGGGCGGCTGACCGCCACCGACCGCGACCTCGACCTGCGCGCCCGGGCCCTGAGCGACCCGCCGACCGAGGTGGCGCACCTGTTCACCGCGCGGCTCCCCGGGGACTGACTGGACTGACTGTCGGTGGGTCGTGACACTCTCGCAAGTACCCGATCGGGAGGGGCGGGGGCGTTAGAGTGAACCCCTTCCCCCTGGTCGGTGCCGCGGCGCATCCGTGGCTTCGTCAGTCATGCCCGCACACAGCTCGAGGAGTGGCCCGCGACGATGGCGAACGCCTCCCAGGACTCCTTCGTCCACCTCCACGTCCACACCGAGTACTCCATGCTCGACGGGGCCTCGCTGCTCGACGGACTGTTCACCCGGGTGGCCGACCTGGAGATGCCGGCGATCGCCATGACCGACCACGGCAACCTGCACGGCGCGTACGACTTCTACTCCAAGGCCCGCAAGCACGGCGTGAAGCCGATCATCGGCATCGAGGCCTACATCACGCCCGGCACCTCCCGCGGCGAGCGCCGCCGGGTGCGGTGGGGCAAGGGCGATGCGGCCGAGGAGGGCGGCGACGACGTCGCGGGCGCCGGCGCCTACACCCACATGACGATGTGGGCCGAGAGCACCGAGGGCATGCACAACCTGTTCCGGCTCTCATCCCGCTCCAGCCTCGAGGGGTTCTTCTACAAGCCGCGGATGGACAAGGAGATCCTCCAGGAGCACAGCAAGGGCATCATCGTCAGCACCGGCTGCCCCAGCGGCGCCATCCAGACCCGGCTGCGCCTCGGCCAGTGGGACGAGGCGGTCCGCGAGGCCGGTGAGCTGCAGGACATCTTCGGCCGCGACAACGTCTACCTCGAGCTGATGGACCACGGCATCTCGATCGAGAAGCGGGTCCGCGACGACCTCCTGAGGCTCGGCCGCGAGCTCGGCATCCCGCCGCTGGCCACCAACGACTCGCACTACAACAACCCCGAGGACGCCGACGCCCACGACGCCCTCATCTGCGTCGCGTCCGGCAAGCGCCTCTCCGACACGAACCGGCTGAAGTTCGACGGCGGCGGCTACTACATCAAGTCCGCGGCCGAGATGCGCGAGCTCTGGGCGTCGTACGACCTCTCCGCCGCGTGCGACAACACCCTCGCGATCGCCGAGCGCTGCGAGGTCGAGTTCGTCGAGTCCACCGGCGGCTACATGGCGCGCGCCGACGTCCCGGCCGGGGAGACCGAGGAGAGCTGGTTCCGCAAGGAGGTCTGGCGCGGCATCGAGGCCCGCTACCCCGGCGAGCGGCTGACCCAGCAGGTCAAGGACCGCGTCGAGATGGAGCTCGCGGTCATCTCCCAGAAGGGCTACTGCGGCTACTACCTGGTGGTCGCCGACTTCATCCAGTGGTCCAAGCGCAACGGCATCCGCGTCGGCCCCGGCCGCGGCTCCGGCGCGGGCTCGATCGCGGCGTACGCGCTGAGCATCACCGACCTCTGCCCCCTCGAGCACGGGCTCTTCTTCGAGCGGTTCCTCAACCCCGAGCGGCCGTCGATGCCCGACTTCGACATCGACTTCGACGACCACCGGCGCGGCGAGGTCATCAAGTACGTCACCGACAAGTACGGCGCCGACCGGGTCGCCCAGATCGCCACCTTCGGCCGGCTCAAGTCCAAGGCCGCGATCAAGGACGCGGCCCGCGTGCTCGACTTCGGCTTCGCGATCTCCGACCGCATCACCAAGGCGCTGCCGCCCGACGTGATGGGCAAGGGCGTGCCGCTGAAGGACATCTTCGACCCCGGCCACAAGAGGTACGGCGAGGGCGGCGAGTTCCGGTCGCTGCACGACTCCGACCCCGACGTCCGCCGGATCTACGAGACCGCGGTCGGCCTCGAGGGCCAGATCCGCAACTGGGGCGTGCACGCCGCCGGCGTGATCATGTCCAGCGATCCGCTGATCGACATCGTGCCGATCATGGCGCGGCCGCAGGACGGCGCGATCATCACCCAGTTCGACTACCCGATGTGCGAGGCGCTCGGGCTGGTCAAGATGGACTTCCTCGGCCTCTCCAACCTGCACATCCTCGACGACGCGGTGGCGAACATCGAGGCCAACCGGGGCGAGCACGTCGTCCTGGAGGAGCTGCCCTTCGACGACCGCGCGACCTACGAGCTGATGGGGCGCGGCGAGACGCTGGGCGTGTTCCAGCTCGATGGTGGCGGCATGCGGGCGCTGCTGCGCTCGCTGCAGCCCGACCAGTTCGCCGACATCACCGCGGTCAGCGCGCTGTACCGGCCGGGCCCGATGGGCGCGGACTCGCACAACAAGTACGCGCGCCGCAAGAACGGCCGCGAGCCGATCGAGCCGATCCACCCGGCGCTGGCCGAGGCGCTCGAGCCGGTGCTGGGGGAGACGTACGGCCTGATCGTCTACCAGGAGCAGGTGATGGCGATCGCCCAGGTCCTGGCGGGCTTCACGCTGGGCGCCGCGGACAACCTGCGCCGCGCGATGGGCAAGAAGAAGAAGGAGGAGCTCGACAAGCAGTACGCCGGCTTCCAGGCCGGCATGCTCGAGCGCGGGTTCCCCCAGGTCGCGATCGACAAGCTCTGGGAGATCCTGCTCCCGTTCTCCGACTACGCGTTCAACAAGTCGCACTCCGCGGCGTACGGCGTCATCACGTACTGGACGGCGTACCTCAAGGCGAACTACCCGGCCGAGTACATGGCCGCGCTCCTGACGTCCGCGCGGGACGACAAGGACAAGATGGCGATCTACCTCAACGAGTGCCGCCGGATGAAGATCCAGGTGCTCCCGCCGGACGTCAACGAGTCCTCGCACAACTTCACCCCGGTCGGCCAGGACGTCCGCTTCGGCCTCACCGCGGTCCGCAACGTCGGCGCCAACGTCGTCGACGGCATCGTGGCCGCGCGCGAGGAGAAGGGGCGCTACGTGGACTTCAACGACTTCCTCGAGAAGGTCCCGGCGCTGGTGTGCAACAAGCGGGTCATCGAGTCGCTGATCAAGGCGGGCGCCTTCGACGACATGAAGCACAAGCGGCGTGCGCTGGTGGCGATCCACGAGACCGCGGTCGACCAGTACGTCGACATCAAGCGCAACGAGGCGATCGGCCAGGACTCACTGTTCGGCGGGCTCGACGACGGCTCGGGCTTCGGCGTCTCGGTCGCGATCCCCGACATCGACGACTGGGACAAGATGACCCTGCTCGGCCACGAGCGGGAGATGCTCGGCCTCTACGTGTCCGACCACCCGCTGCTCGGGCTCGAGCACGTGCTGTCCAACGGCACCGACTGCACCATCGGCCAGCTGATGATGGACGAGGACCGCCCCGACGGCAGCTCGATCACCGTGTCCGGGCTGGTGACGTCGGTGCAGCGCAAGATCACCAAGCGCGGCGACGCGTGGGCGCTGGTCACCGTCGAGGACCTCGACGGCGCCATCGACGTGCTGCTGTTCCCGAGCGCCTGGCAGCTGTGCGGGCAGGTGATCTCCGAGGACGCGATCGTCACGGTCCGGGGCCGGCTGTCGCGGCAGAAGGACCAGCCGGAGATCCACGGCCAGGAGGTCACGGTCCCCGACCTGTCCGACGGTCCCTCCGGGCCGGTGGTGATCAGCCTGCCCTCGACCCGGTGCACCCCGCCGGTCATCGAGCAGCTCAAGGAGGTGCTCGGCACCCACCGGGGCATGACCGAGGTGCGCCTGCGACTCTTGACCCGTGAGCAGACGATGGTCATGCGCCTCGACGACCGGCTGCGGGTCAGCCCGAGCCCGGCGCTCTTCGCGGACCTCAAGCAGCTGCTGGGGCCCGGATGCCTGACGGGCTGAGGCCGGCGCTCGTCCAGCTCGCGCTCGTCGTCCTCGTGCTCGCGGTCACCGGCGTCGTGGCCGGCGCGGTCTGGGAGTGGGTGTGGACCGCACCGGAGGGTGTCGTCGTCGACCACAAGTGGGTGGCGCTGGACGAGGCGAACCTGCGCGGCCAGTTCTCCGGGACGGCGTGGTACGTCGTGGTCGGCGCGGTGGCCGGGCTGCTCGGCGGCGCCGTGGTCTCGCTGTTCCTCGACCGGGTGCCGCTGGCGACGCTGGTCGGCGTCGTGGCGGGCTCGCTGCTGGGCGCGCTGCTCATGTACCGCGTCGGGGTCGCGCTCGGCCCGGGCGACCCGGTGCAGGCGGCCGCCGGCGCGAAGGAGGGCGCCCATCTGCCCGCCCGGCTCGCGGTGTCCGGGCACAGCGCCTGGATCGCGCTCCCCGCCGGTGCGCTGATCGCGCTGACCCTGGTGTTCCTCGGCCTCTCGGCCGTTCATCGCGACGGGCCGCGCGACGTCACCTAGGATCCTGGCGTGTCCAGCACGCCGGAGTACCTCGACAGTCACGGCGGCTCTCCGCAGCCGCCCGGGCCGCGCGGTGGGCGCCGTACCGCCCTGATCGCGGGTGGCGCGGTCGGCCTGCTCGCCGTCGTCGGCGTGGGCGCGTGGGCGGCGTGGTCGTTCTTCTCGACCGGCCCGCAGCCCGCCGCGGCGCTGCCGGCCTCGACCGTCGGCTACGTCAGCATCGACCTCGACCCGAGCGGCGGCCAGAAGATCGAGGCGCTGCGCACGCTGCGCAAGTTCCCGGAGTTCCGCGACCAGGTCGGCCTGGACACCGACGACGACGTGCGGAAGTGGGTCTTCGAGGAGGTCCAGGGCTCGACCCCGTGCGGCGACCTCGACTACGAGGAAGACGTCGAGCCGTGGCTCGGCGACCGGATGGCCGTCGCAGCCGTCGACAACGGCGCGGACCAGCCCGAACCGGTGATCGTGCTGCAGGTGAGCGACGAGGGCGCCGCCGACCGGGGCCTCGCCGCGCTCCGGGACTGCTCGGGCGAGCAGCTCGCCTGGAACATCGCCGACGGCTGGGCGCTGCTCGGCGAGACCCAGGACGTCGCCGACGGCGTCGCCGCCGACGCCGCCGACGCGTCGCTGGCCGACGACGGCGACTTCCAGCACTGGACCGACGAGGCCGGCGGCGACGGGATCGTCACCGCCTACCTCTCGCCGGAGGCGGGGCGGCTGATCGCCGACCAGCTGGACTCCCTGAGCAGCGTGGGGGGCCTGCCGCAGCAGTACGCCGGAGACTGTGCCGCGCCGTGCCTCGGCTACTCGGCGGTCGGGCCCGCAGCAGCGATCCCGGACGCCGCGGACGCCCTGAAGGACTTCGGCGGCCTGGCCGCCACCGTGCGCTTCTCCGACGGCTCCCTCGAGCTGGAGGTGGCCGCGGACGCCGGGGGCGCCGAGCAGGCGCTGGGCGGCTCCGACGCCGGCGACGACGTGCTCGCCACCCTGCCCGACGACACTGCCGCCGCCCTCGGCGTCGGCTTCGCCGAGGGGTGGCTCGGCCACCTGGTGGACGCGGACACGCTCCAGCAGCTCGCCGACGCGACGGGACTCGACCTGCCCGGCGACGCCGAGGCGCTCGCCGGCCGGTCCGCGGCGCTGGCCGTCTCCGGCGACATCGACCTCGACTCCATGCTCGACCCCACCGGTGAGAGCGGCCTCCCGGTCGGCCTCAAGGTGCAGGGCGACACGGACCGGATCGCCGCGGTCGTGGATCGCATCGGCGAGCCGCTGGGCGTCGACACCGAGGGCGACACGGTCGTGGTCGGGCCGGACGCCGACTACCGCGAGCAGCTGCTCGCGAACGGCGGCCTCGGTGGCACCGACGCGTTCCGAGCCGCCGTCCCGGACGCCGGCGACGCGGGCGCGGTGCTGTTCGTGAACTTCGACGCGGGCAGCTGGTTCGACGACGTCGACGAGCTCGAGCCGCTGGCGGCGCTCGGTGCGAGCGTCCGCGTCGACGACAGCACCAGCCACCTGGTGCTGCGGGTCACGACCGACTGATCGGGGCCACGGTCGCGTTCGTCGCCCGAACCAGGTCGGCCGGGGCGATGCCGAGGTCCAGGCCGCGGCGTCCGCCGGAGACGTAGACGGTGTCGAAGGCCATCGCGGTCTCGTCGAGCACGGTGGGGTGCGGCCGCTTCTGGCCGATCGGCGAGATCCCGCCGGCGACGTACCCGGTGGCCCGCTCGGCGGCCGCGACGTCGGCCATCGCCGCCTTGCTGCCACCGGCCGCCCGGGCCAGCGCCTTGAGGTCGAGCTGGCCCGACACCGGGACGATGCCGATGGTCAGCTTCCCGCGTTGTCCTGAGCCTGTCGAAGGGTCCACGGTCGTCATCAGCGTCTTGAAGACCTGCGCGGGGTCGAGTCCCAGCGCTGCGGCGGCCTCGAGGCCGAAGGACTGGGCGCGCGGGTCGTGGTCGTACTCGTGCAGGGTGAACGCGATGCCGGCGCGGGTCAGCGCGACCGTGGCCGGCGTACCGCCGGCGGACTTCTTCGCCACAGGTTGCCTTTCGTCTCACCGGGTCTCGACGCGCCCGTCGCGACCTCGTCCCTCGGTCGCGGGGCTTGCTCGACCTCGTCTCGCGACGCGCCGTGCTCGTGCCTCGCACGCCGCTGCTCGCTTGATCAGTTCGGCGACCATCGCGTCCGCGCCACCTCGGTGGCCGGCAGCGACGGGATCACGTTCATCGCGCGCAGCTCCGCGCGCAGCAGGTCGGTGACCATCACGAGCCGGACGGCGGCGTCCTCTGCCTCCAGCAGCGCCTGCCGCTCGGGCATCGGCAGCGGGGCGACCGCGGCCAGCGTCCACGAGAGCCAGGCCGCGTCGCGGGGGAGCGTGCCGGAGTAGGGGTCGGCGCGGATGTCAGCGAGCGCCGCTCGGTACGCCGTGAACGCGACCCGGGCGCGCTCCAGGATCGACTCCGCCACCACCGCCTCGGGGTCCGGCCGCTCGGTGACGTGCCCGGCCGGGAACGGCCCGGAGGTCTCCAGCCGGTCGAGCTGGATCCGCTCCAGACCGACGGCGACCACCTCGAAGGTGCCGTCCGGGTTCGCCTCGATCTCGGTGAGCTGGCAGCGCACACCGATCCGGTACAGCGACTGCGCACCGTGGTCACCGACCTCGTAGCCCTCCCGGATCCCGACCGTCCCGAACAGCCGCTCGGCCGGGTCCTCGATCCGCAGCAGGTGGTGCACCAGCGCGCGGTACCGGTCCTCGAAGACCGTGAGCGGCACGCTCACGCCGGGGAACAGGACCGCGTTGAGCGGGAACATCGGCAGCGGGTCGGCCACATCGACAACGTAGCCGGTCCAGCACCTGTCGCGGTTCGGGGCCGGCGGCGCGGCGTCCGTAGAATCGACTCATGATCTCGACAGGCTCGATCCAGCGGATCCAGCGCATCGACCTGCGGGGAGCCGACCGGGCGACGGTCGACTACCGGGCAGCCGTGCCCCGCGCCGACTTCGACGTCGAGGCGGCGGTGCCGGCGGTGCATGCGATCTGCGAGGACGTCCGCACCCGCGGCCTGGAGGCGATCCGGGAGCTCTCGGAGCGCTTCGACGGCGTGGCCGTCGACGACATCCGGGTCGCCCCGGAGGCGCTGCGCAGCGCGCTGGAGCGGCTCGACCCCGACATCCGCGCCGGCCTCGAGGAGTCGATCCGCCGGCTGCGCGCGACCTGCGCGAACGAGCTCGAGCGGGACGCCGTCACCGACCTCGGCCCGGGCGCGCGGGTCACCCACCGCAAGGTGCCGGTCGGCCGCGTCGGCCTGTACGTGCCCGGCGGCCTGGCGCCGCTGGTGTCCAGCGTGCTGATGAACGTGGTCCCGGCGCAGACCGCCGGCGTGGAGTCGATCGCGCTCGCGAGCCCCCCGCAGAAGGAGTTCGGCGGATCGGTCCACCCGACGATCCTGGCCGCATGCGCGCTGCTGGGCGTCGACGAGGTGTACGCCGTCGGCGGTGCGCAGGCGATCGCGATGTTCGCCTACGGCACCGGTCCGTGCGCCAAGGTCGACCTGGTCACCGGCCCCGGCAACATCTACACGGTCACGGCCAAGCGGATCCTCAAGGGCCTGGTCGGCATCGACTCCGAGGCCGGCCCCACCGAGATCGCCGTCCTCGCCGACGACTCGGCGGACCCGGCGTACGTCGCCGCGGACCTGATCAGCCAGGCCGAGCACGATCCGCTGGCCGCGTCGGTGCTGGTCACGCCGTCCGAGGCGCTCGCCGCCGCGGTCGAGACGGCCCTCGAGGAGCAGGTCGCCGCGACCAAGCACGTCGAGCGGATCCGCACCAGCCTGTCCGGCCCCCAGTCCGGCATCGTGCTGGTCGACGACCTCGAGCAGGGCCTGGAGGTCGTCAACGCCTACGCCGCCGAGCACCTGGAGATCCAGACCGAGGACGCGGCCGGGTGGGCCGCCCGGGTGCGCAACGCCGGCGCGATCTTCGTCGGCCCGTACGCCCCGGTCAGCCTGGGCGACTACTGCGCCGGCTCCAACCACGTGCTGCCCACGGGCGGCTGCGCCTGTCACAGCAGCGGGCTGTCGGTCCGCGCGTTCACCAAGTCGGTACACGTCGTCGACTACTCGCGCGAGGCCCTGGCGGCGGTCGCCGGCCACGTCGTCACGCTCGCCGAGGCCGAGGACCTGCCCGGCCACGGCGCGGCGGTCAAGGTCCGGTCCGCGGGGGAGCCGGCAGAGTGACCTGGCCTCCGCTGCGGGAGGAGCTGCGGGGCATCGAGCCGTACGGCGCGCCCCAGCTCGACGTCCCGGTCCAGCTCAACGTCAACGAGAACCCCTA
>NZ_BAAAJE010000011.1:37100-88818 GCF_039526625.1 Nocardioides aquiterrae
TCGCGGCGGCGGCGACCACGCTGAACCGCTACCCGGACCGCGAGTTCACCGAGCTGCGGACGGCGTTGGCGGCGTACCTGTCCCGGGACACGCCCCACGGCGTCACGCCGGAGCAGGTGTGGGCCGCCAACGGCTCCAACGAGGTGATGCTCCAGCTGCTCCAGGCCTTCGGCGGCCCGGGCCGGGTGGCGCTGAGCTTCGCGCCGACGTACTCGATGTATCCCGAGTACGCCCGCGACTCGGTGACCGAGTGGGTGGTCGGGCACCGCGAGAGCGACTTCGCGCTCGACCTCGACCACGCGCACGACCTGGTCAAGGAGAAGCAGCCGAGCGTCGTGCTGCTGCCGAGCCCGAACAACCCCACCGGCACCGCGCTGCCGCTGGACGCGGTGACCACGCTCTGCGAGGCCGCGGCCGGCAACGAGCAGAGCGGGATCGTGGTCGTCGACGAGGCGTACGGCGAGTTCCGCCGCGCCGGCACGCCGAGCGCGCTGGAGCTGCTGCCGCGGCACCGCAACCTGGTCGTGTCGCGCACCATGAGCAAGGCGTTCGCCCTGGCCGGGGCCCGGGTCGGGTACCTCGCCGCCGCGCCGGAGATCTGTGACGCGATCCGGGTCGTGCGGCTGCCGTACCACCTCTCCGCCGTCACCCAGGCGACCGCGCTCGCGGCGCTGCGGCACGCCCCCGAGCTGCTCGGCAAGGTCGACGAGCTGCGCGCCGAGCGTGACCGCACCGTCGACTGGCTGCGCGGTCGGGGGCTCACCGTGGCCGACACCGACGCGAACTTCGCGTTGTTCGGGACCTTCCCGGACCGTCATGCTGTGTGGCAGGGGCTGCTCGACCGGGGTGTGCTGATCCGGGAGACCGGCCCCGACGGCTGGCTGCGGGTGTCGATCGGCACCCGCGAGGAGATGCAGGCGTTCCAGGAAGCACTGACGCAGGTCATGGAGGAGCAGTCATGAGCAGGACGGCACGGATCGAGCGCCAGACCAAGGAGTCGAAGGTGCTGGTCGAGGTCGACCTCGACGGCACCGGTCGCACCGACGTCTCCACCGGGGTCGGCTTCTACGACCACATGCTCGACGCGTTCGGCCGGCACGCGCTGCTGGACCTGACCGTGCAGACCGAGGGCGACACCCACATCGACGCGCACCACACCGTCGAGGACACCGCGATCGTGCTCGGGCAGGCGCTGCGCGAGGCGCTCGGCGACAAGGCCGGCGTGCGCCGGTTCGGTGACGCCACCGTCCCGCTGGACGAGGCGCTGGTGCAGGCCGTCGTGGACGTCTCCGGGCGGCCGTACTGCGTGCACACCGGCGAGCCGGAGGGGCAGCAGTACGTCGTGCTCGGGGGCGCCTACCTCGGGTCCCTGACCCAGCACGTCTTCGAGACGATCGCGTTCCACGCGCACCTCGCGCTGCACGTGCGGGTGCTGGCGGGCCGCGAGCCGCACCACATCGTGGAGACGCAGTTCAAGGCGTTCGCCCGGGCGTTCCGCGACGCGATCGCGATCGACCCGCGCGAGACCGGCGTGCCGTCCACGAAGGGCAGTCTGTGACCCGTCCGAACGTCGTGGTCCTCGACTACGGGTCGGGGAACCTCCGCTCCGCCGTGCGCGCGGTCGAGCGCGCCGGCGCCGAGGTGACGCTCACGTCCGACCGCGCGCTGGCCCAGGACGCCGACGGGCTCGTCGTCCCCGGCGTGGGCGCGTTCGCGGCCTGCATGGAGGGGCTGCGTGCGATCCGCGGGCACGAGGTGATCGGCCGGCGGCTGGCCGGCGGGCGGCCGGTGCTCGGCATCTGCGTCGGGATGCAGATCCTGTTCGAGCGCGGAGTGGAGCACGGCGTGGAGACCGAGGGCTGCGACGAGTGGCCGGGCGTCGTCGAGCGGCTGCAGGCGCCGGTGGTGCCGCACATGGGCTGGAACACGGTCGACGTCGCGGCGGGCAGCACGCTGTTCCGCGGGATCGAGCAGGAGCGGTTCTACTTCGTGCACTCGTACGGCGTCCGCGACTGGACCCTGCAGACCAACGACCGCACCCGCGCGCCCCTGGTGCACTGGACCACGCACGGTGGCGACCGGTTCGTGGCCGCGGTCGAGAACGGCCCGCTGTCGGCGACCCAGTTCCACCCGGAGAAGTCCGGCGACGCCGGTGCTGCCCTGCTGCGCAACTGGGTGGAGTCGCTGTGAGGCCCGCGTCGTGAGCAAGGAGCGGGCCCAGCGGCGCGCCGAGCGCGAGCGCGAGGCCGCCGTCCTCGCCGCGGCCCGGGCCGCCGAGGCCGAGCGCCGGGAGCGCCGGGACGCCCGCCTCCGCGCGATGACGTCGCGCCTGCCCAGGCGGCGCCGCGGACCGTCGGGCATCCTCGCCGAGCGCCGGCGCACCCAGGGCCGGGTCCTGGTGCTCGCCGGCGTCGTCCTCAACGCGCTGGTCTGGTTCGCGACCGACGACTGGTACCTCCGGTCCCTGGCGCTGCTCCTGACCGTCCTGCTGCTCCCGCTCGTCCACGTCCTGATGACCCGAAAGTGATGGCTGTGTCCGACTATCTCGAGCTCCTCCCCGCCGTCGACATCACCGAGGGCCGCGCCGTCCAGCTCGCCCAGGGCGTCGCGGGCTCCGAGCGCGTGTACGGCGACCCGGTCGCCGCCGCGATGCGCTGGCAGGACGCCGGTGCCGAGTGGATCCACCTCGTCGACCTCGACGCGGCGTTCGGCCGCGGCTCCAACCGCGAGCTGCAGGCGGAGATCGTCGGCGCGCTCGACATCAAGGTCGAGATGAGCGGCGGCATCCGCGACGACGAGTCGCTGGCGGCCGCGCTGGCGACCGGCTGCCGGCGGGTCAACATCGGCACCGCCGCGCTCGAGCAGCCGGAGTGGTGCGCGCGGGTCATCGCCGAGCACGGCGACCGGGTCGCGATCGGCCTCGACGTACGCGGCCGGACGCTCGCGGCGCGCGGGTGGACCCAGGAGGGCGGCGACCTCTACGAGACGCTGGCCCGCCTCGACTCGGAGGGCTGTGCCCGGTACGTCGTCACCGACGTCAACAAGGACGGCATGCTCGCCGGCCCCAACCTGCAGCTCCTGCGCGACGTGTGCGCCGCGACCTCCGCGCCGGTGGTCGCGTCGGGCGGCGTCACCACGCTCGACGACATCCGGGCGCTGATGGCGCTGGTGCCCGAGGGCGTCGAGGGTGCGATCGCCGGGACCGCGCTGTACGAGGGGCGGTTCACGCTCGAGGACGCGCTGGAGCTGACGCGAGGGGCCCGGGGGAGGGCGGAGTGACGCTCGCCGTACGCGTGATTCCGTGCCTGGACGTCGACGCGGGCCGGGTCGTGAAGGGCATCAACTTCCGGGAGCTCCGCGACGCCGGGGACCCGGTCGAGCTGGCTCGGACGTACGACGCCGAGGGCGCCGACGAGCTGACCTTCCTCGACATCTCCGCCTCGCACGAGGGCCGGGCGACCACGATGGAGATCGTGTCCCGGACCGCCGAGGAGGTCTTCATCCCGCTGACCGTCGGCGGGGGAGTGTCGTCGGTCGAGGATGTCGACCGGCTGCTGCGCGCCGGGGCCGACAAGGTCGCGGTCAACACCGCGGCGATCCACCGCCCCGAGCTGGTCGCCGAGATCGCGGACCGGTTCGGCAACCAGGTCCTCGTGCTCTCCGTCGATGCGAGAAGGGTCGACGCCCGCCGCGGGCCCGGCACGCCGTCCGGCTTCGAGGTCACCACGCACGGGGGCCGCAAGTCCGCCGGCCTCGACGCGATCGAGTGGGCGGTCCGGGCCACCGAGCTGGGCGCGGGGGAGATCCTGCTCAACGCGATGGACGCCGACGGCACCGAGAACGGCTTCGATCTCGAGCTGATCCGCGCCGTGCGCCGCGAGGTCACCATCCCGATCATCGCCTCCGGCGGCGCCGGTGCGGTCGAGCACTTCCCGCCCGCGGTCGACGCCGGCGCGGACGCCGTCCTCGCGGCCACCGTGTTCCACTTCGGCACCCTGCGGATCGCGGACGTGAAGACGGCGCTGGCGGACGCCGGCCACCCGGTGCGCTGAGCTACGGCAACGGCAGCGTGTAGACCCGCCGCACGTCCGGGTGCGTGACGACCAGGTCGCCGCCGACCACCGCGGCCCCGACGTTCTCGGACGTCGGCGTCGCGTCGTCGAGGCGCACGGTGTCGCGCAGCTGGCCGGTGGCGGCGTCGAGGACGTAGACGGTCGGCCCGGCCTGGCCCACGACGTACACCGTGTCGTCGTGGCCGACGACCGCGTCGGCGTCGGGCAGGTCGCGGACGTCGGCGACCGGCTTCATGGTCCCGGCGTCGAGGGCGACCGCCTTGCCGCTCAGCGTGCAGGACACCCAGACGCGCCCGGCCACCTCGGCGATGCCCTGCGGGCCGACGCAGGAGGTGAGCCGGACCGTCCGGACCGTCCCGTCGGCGATCCGGGACACCGACGTGCCGCCGTAGTTCGCCACCCACACCCCGGAGTCGCCGGCGGCGACCAGGCGCGGCTCGTCATCGGTCCGGAACGCGGCCACCACCGCTCCGTCCGGGTCCAGCTCGACGACGCGGCCACCCGCCTGGTCGACCACCCACAGGTGCTCGCCGTCCCACGCGAGCCCCTCGGGCTCGCTGCCCTCCGGCTTCAGCTCCACCGTGGTGTCGACGTCCCCCGTCGCGGGGTCGATGCGGACGACGGTGCCGTCCCGGATCACGCTCACCCACACGCCGTCCGGGGTGCTCACGATCCGCAGCGGCGCCTCGCCCACGTCGATCGGGTCGCCGTCCCCGGGCAGCACCGTCCCCGCCTCGGGCTGCACGAGCCAGGCGTCTCCGCCGACGTCGGCAACGCCGACTGCCCCGGAGTCCAGCTCGGTGACGGTCGAGGCGCCGTCCGCCGGCATCAGGCCCTCGTCCGAGCCGCCACACCCCGTGAGGGCGGCCGCGAGGACGACGGCAGCCGCGGGCAGGGCTCGTCTCATGGCGTCAGCGTGCCCGTGGGCGCGCGATCAGGAGACGGTCGTGACCAGTTCGTTGTACAGGCGGTCGAGGGCAGCGTCGAGCTCGTCGGCGTGCTCCAGCATCCACACGTCGGTGTCGGTCACCCGGTAGGTGCCGGTGGGGTCCACGAGGCGGTGGAGGCCGTGCGGGCTGGTCCACAGGTAGGTGCCGTCGTCGATCTGTCTGAGGCGATAGCCGCGATGGGTCTTGGCCCGGTGGTTCGACCGGGAGAGCGGGGCGTCGTTGTGGTCGCCGGTCTGCCCGGGTGGTCCACCGGGGTCGAACGGGACCGCGTGGTCGTCGTCGTACCGGCCGGTCATCGTGTCGACGCCCGCGGCATACGGGAAGACGTCCCCCACGCACCGCAGCCGAGTGCGCTCGGAGATCTCGGACGGGAACTCGTAGGCGTTGACGCTGGTGTGCTCGTCGAGGTCGAGCACCGGCTTGACGGTCACCTGGGCGTGTCCGAGCAGCCGGGTGACCTGCTCGAGCAGCATCGGGCCGAGGCGCTCGACCCGGGCCATGCCGTTCGACGTCCCGGCGACGGCGCTCTCGTGGAGGTGAAGGTAGACGACGGCGCTGTGGTGCGGCTTGCGCCGGACCTCGGCGCCCGCCAGCAGCTCGCGAACGTCGTCCGGCCGGGCCAGCCAGCCGAACGCGATCGCACGCAGCTCGTCGCGGCTCAGGTCGTCGAGGGCCGCGGGCAGGTCCGGGTGGTGGGCGCGCAGGATGTCGGGCCGGGCCAGGAACGCGTCGACGATCCGCTCGAGCATCGCGTCGACCCACACGGCGTCGCTCGGCTCGACGCGGGCGAACACGCCCCGGGTGCCGGTCTCCACGTCGGTGACGCTCAGCCACACGCCGCGCCGGCGGCGCTCCTCCTCCAGCCGGGCGGCGTGGGCGGCGGTGTCGGCCTCGATGACCTTCGCCTCGGCGATCGTCAGCACCCGCCCGGGCGACTGCCCGCCGATCGCTTCGGCGACCGCCGCGTCCACGACCTCGACCTGGTGGCGGTCCAGCCGCCGCGACATCCGGGCGACCTTGCACGCCACCCAGGGCTCGCACGCGAGCTCGACCACCTGCGCCCAGACCCGGGGGAGCCGGTGGCGGAGGTCGAGGGCGTCCGCCATGGTCGACCGGGTCGCCATCGGGTGGGTCTGCCGGGCGATCGCAAGCTCGTGCACGCAGAGGTCCTGGACGCTCGGAGTGCCGTCACCCCCGAGCTCGACGAGCTTGTCGCCGCCGAAGCGGGCGGGAACGGCGCCCGGCTCGCGCTGCGGGTCGCCACCGTGCAGGTCGGCCCACTGCAGGACCAGCAGCAGGTCCTTGACCTGAGCCGTCCGGCGCTCGGTCAGCGCGGCCTCGCTCGCGGCGAGCACCGCCGCCGGGCTGTCTTCGCTGATCAAGACGACCATGGCGACATCATACTAGAACACCTGTTCGAATACAAGACCAGCGTGGATCGCCTCATCAGGGTCCGATCCAGCGAGCGCGCGCCGACAATAGGGATATGGACTCAGCACCCAGGCGCCGGACGCCCGTCCCAGGCGATGGTTCCGGAGGTGGCGCGTGGCGAGTCCGATGAACGCCCCGGTCGCAACGTCACCGAGATGGACGACCGCCACGGTCGCCGCGCTGTCCTGCGTCGGGTACGTGACCGTCTGCTGGGAATGGCGGAGATCGGTGACCAGACCACCACCCGTGCGGTCCTCGCGTCCTGGGTGCTCGGGATCGCCGGGATCGTGACCGGCCTTGTCCTCGGCCGCAGGAAGGAGTCCCGGCGTTGGGGTGTCGGCCTCGCGATGGGATTCGGCCTCGGATCGGTCATCGAGGCGATCGTCTTCGTGTGCTACCTCGCCTGGCTGGGCAACCACACCTCCTGATGATCCGCTCGGGCGGCCCAGCCCCTCGGCGCAAAGACCCCCGATCGCGGGATGCGAGGACTGCCACTTCGAGCCACGGTGGGGGACAGCGCGCCCGCGACCGGGCGATGCGACACGGCCGGTTGGTCGGAGCACTCGAGGAGGGCGTCATGACCGAACCCGTCACCCGGACCGAAGCCGATCCCGCGGGCACGGAGCCGGGCACCGACCCGGGCACGCGGCAGGTCACGCAGGTGGATCCCTCTCGCACCCTCGGCAGCGATCCGCCGACCACCGACTCCCGTCCGGTCGGCGCGGACGACCGGGCCGTCATCGCGGTCTTCCCCGACCTCGCCGCCGCCGAGCAGGCGGTCATCGCGCTCGCCAAGCGGGACTTCCCGGTCGACCGGATCTCGATCATCGGCAAGGACATGGAGAGCGAGATCCGGATCAACGGGTTCGTCACGACCGGTGACGTCGCGGGTCCCAGCGCGGCGACGGGGGCCTGGGTGGGAGGGCTGTTCGGCATCCTGACCGGGGCCGCGATGCTCTTCATCCCGGGTGTCGGCCCCCTCGTCGTCCTCGGTCCGCTGGCGGCGGCCGCTGTCGGCGCCGCGCAGGGCGCCCTGCTGGGGGGCGCGGTCGGCGCCCTCCTCGGACACTTCGTGGCCAAGAACTACCTCCCGAAGTACGAGGAGCTGGTGCGCACCGGCCACTACCTGCTGGTCGTCCACGGCACCGAGGAGGAGGTGGCCCGGGCACAGCGGCTGCTGACCGAGCTGGGCAGCACCGACGTCCAGCGGCACGACGAGTACCGCGGATCCATCGACCGGATCGGGCCGATCGAGCAGGTCTACGAGGGCATGAAGGTCGTGGACGTGAACGGCGAGGAGGTCGGCAAGGTCGAGTTCGTCAAGCTGGGCGAGCCGGAGGCGATCACCCTCCAGGGCGAGGACCCCTCCGTGATGCCGGACGTGCCGGGCCCGTTCGCTGCGCGGCTGATGCTCACCGGCTACCTCAAGGTCGACCGCAAGGGCCTGTTCGCCCGCGACGCGTACGTCTCCGCCACCCAGATCGACAGGGTCGAGGGCAACACCGTCCACCTCACCGTGTCGAAGGACATGCTGCTGACCAAGCGGACCTGAAGGCGTCCGCCCGCCTACGCTGATCCGGTGACCGACGTCCTGGACGAGGGCCCGTTCTTCCACGGCACCAAGGCCGACCTGCAGGTCGGCGACCTGCTCACCGCCGGGTACCGGTCGAACTACCGGCCCGAGGTGGTGATGAACCACATCTACTTCACGGCGCTGCCGGACGGTGCCGGGCTCGCCGCGGAGCTCGCCTCGGGCGACGGCGAGCCACGGGTGTACGCCGTCGAGCCGACGGGACCCTTCGAGAACGACCCGAACGTGACCGACAAGAAGTTCCCCGGCAACCCCACCCGGTCCTACCGCAGCACCGAGCCGCTGAGGGTCGTCGGCGAGGTCGCTGACTGGCCTCGCCTCAGCCCCGAGGCGCTGCAGGGGTGGCGCGACCGGCTGGCGGCGATCCTGGCCGACGAGCGCGGCGAGATCATCAACTGACCGGAGGTCGCGACACCCCAGCGGCCTCAGCCCCTCAGCACCACGAACGACACCGTCCGCGACACCCGCTCGTTGTCCCGGTTGCCCAGGTAGTCGACCGAGAGGTCGACCCTCCCGTCCTTCCGGAACACCGGCAGCGTGAGGGTCACGGCGCCGTCGACGAGGGTGCCCTGGATCGAGCCGAGCGACGACCCGGTGACCCGGACGTCGCCGGTGACGACCTGCCCGGGGGCCGTCAGGCTCACGTCGAGGACGACGCGCGTCTGGTTGCGGACGACGACGTCCGGGCTGCGGTCGACCGTCATCGCCGGCGTCGCCTTGGTGGCGAGGACGACGGTGCCGGCGTCGGACGCGCGGGTGTTGGCGTCGCCGGTGTAGCGGACCGTCACCAGGTGCGGGCCGACGCTGTCGAACGGGCCGACGAGGGCGTTGGCGGTGCCGTCCGCGGCGACCGGGACCGTCGCGACCGCGACGCCGTCGGCGGAGAACACCACCGACCCGCCCGGCGTGCCCGCCGAGGACCGGACCCTGGCGGTCACCGAGACCGCGCCCTGGTGCACCTTCACCACGTACCGGTCGACCGAGATGCTCGTCGTCGAGTCGGCCTTCACCACCTGGACGGACACCGTCGCGGAGGACGGCTTGTTCTTCGCGTCGCCGGAGTACTTCAGGGTCAGCGTGTGGCTGCCGACCGCGAGTGCCTTGGCCGGGACCACGATCTCCGCCTTGCCGTTCCTCGCCACGCTGGCGCTCCCGACCGGGGTGCCCGCCTCGTCCAGCGTCACGACGCCGGTGGTGCGCTCCTTCGACCGGACGCGGATCTCCACCTCGCCGTCCTCGCCCCAGACGATCGGGTCCGCCTGGCCGGAGACGGTGGTCTCGACCTGGCTCCCGCCGCCGCCACCGGGCGGGGTCACGCTGATCGCGACCGTGGTGCTGCCGGCAGCGGTGTTCGCGTCGCCGGAGTACGTGAGCGTCACGGTCTTCGTCCCGGTCGTGTCGAACGGGCCGACGGTGCAGGTGGCGGTGCCGTCGGCCAGCGTGACGTCGGCAGGGCTGCCGTCGTCGCAGGTGACCGTGCCGGTCGGGGTCACGCCGGCCGAGGACACGGTGACCGTGACCTGCGAGGTGCCGGTGTTCTGCGTGACCGTGCTCGGCGCCGCGAGCGCGCTGACGGTCGGGGCGACCTTGGCGACCGTGACGGTCGCCGCGGCCGCGCCGGCCGCGGTGCGGGCGTCGCCGCCGTAGGAGACGGTGACGGTCCGGTTGCCCGCCGTGCTCCACGGCCCGACCGCGCAGCTGGCGCCGCCGTCGGCGAGCGTCGCGACCACGTCGGACATCCCCGGGGCCGAGCAGGTGACGGTGCCGGTCGGGGTGACCCCGGTCGCGGACACCTGCACCAGGACCGTCGAGGTCTGGCCCGGGTCGACGGTGGCGGGGGAGGCCGTCGCCTCCACCACCGGGGTGGCCTTGTCGACCGTGACGTGGACCGCGGCGGTCGACGGCTGGTGGGCGTCGTCGCCGCCGTAGCCGAGCGTCAGCGTGTGCGCGCCGGGCTCGAGGGAGCCGGCCGGGAGGGTGAACGCACCCGCGCCGCCCGCCAGGGTCACCGTGCCGAGGACGGTGCCGCCGTCCTTGACGGTGACCGCGCCGGTCGCCGTGGCCGGCGCGACCTCGACCTGCAGGTCCACGGGCTGGCCGTACGCCACGGTGACGTCACCGGCGGAGACCGTCGTGGCCGTCCGGTTGTCGCGCGTGGGGATCGTGATCGGGAACGACGTGCCGCTCCGATCCCCCCTGAGCAGGAACGTCGTCGTCGGGCCGGTCACGCCGGCCGGCACCGTGAACGTCACGTGGGCGGTGCCGGCCGCGTCGTCCGGCACGCTCCGCAGCGCGTTGCCGACGGTCGCGGCCGGGCCGACCGGCGTGTCGCCGGCGTAGACCCGGACGGTGCTGTCCTGGGTGTCGGCCTGGACCTGGTCGCCGGTCATCGCCAGGGACGAGACGTCCAGGGTGACGGCGTCACCGGCGACGAACCCGCCGTCCGGGACGGTGCCGAGGACGACGTCCACCGCGTGCTGGGCGAAGTCGGGGCTCACCGTCGGGTGCGCGGCGAGGTAGTCGACGGTCGCCTGCAGGTCGGTGAACCCGGTGTCCTGCTTGTGGGTCCCGGCGGTGAGGCCGCGGAAGTTGTCGCCGCCGTCGACCAGGAAGTTGGTCGCGGCCACGTGGTACGTCGCGGACGCGTCGATCGGCTCGCCGTCCAGCCACATGCCGGTGATCCGGTCGCCCTCGGGGCGGTTCGGGTCGGCGGCGAACTGGAAGCCCTTCGAGGTGCCGAGCCGCAGGAACGGCCGCGACGGGACGTTGCCGTCCGGGTCGCGCTGCCACTGCTGCTCGAGCACCGTCTTGATCTGGGCGCCGGTCAGGTCGAGGGTCATCAGCGTGTTGGCGAACGGCTGCACGTCGGCAGCCTGCCGGTAGGTGATGTCCGACGGGTAGCTGCCGCTGCCCAGCAGGTCGGCGCGCAGGCCGCCCGGGTTCATGAACGCGATCTGGGCGCCGGTCCTCCAGCGCTGGATCTCGGCGACCAGGTTGCCGAGCGTCGACTCGCCACCGCGGTTCTCGACCACCGTGCTGGTGGTCGGGTCCTGCCGGCGGGCCCGCTGGAACGGCCCGGTCTCGCTGCCGAGGCTGACCGCGCCCTGGACGTTGGCGTTGTCGACGGCGGCGTCGACGATGTCCTGGGTGGCGCCGTCCGGGTCGTAGTCCTTCATCGCCAGCACGTGCTGGCGGATGTCGAGCAGGTCGTCGGTGCCCGGCGCGTAGTCGAACTCGAGCTGGTTGAGGTACGAGCCGTACTGGCCGGCCGAGACGACCGGTCGCTGGGTGACGGTCCGGCCGGACCAGCCGGGCACGTCCTGCTTGCAGTTGTACTTCAGGTGGGTGTGCCCGGACACGATGGCGTCGACGGTCGGGTCGACGTCCGCGACGATCTGGCCGAAGCGGTTGCCCGGGTCGAGGACGGTCGAGCAGTCGGGAGCCGGGGCGCCCTCGTGCACGAGCATCACCACGAGGTCGCAGGGCGCCCCGCCACAGCCGTCGGTCTTCAGGTCCTCGGCCGAGGCGTTGACCTCGTCGACGATGTGCGTGAGGTAGACGTCGGCCAGGGCGCTCGGGGCGACCAGCGACGGCAGGTCCTCGGTGACGGCGCCGACGAACCCGACGGTGTGGCCGTCCGGCAGCTCCTTCCACCAGGTGGCGCCGTTCGAGTGCTCGTAGGAGCGGGCCGTGTGCTCCGGCGCGAGCGCGTAGCTGTCGTCGGCGCGCAGCCGCACGTTGGCGGCAAGGTACGGCCAGTCGGCGCCGTCGTCCGACATGACCCGGTCCCTCAGGTCGTGGTAGCCCTTGTCGAACTCGTGGTTGCCCGCGGACGAGACGTCGAGGCCGGCCTCGTTGAGGGCATCCAGCGTCGGCTGGTCCTGGGCGATGAACGACTCGAACGTCGAGGCGCCGATGATGTCGCCGGCCATCGCGAAGATGGTGTCCGGGTTGTCGGCGCGCAGGCCCTTGACGGCGCCCGCCATTGCGGCGGCACCGGCCGCGGCGCTGCCCGGGTCGTCGAGGATCCGGCCGTGGAAGTCGTTCGAGGCCAGGACCTGGACGGTGTCGACGTCGGCCGGCGGCGGGTTCAGCGGCGCGTTCACGCCGATGATCTCCGGGTTGTGGTCCGACGCGCGGAACGGCGTGGTGCCGTCGTACAGGTTGGTGACGTTGTAGTTGTAGCGGCTGTACTCGTAGTACACCGGCTCGTTCGCGTTGATCGCCCACACGGTCTGCCCGGTGACCATGCCGACCGCGGCGTCGTTGGCGAACACGTGGTCGAGCGAGCCCATCAGGCCGCCGAAGGAGTAGGACTTCTGGTGGTTGTCGGGCGCGAGCTCGTGCCAGCCGGCGTCCTCCAGCGTGAGGACCGGGTCCTCCTTGCTGTAGGCGTTGTAGTCACCGGTCAGGAACACCGCCGGGATGCCCTTGTCCTCGGAGACCGACTGCGCGAAGGCGTCCAGCGCCCTGGCCTGCCGGATGCGGTCGCCGTTGTAGTAGCCGGCGCCGTCGCCCTTGTCGTTGTTGTCGGTGCCCAGGACCGTCGAGATGTCGGTCGGTCCACCCTTGGACTTGAAGTGGTTGACGATGACGATGAAGCCGTCGTCGCGGTTGCCGCCCACGCGCTTGAACGCCTGGGCGAGCGGCTCGCGGGCGTTGCGGAACGGCGCGGAGTTCACGAGGATCTCCGACCGGCCGACGGTCTCCACGACCCGCGGGTTGTAGATGAACGCGGAGCGGATCGCGTCCTGCTCGGCGATCGTCGGCTGCGCCTCGAGCCGCGGGCTCGGGGCGTAGGCCCAGCGCGGCGTCGGGTTCGTGTCGCCCGGGTGGTTGGTGTTCCAGTCGGCGTTCAGGACGTCCACCAGGTGGGTCACGGCCCGGTCGCGGTCGGCGTACCCGAGCTTGATCGCGTTCTCGACCTCCTCCAGGCTCATCACGTCGGCGTCCATGGTGTTGATCGCCCGGATCTCCTTGGCCTGCTGGCGCTCGAAGTCCGCCTTCGCGTCGGTCAGGTCGGCGCAGCCGCACTTCTGCGCGGCCCCGCGCGGGCCCGGGGCGCCGTCCTTGACCGGCGTCGCCGGGGGCACCACGCCGCGGCCGTCGGTCCAGGTGCACGTGTTCGCGGTGACCCGGCCCGGGAACGTCGGGCTCGCGCCGGAACCGTTGCGGTCGGTGTAGTAGGTGCACTTGCGGTCGGCACCGAGGTAGGCGTCACCGCCCTGCGAGACCCAGGTCTCGGCGTCGTCGACGAAGTAGTTGAGCATGTTGAACGTCGCGATCTTGACGTTCCCGCCGACGTTCTCCGGCGTCGCCGGACGGTCCTGCTCGATCGTGATGCCCTGGGCGCTCCCGTCCGTGCCGCCGTCGACCTTGGACCGCGGCTGGAGCTTCCACAGGTCGTTGCGGAAGTCCAGCACGACCGGCTGGGCAAACGTGACGTCGGCGCCGATCCGCACGGTGTGGCCGGGCCCGGTCAGCCACGGGAACGCCGTACCGGTGGTGGACGAGTAGTCGACGTTGGCGCCGTCGTCGAGGGTGATCATGTGGGCGGCGTTGAACTGGCCGATCGCCGCGTGCAGGGCCGCGTCGTCCGTCGGGTTCGCGAGCTCGGTCGGGATCATCAGCGGCGTCGCCGAGTTCGCCGCCAGCCCGATCTCGCCCTTCATCTGGAAGCCCTCGCTGCCCGACTGGGTCCACGGGCTGCCGTCGTAGGAGTCCGAGACCGTGTACGGGTCGGCCGGCAGGAAGAGCTCGCCCTCGTGGGCCTCGCGGGCCGCCTCGAGGGCAGCGCCGGTGAGGCAGTCGGTGCTGGTGCCGGTGATCGTGCAGTCGGTGCCCGGGACGACCGTCGCGGGGACGACCGCCTCGGCCGGAGTGGCGTCGCGGACGGTCAGGTTGGCGGCGTTGGTCACCGTCAGCTCGGTCATCCCGCGGAACTCGCTGACCTTGGCGCTGCTGATGTCGACGTGCTTCCCGACCGCCTGGACCGGCAGGCTGCCGGTGAAGACGAAGATGCCGTCCGAGGCGCCGGGGGTGGCGTCGTTCGCCGGGTCGTAGCCCGCGGTCTGGAGGTAGAAGCCGGCGAAGTTGCCGGTGCCCGGCGCGTAGGCCGCGGTCACGACGCCGCTCGTCGCCACGGTCGCGCCGTTGAGCGGCGTGGTGGCGCCGGTGCCCTGGATCTGCGGGATCGTCCGGACCGGGACGACCGTGCTCGCGTTCGGGCTGAGGTCGGCGGAGGCGAGGTCTGCGGAGTTGTCGTCGGTGTCGACGCCGCCGGCCGCCCGGGCCAGCGAGGTGGTCCCGGTGAGGTTGCCGGCGTCGGCGGCCGTGGTCTCGTACGCCGACGCGGTACCCCAGCCGACCAGGTCGGTGACGTACTGCCCGGTCGCGCTGCCGTAGTCGATGGCGCCGGCCCCGGTGTCGAAGGCCGTCGCGCTCTTCGCGACGAAGAGGGTGCCGCCGGCCTTGCCGAGGTCGGGCGCGGTGGCGCTCAGGTCGTAGCCGGGGTCGAACGGGACGGCCTGCCCGCTGGAACCGGAGGTGCCGAGCTGGAGCACGTCGTAGCTGCCGGCGGGGAGCGAGCCGGCGAGATCCTTGAGCTTGGTCACCGTGCCGTCCGGGGCGCGGTACTGGAGGCTCAGGCCGGCCATCGGCAGCGCGGCGGAGCCGGTGTTCTGGAGCTCGACGAAGTCGTGGTCGTAGCCGGCCGCGTCGGTGCCGCCCTCGGTGTAGACCTCGGTGATCCTCAGGGCCTTCGGGGCGACGCACGCGCAGCTGCGCGGGTCGGCGACACCGGACCCGGCGGTGGTGAACTCGGCGCTGTTGTCGTCGGCGTCGGCCGTCGTGCGCCGGATCGACGTGGTGTTGCTGGGCGCGGGAGCGGCGAGGCTCGAGGTGGTGGCCGCGTTCTCGTAGACGTTGGCGGTCGATCCGTAGCCGACCAGGTCGACGATCCTGCTGTAGTCGATGTTGCTCGTCGCGCCGATCATGGCGTTGGTCAGCAGCGTGCCCTGGTTGGACAGGATGACCACGCCGGTCGTGCCCGACAGGTTCATGCCCGTGTTCGCCGCGTCGGGCGAGATCGTCCCCGCCGTCGTCGGCGCCGTGGAGGCGCCCCCCACCAGGTAGTAGCTCCCGGCCGGGATCCAACCGGTCAGGTCGACCTTCGAGGACGCGCCGCTGCTCGACGTGGCCGCGCGGTACTGCACCGACCAGCCGTTGACGTTCACGGCACTGCTCGTCGGGTTGTAGAGCTCGATGAAGTCCTGGTTGTACAGGTTGCCGGCGCCGTTGCCGCCGAAGATCTCGCTGATCACGATGCTGGTGCTCGGGACCGCCTGGGCGGGAGCAGCCAGCAGCGCGACCGGCGAGGCGACGAGGGCGAGGACCAGAGCGAGGAGTCCGGTGCGGCGGGGGCGCGTGGATCGGGTGGGCACGGACACGCGAGTGACCTTTCGGAAGCCTGCGGGTACGACGAGGCAGCCGAGGCGGCGGGTGGTGCTGGAGGCTCCCGGGAGCAGCACCCCCGGAAAGTGCGCTCAGCCTAGGCAGCGCCCCCGGGTCGCGGAGTGATGCTGAGAAAAAGGTTCGACGAAATCGCGGGCGCTGGGATGGCAACAGTTGCCGAGGAGCACCCGTCCGGATGAGGTCAGGTGCTGAGGTCGGCGCCCCGCAGCGCCGCGATCCGGTCGCCCGGCCCCTCGAACGCCAGGTCCCGCACCGCCGTACGGCCGAAGAGGAACAGCACCAGCTCGACGACCGGGCCGGTCACGGTCACCGGGTCGGCGCCCTTCCGCAGGACCGCGGTGGCGCCCGTGTCGGAGCGCCGCAGCACGGTCGGCGCCGGCAGCTTGCGGCCGAAGAACGAGCCGCCACGGCTCAGCTGGGACCAGAGCAGGTCGAGGTCGGCGGCGGGCAGGTCCCGAGGCGACCAGTCGGGCTGCCCGCGGCGCAGGTCCTCGTGGTGGACGACCAGCTCGAAGGTGTTGATGAGCCGGTCCAGCGGCGAGAGGACCCGCAGCACGGGCGCCGGCGAGCGGAGCGTCTCGACCTGCACCTCGAACGGCTTCGCCCGCCGGTGCGCCATGGCGCGCTCGGTGAGCCCGGCCAGCTGCGGCACCACGTTGCCGAGCGAGGAGACCGGGTTGCGCTCGCGGACCAGCAGGTGCGAGACGAGGTCCTGGGCGTCCCAGCCCTCGCACAGCGTGGGCGCGTCCGGCCCCACGACGAGCGCGAGGTCGCAGAGCTCGTGGCGCTCCCGGAGCGCGAGGTAGGCCGTCATGGGTCCGACGATACGGTTGGGCCGGCGAACAGGAAGGTGGCCAGGTGGCGAGCAGGCGGGGGACCACGGCGGAGGGCTTCGCCGTACTCGGGGTGGCGATCCGCCGGGAACCGGTGATCTTCACGCTGTCCACGATCGGCAGCCTGCTGTTCGGCGCGCTGACCGTCGCCGACGCGTGGGTGCTCGGCTGGGCGACCGACCACGCCGTGCTGCCCGCCTTCGAGAACGGCGAGATCGACGGCTCGCTGCTGTGGGCGGTGCTCGCGCTGTTCCTGGGCGTCGCGATCCTGCGCGCCGTCGGGATCGTCGCGCGCCGGCTCGGCGCCGGCGTCATGCAGTACCGCATGCAGGCGCACAGCCGCCGCGCGGTGACCCGGCAGTACCTCTCGCTCCCGATGGAGTGGCACCAGCGCCACCCGACCGGGCAGCTGCTCTCCAACGCCAACTCCGACGTCGAGGCCGCCTGGGGGCCGATCGCGCCCCTGCCCATGGCGGTCGGCACCGTGGCGATGATGGTGATCGCGGTCGTGCAGATGTTCCTCGCCGACGTGGTGTTGGCGCTGGTCGGCCTGCTGGTCTTCCCGGCGGTCGTGGTCGCCAACCTGGTCTACCAGCACTACTCCTCGCCGCTGATGACCAAGGCCCAGCAGCTGCGCGCCGAGCTCAGCGAGGTCGCCCACGAGTCGTTCGACGGTGCGATGGTCGTCAAGACGCTCGGCCGCGAGCGCGAGGAGACCGCGCGGTTCGCCGAGATCGCGAACCGGCTCCGCGACGTCAACATCCGGGCGGGCCGGATCCGCGCGGCGTTCGACCCGACGCTGGCGGCGCTCCCGAACCTCGGGGTCCTCGTCGTCCTCGCCGTGGGCGTGGCCCGGGTGCTGAGCGGCGCCACCGACCCCGGCGACGTCGTCACCGTCGCGTACCTGCTGACGATCGTGTCCTTCCCGATCCGCTCGATCGGCTGGCTGCTGGGGGAGTTCCCCCGCAGCGTCGTCGGCTTCCACCGGGTCCGGAGCGTGCTGCGCGCCCGCGGCGAGATGCGGTACGGCGACCGGGCGGCCGCCCGCACCGACGCCGGCGCCCGCCTCGAGGTCGAGCACCTGGCGTACCGCTACGACCCCGACCAGCACCTGCTCGACGACGTCACGTTCACCGTCGAGCCCGGCCGGACCGTGGCGCTGGTCGGCGCCACGGCGTCCGGCAAGAGCACGCTCACCAGCCTGATGACCCGGCTCATCGACCCCGACGAGGGCCGGATCCTCCTCGACGGCACCGACCTGCGCGACCTCGGCAGGGGTGAGCTCGCCGGAGTGGTCTCGGTGGTCGCGCAGACCGCGTTCCTCTTCGACGACACCGTGCGCGGCAACGTCACGCTGGGCGCCGACGTCAGCGACGACGAGGTCTGGGCGGCGCTGCGCGCCGCGCAGGCCGACGGCTTCGTCGCGGCGCTGCCGCACGGCCTCGACACCCGGCTCGGGGAGCGCGGCACCTCGCTGTCCGGCGGGCAGCGACAGCGGATCTCGCTGGCCCGTGCGCTGGTGCGCCGGCCGCGGCTGCTCATCCTCGACGACGCGACGTCCGCGGTCGACCCCGAGGTCGA
Source organism: Nocardioides aquiterrae (assembly GCF_039526625.1). Lineage (NCBI taxonomy): Bacteria > Bacillati > Actinomycetota > Actinomycetes > Propionibacteriales > Nocardioidaceae > Nocardioides > Nocardioides aquiterrae. The sequence continues at coordinate 55,033 of NZ_BAAAJE010000011.1, forward strand.
GGCGCGCATCCTGGAGGCGCTGCGGTCGGGCACGAGCGACGCGACGCTGGTGGTGGTCGCCTACCGCAAGGCGACGATCTCGCTCGCCGACGAGGTCGTGCACCTGCAGGACGGGCGCGTCGCCGACCGCGGCACGCACGCCGAGCTGCTCGAGCGCAGCCCGGCCTACGCCCACCTGGTCAACGCCTACGAGCTGCAGGCGGCCGAATGAGCGCCGTGGAGTCCGGCGAGGAGATCGGCGCGATCGCGACGCTCCGCCGCGGGGTGCACTTCTCACCCGAGCTCAAGGACGGCATCGGCTGGACCCTCGTCCTCGCCGTGGTCGCGTCGCTCGGGCAGGTGGTGATCCCCATCGCCGTGCAGAAGACCATCGACCACGGCCTCAACGGCCCCCACGGGCCCGACGTCGCGTTCACCGTCGAGATGGGGATCGCCGCCGCGGCCGCGCTCGTGGTGACCAGCTGCGCGTCGTACCTGATGACGGCGCGGCTGTTCACCTCCTCCGAGCGCGGGCTCGCGACGCTGCGCATCAAGGCGTTCCGCCACGTCCACGACCTGCCGCTGCTCACCCAGAACACCGAGCGCCGCGGGGCGCTCGTCTCCCGGGTCACCAGCGACGTCGACCAGGTCAGCCAGTTCCTCGTGTTCGGTGGCCTGCTGTTCGTGGTGAGCATCGGCCAGGTGCTCGTCGCGACCGTCGTGATGGTGATCTACAGCTGGCAGCTCGCGCTCGTCGTGTGGGTCTGCTTCGCGCCGCTCTTCCTCTCGCTGCGCTTCTTCCAGCGCAAGCTCTCCGCGGCGTACGGCACGGTCCGCCAGCAGGTGGGCGTGATGCTCTCCGCGATCTCCGAGCCGGTGGTGGGCGCGGCCGTCGTGCGGTCGTACGCCGTCGAGGACCGCACCCAGGAGCGCATCGACCACGCGATCGACGAGTACAAGGCCGCCAGCACCCGGGCCCAGGGCTTCACGGCGTTCTCGTTCTCGCTCGGCGGCGTGTCCGCGGGCCTGGCCAACGCCGGCGTGCTGATCGTCGGCATCTGGCTCGGGTTCGCCGGCGACATCACGGCCGGCACCGTGCTCGCCTTCGCGTTCCTGGTCTCGCTGTTCGTCGGGCCGGTGCAGATGGGCACCCAGATCCTCACCGACGCGCAGAACGCGATCGCCTCCTGGCGCCGGGTGATCGGCATCCTCGAGACGCCCGCCGACCTGGTCGACCCCGGCCCGGACGGCTCGACGCTGCCGCACGAGCCGGTCGACGTGCGGTTCCGGGACGTCATGTTCGCCTACCCCGGCGGCCCGCCGGTGCTCCGCGACATCGACCTCGAGATCGCGGCCGGCACCCGTGTCGCCGTGGTCGGCGAGACCGGCTCGGGCAAGTCGACGATCGCCAAGCTGCTGACCCGGTTGATGGACCCGACCGAGGGCGCCGTGCTGCTCGACGGCATCGACGTGCGCGACATCGCCCAGGAGTCCCTGCGCCGCAGCGTCGTGCTGGTGCCGCAGGAGGGCTTCCTCTTCGACGACACCATCGCCGCGAACGTCCGGTACGGCCGGCTCGACGCCACCGACGAGGAGATCGTCGCGGCGGCGGACTCCCTCGGCCTCGGCGACTGGCTCGCCGGCCTGCCGAACGGCATCGCGACCCGGGTCGGCCAGCGCGGCGAGTCGATGTCGGCGGGGGAGCGGCAGCTGGTCGCGCTCTGGCGCGCGCAGCTCGCCGACCCCGACCTGCTGGTGCTCGACGAGGCGACCAGCGCGGTCGACCCCGCGCTGGAGATGCGGATCGGGCGCGCGCTCGAGCGGCTGATGCGCGGCCGGACGTCGGTGACGATCGCGCACCGGCTCAGCACCGCCGAGGCCGCCGACGAGGTCGTCGTCGTCGACCGCGGCCGGGTCGTGCAGCGCGGGCCGCACGCGGTCCTGGTCCGGCAGGAGGGCTCGGTCTACGCCGGGCTGCACGCCTCCTGGGTGGCCCAGCAGGCCAGTTGAGACCCAGTTGCGACAATGGGCTCGTGACCTCACTCGACCCCGCGATCGCGGACCGGCTCAAGCGCACCGCCGAGGGCCTCGTGCCCGCCGTCGTGCAGCAGCACGACACCGGCGAGGTGCTGATGCTGGGCTGGATGGACGACGAGGCGCTCGCACGCACGCTCACCACCGGGCGGGCGACGTACTGGAGCCGCTCTCGCCAGGAGTACTGGGTCAAGGGCGACACCTCCGGGCACCTGCAGTGGGTGAAGGAGGTCCGCCTCGACTGCGACGGCGACACCCTGCTGGTCAAGGTCGACCAGGTCGGCGTCGCCTGCCACACCGGCGACCGCACCTGCTTCGACGCCGACCTGCTCACCGATGCCTGAGCCGGCCGGGCGGCGGCGCCGCACCTTCGGCCCGGTCGTCCTGGCCGGCCTGGTCTTCGGCGGTCTGACCGCCGTCGCCGGTACCAAGCCGGTGATGGCGGCCGACCCGGCGAGCCCGCTGGTCACCTACGACGCCCACCTGCCGCTCGTCGCCGCCCTGGGCCTGGTCGTGCTGGCCTGCTGGGGAGTCGTGCTCGTCACCCGCGGCTGGGTCCGGCGGGCGACCGCGCTCCTCGGCGCGGTCGCCTCCGCCGGTGCCCTGGCCACGGTGCTGCTCGGGTGGTCCCAGGTCTCCGACCGGCTCGCCGACGAGGTGGCCGCCGTCGGGGTCCGGGGATCGAGCGTGAGCGCGACCCCCTGGTACGCCCTGGCCCTGCTCGGCGCGCTGGTCTCGCTGGCTGCGTGCGCCGCGGCGATCCTGCTCGCGCCCGCCTGGCCGGAGATGGGTAGCCGCTACGACGCCCCGGGCGCCGCGGCCGTACCGGAGAAGGCGCCGGAGGAGCAGAGCAGCCTCGACCTCTGGAAGGCGATGGACGAGGGGCGCGACCCGACGGCGCGTGACCCCGAGCATCCTGAATAGACTGTCCCCGCACCACCTTGCACGGCACAGGATCGCCCCCGGAGGAGCCCTCGCATGTCTGACAACCACGGCAACACCCCCGCCGCCTGGACGGCCGTCACGGTCGCCATGCTCGGCTTCGTGGTCGGCGCCGTCGGGCTGCTCCTCGACCCGGTCAGCATGACGATCTTCTGGGTCGGCGTCGCCCTCGGCGTCGCGTCCCTGGTGATCTTCGCCGTGATGGCCAAGCTGGGCTTCCACGAGTCCGGCCACTGATCCCATGACCGCCGTGACCACGACGCCCGCGTCGGAGGTCACGCCCGCCCGCCGGCGGCGGATGGTCGCGCCGGCGGTGACGATCGGTGGGCTCGCGCTCCTCACCGTCGCGCTGCACGTGCGCGACCCGCACCAGCACGCGTCCTGGGGGTTGTGCCCGAGCGCCGCGCTCGGCGTCTACTGCCCCGGCTGCGGCGGCCTGCGCGCCGTCAACGACCTCACCCACGGCGACGTCGCGGCGGCCGCGTCGAGCAACCTGCTCTTCGTCGTGCTGCTGCCGTTCGTGGTCTACCTGCTGGGGCGCTGGGCGTGGGACCGCTGGCGCGGCACCCGCCGCGAGTCGCCGTCCTGGCTGACGCCGACGGCCGTGTACGCCGGCTTCGCCGTGATCCTGCTCTTCACCGTCCTCAGGAACCTGCCGGGGAGCTGGCTGGCCCCCTGACGCACGAAGGGGCCGGGCCGACGGCCCGACCCCTCCCGCGCTGTCACCGGCGACTCAGCTGCTGCTGGTCGTCCAGTTCACGTTGCCGCTGACGATCACGATGATCCAGTAGATGATGCCGAGGGCGACGCCCACGACGCCCAGGATGAACCCGGCCTTGGCCATGCCGGCGCCGGACTTCGTGCCGGCCGCGATGTCCTTGTTGGAGATCCGGCTGAAGACGATCGCGAGGATCGAGAAGACCAGGCAGCCACAGGACAGGATGCCGAGGATGCCCAGCACGAGGCTGGCGATCGCCATGCCGGAGGTGCCCACCGGGGCACCGCCGGCCGGCGGCTGCGGCGCGCCGTACTGCGGCGGCGGGGGAGGCGGTTCGGAGTAGCTCACAGGTGGAACCCTTCGTCGAGGCCGTCCGTCTGCCGGCCGTTGCGCCGGACACTACCCATGCGAGACGCCTGGAAACAGCGTGAAACACTGGGTGCCATGTCCGTGCTCGACGAGATCGTGGCCGGTGTGCGTGTCGACCTCGCCGAGAGGGAGTCCGCGACCAGCCTGGTCGACCTCCGCGCCGCCCTGGCCGACGTCGACCCGCCGCGCGACCCGATGCCGCACTTCCGCGCGCCCGGATCCAGCGTGATCGCCGAGGTCAAGCGGCGCAGCCCCAGCAAGGGGGACCTCGCCGACATCCCGGATCCGGCCGAGCTGGCCCGGCGGTACGCCGCCGGCGGGGCCGCCGCCATCAGCGTGCTGACCGAGCGTCGCCGGTTCGGCGGCAGCCTCGACGACCTGCGCGCCGTCCGCGCCGCGGTCGACGTGCCCGTGCTGCGCAAGGACTTCATCGTCACGACGTACCAACTGGTCGAGGCGCGCGCCGCCGGCGCCGACCTGGCGCTGCTCATCGTGGCCGCGCTCGACGACGACACGCTGCGCCGGCTGCACGACGAGGCGCGCGAGCTCGGGCTCACGGTGCTGGTCGAGGTCCACGACGAGGCGGAGACCGAGCGGGCGGTCGACCTCGGCGCCGAGCTGGTCGGCGTCAACGCCCGCAACCTCAAGACGCTCGCGATCCACGAGGACACGTTCGGCCGGCTCGCGCCGCTGCTCTGCTCGACCGGAGGGGCGGACGACCGCGTGCTGGTCGCGGAGAGCGGGATCTTCAGCGCCGCCGACGTGCAGCGGTTCGTGCGCCAGGGCGCCCGCGCCGTGCTGGTCGGCGAGGCGCTGGTCAAGGACGGCGACCCCGAGGCGGCGGTCGCGAGCATGACGGGAGTGACGGCATGAGTTTCGAGGCTGACGAGCGGGGGTGGTTCGGCGACCCGCAGGACGGGTTCGGCGGGCGGTTCATGCCCGAGGCCCTGGTCGCCGCCCTGGACGAGCTCACCGCCGCCTGGCACGACGCGATGGCCGACCCGGCCTTCGTCGCCGAGTTCGAGGCGGTCCTGCGCGAGTACGCCGGCGTGCCGAGCCCGCTCTACTACGCGGAGCGGCTCAGCCAGCGGGCCGGCGCGCGGATCCTGCTCAAGCGCGAGGACCTGCTCCACACGGGCGCGCACAAGATCCGCAACGTCCTCGGCCAGGCGCTGCTCACGAAGCGGATGGGCAAGACCCGCGTGATCGCCGAGACCGGCGCCGGCCAGCACGGGGTCGCGAGCGCCACCGCCGCGGCGTACTTCGGCCTCGACTGCACGGTCTACATGGGTTCGGTCGACACCAAGCGCCAGGCCCTCAACGTCGCGCGGATGAACCTGCTCGGCGCCAAGGTCGTCGCGGTGGACTCCGGCAGCGCGACGCTCAAGGACGCCATCAACGAGGCGCTGCGCGACTGGGTGGCGAGCGTCGACCACACGGCCTACCTGTTCGGCACGGCCGCCGGTCCGCACCCGTTCCCGAGCATGGTCCGCGAGTTCTGCCGCGGCATCGGCGACGAGGCGCGCGCCCAGTGCCTCGACCAGTACGGCGAGCTGCCGGACGCGATCGCGGCCTGCGTGGGCGGCGGCTCCAACGCGATCGGGCTGTTCACCGCGTTCCTCGACGACGAGGAGGTCGCCATCTACGGCTTCGAGGCCGGGGGAGAGGGCTACGAGACCGGCCGGCACGCGGCGACGATCTACGCCGGCGACCGCGGGGTGCTGCACGGCGCGCGCACCTACGTCCTGCAGGACGAGGACGGCCAGACCATCGAGTCGCACTCGATCTCCGCCGGGCTGGACTACCCCGGCGTCGGCCCTCAGCACGCCCACCTCGCGCACATCGGGCGCGCGTCGTACCAGCCCGTGACCGACGAGGAGGCGATGGCCGCGATGTCGCTGCTGGCCCGCACCGAGGGCATCATCCCGGCCATCGAGTCCGCGCACGCGCTCGCCGGCGCCCTGCGGCTGGCCGAGGAGCGCCCGGGCCAGACGATCCTGGTCAACCTCTCCGGCCGCGGCGACAAGGACATGGGCACCGCGCTGGAGTACTTCGGGCTCGGCCGGGCGGACGCCGAGACGGGAGACCCCGAGTGAGCGCCCGCCTCGCGTTCGACCGGGCGAAGGCCGACGGCCGCGCCGCGCTGGTCGGCTACCTGCCGGCCGGCTTCCCCGACGTGCAGGGCGGGATCGACGCGCTGCGCGCGATGGTCGACGCCGGCTGCGACGTGATCGAGATCGGGCTGCCCTACAGCGACCCGGTCATGGACGGGCCGACCATCCAGGCCGCCGCGCAGCAGGCCCTGGACGGCGGCGTGCGCACCGCCGACGTGCTCCGCACCGTCGAGGCCGTGGCCGCCACCGGCACGCCGACGCTGGTGATGACCTACTGGAACCCGATCGAGCGCTACGGCGTCTCCCGGTTCGCCACCGACCTCGCGAACGCCGGGGGCGCCGGGCTGATCACGCCCGACCTGACGCCGGACGCCGACCCCGCGTGGAGCCGCGCCGCCGACGAGCACGACCTCGACAAGGTCTACCTCGTCGCGCCGAGCTCGACCGACGAGCGGATCGCGATGACGACCGCCGCCTGCCGGGGCTTCGTCTACGCCACCGCGGTCATGGGCGTCACCGGCGCCCGGACGACCACCAGCGATCTCGCCGAGCCGCTCGTCGCGCGTGCCCGGCAGGCCGTCGCCGCGCAGCAGAGCGGGCTCCCGGTCGGGGTCGGCCTGGGTGTCAGCAACGGGGCGCAGGCGGCCGAGGTGGCGGCGTACGCCGACGGGGTGATCGTCGGCTCGGCGTTCGTCCGCGTGCTGCTCGACCACCCCGACGACCGCGCCGCCGGCCTCCGCGCGCTGACCGCGCTGACCGAGGACCTCGCCGGAGGTGTGCGAGGTGCGTAGGGCGCTCGCCGTGCTCGTCTCGGTGATCGCGGTCGGCTCCCTGGCCGCCTGCTCGTCGAGCCAGGCCAGCGAGGACGGCTACCGGGCCGGCCAGACCCACCAGCCCTACCGGGTGCCCAGCACGCCGCTGACGGACACCGACGGCCGGCCGTACTCGCTGACCAAGGACACGGACAAGCCGCTGACGCTGGTGTTCTTCGGCTACTCGCACTGCCCGGACATCTGCCAGACCGTGATGTCCAACCTGACCTCGGCGATCACCCGCCTCGACGACGCCGACCGGGAGCGGGTGGACGTGGTGTTCGTGACCACGGACCCGACGCGCGACACGCCCGCGGCGCTGCGCGCCTACCTGGACCGGTTCGACCGGTCGTTCATCGGGCTCACCGGCGACCTCGACACGATCACCCAGGTCGGCAAGCCGCTCGCCGTCTACGTCGCCGACGGTGAGAAGCTGCCCACCGGCGGCCGCGACCTGAACAGCCACAGCACCCAGGTCACCGGGATCACCGCCGACGACACCTCGCCGATCCTGTGGACCCAGGACACCTCGTCGGCGGACTTCGCCGCCGACATCCACACGCTCCTGAACGACTGACCGACCGGGGACCGCCGATGCTGACCGCCGCCCTCTCGATCCCGAGCCCGTCCGACGGGGTCTGGTACCTCGGCCCGCTCCCGATCCGCGGGTACGCGCTCGCGATCATCCTCGGCATCGTCGCCGCGATCTGGATCGGCGAGAAGCGCTGGATCGCGCGCGGCGGCCGGGCCGGTGACGTCCAGGACCTCGCGATCTGGGCGGTCCCGTTCGGACTGGTGGGCGGTCGGCTCTACCACGTGATCACCGACAGCGACCTCTACTTCGGCGCCGGCCGGCACCCCATCGAGGCGCTCTACATCTGGCGCGGCGGCCTCGGGGTGTGGGGTGCGGTCGGCCTCGGCGCCGTCGGCCTGATCATCGGCGCCCGCCGCAAGGGCATCAAGCTGCTCCCCGTCCTGGACGCCTGCGCGCCCGGCGTGCTCGTCGCGCAGGCGCTCGGCCGGTGGGGGAACTGGTTCAACCAGGAGCTGTTCGGCAAGCCCACGGACCTGCCGTGGGCCCTGTCGGTGAGCGACCGGACCGCGGTGGACGCGGGCTACCCGCCCGGGACGACGTTCCACCCGACGTTCCTCTACGAGAGCCTCTGGTGCCTGGCTGCGTTCGCGGTGCTGATCTGGGCGGACCGCCGGTTCCAGCTGGGCCACGGCCGGGTGCTCGCGCTCTACATCATGGTCTACACGGCCGGTCGCGCCTGGATCGAGATGCTGCGCATCGACAACGTCGAGCTCCACGACGTGGCCGGCCTGCGGCTCAACGTGTGGACGTCGATCGTGATGTTCGTCGTCGGGCTGGCCTGGTTCGTGTGGAGCGCCCGGCGGCACCCTGGCCGCGAGGTGAACGTGTACGTGGAGGCAGCCCGGCCGGGTGATAGCCTGGCACCTCCCCGCTAGGGCCAATGTCGTCCCCTGCACCCAGCATGATGCACTGCCGATTCGCCGGCGCCGGCCCCGACAACGTCGTGGGGCCTGCGCGGCGCTGAGACGACGGGAGAATGCCCGGTGCCCTATTCGCACGCATTCCCGCCGCCCCAAGGGCTCTACGACCCCCGCCACGAGCACGATGCGTGTGGCGTGGCGTTCGTCGCGACCCTGACCGGCGTCGCCAGCCACGACATCGTGAAGCAGGGCATCACCGCCCTGCGGAACCTCGACCACCGCGGTGCCGCGGGCGCCGAGCAGAACACCGGCGACGGAGCCGGCATCCTGCTCCAGGTGCCGGACGCGTTCCTGCGCGCGGTCGTCGACTTCGACCTCCCGGCGCAGCACGCGTACGCCGTCGGCACGGCGTTCCTGCCCGGCGACGACGAGCAGGTGGCCAAGACCCGCCAGCGGATCGAGGAGATCGCCGCAGAGGAGGGCCTCACGGTCCTCGGCTGGCGCGAGGTGCCGATCGACCCGACCGAGCTCGGCGGCATGGCCCGCGGCGTGATGCCGGCGTTCAGCCAGCTGTTCGTGGCGGGCTCGGGATCCCGGGTGACCGGCATGGCGCTGGAGCGGCTGGCCTTCTGCCTGCGCAAGCGCGCCGAGCACGAGACCGACGTGTACTTCCCGTCGCTGTCGTCGCGGACCCTGGTCTACAAGGGCATGCTGACGACCGACCAGCTCGACAAGTTCTTCCCGGACCTGCTCGACGAGCGGGTGACCTCGGCGCTGGCCGTCGTCCACTCGCGGTTCTCGACCAACACGTTCCCGAGCTGGCCGCTGGCGCACCCGTTCCGGTTCATCGCCCACAACGGCGAGATCAACACCGTGATGGGCAACCGCAACTGGATGCGGGCCCGCGAGGCGCTGCTCAAGTCCGACCTGATCCCCGGCGACCTCGAGCGGCTCTACCCGATCTGCACCCCGGGCGCGTCCGACTCCGCCTCGTTCGACGAGGTGCTCGAGCTCCTGCACATGGGCGGCCGCTCGCTGCCGCACTCGGTGCTGATGATGATCCCCGAGGCGTGGGAGAACCACGCCGAGATGGACGCCAAGCGCCGCGCGTTCTACGCGTTCCACTCCGCGCTGATGGAGCCGTGGGACGGCCCGGCGTGCGTCGTGTTCACCGACGGCTCGCAGATCGGCGCGGTGCTCGACCGCAACGGCCTGCGCCCCTCGCGGTACTGGGTGACCGACGACGGCCTGGTCGTGCTCGCCTCCGAGGTCGGCGTCCTCGACATCGCCCCGGAGAAGGTGGTCCGCAAGGGCCGCCTGCAGCCGGGCCGGATGTTCCTCGTCGACACCGACGAGCACCGGATCATCGAGGACGAGGAGATCAAGGCCGAGCTCGCCGCGGAGCACCCGTACGACGAGTGGCTGCACGCAGGCCTCATCCACCTCGACGACGTGCCGGAGCGCGAGCACATCGTGCACACGCACGCCTCGGTGACCCGCCGCCAGCAGGTGTTCGGCTACACCGCGGAGGAGCTGCGCGTCCTGCTCACCCCGATGGCGAACACCGGCGCCGAGCCGATCGGCTCGATGGGCACCGACACCCCCATCGCGGCGCTGAGCGAGCGGCCGCGGCTGCTGTTCGACTACTTCAGCCAGCTGTTCGCGCAGGTCACCAACCCGCCGCTGGACGCGATCCGGGAGGAGCTGGTCACCTCGCTGGCCGGCACCATCGGCCCGGAGTCCAACCTGCTGGACCCGGCGCCGGCGTCCTGCCGGATGGTCACGCTGCCGTTCCCGGTGATCTCCAACGACGACCTCGCCAAGATCCGGCACATCAACCGGGACGGCGACATGCCGGGCTTCATCACCCACGTCGCGCGCGGGCTCTACCCCGTCGACGGCGGGGGAGCGGCGATGGCGCAGCGGATCGAGGAGATCTGCCACGAGGTGTCGGCGGCGATCGCCGACGGCGCCCGCATCATCGTGCTGTCCGACCGGCACTCGACCGCCGAGCTCGCGCCGATCCCGTCGCTGCTGCTCACCGGCGCCGTGCACCACCACCTGGTCCGGGAGAAGACCCGCACCCAGGTCGGCCTCCTCGTCGAGGCCGGCGACGTCCGCGAGGTGCACCACGTGGCGCTGCTCGTCGGGTACGGCGCGGCCGCGGTCAACCCGTACCTGGCGATGGAGTCGGTCGAGGACCTGGCCCGCGAGGGCTACTACGTGACGGCCGACGCCGAGAAGGCCGTCGCCAACCTGGTCAAGGCGCTCGGCAAGGGCGTGCTGAAGGTGATGTCCAAGATGGGCGTCTCCACGGTCGCGTCCTACACCGGCGCCCAGATCTTCGAGGCGGTCGGTCTCTCGCAGGCGCTCGTCGACCGGTACTTCACCGGCACCACCTCCAAGCTCGGCGGTGTCGAGCTCGACACGATCGCCGAGGAGGTCGCGCGCCGGCACGCCACGGCGTACCCGCCGCGCGGCATCTCGCCGGCGCACCGCGAGCTCGAGATCGGCGGCGAGTACCAGTGGCGCCGCAGCGTCGCGGGCGAGGCCGAGCCGCACCTGTTCGACCCCGAGACGGTGTTCCGGCTCCAGCACGCGACGCGGAACGGCCGCTACGACGTCTTCAAGCAGTACACGTCGCGTGTCGACGAGCAGTCCAAGCGGCTGATGACGCTGCGCGGCCTGTTCCGGCTCAAGAACGCCGAGGAGGCCGGCCGGCAGCCGATCCCGATCGACGAGGTCGAGCCGGTGTCGGAGATCGTCAAGCGGTTCTCGACCGGCGCGATGTCGTACGGCTCGATCTCGCAGGAGGCGCACGAGACCCTCGCGATCGCGATGAACCGGCTGGGCGCGAAGTCCAACACCGGTGAGGGCGGCGAGGACCCCGAGCGGCTCTACGACCCCGAGCGGCGCAGCTCGATCAAGCAGGTCGCGTCCGGGCGGTTCGGCGTCACCGCGGAGTACCTCACGAACTCCGACGACATCCAGATCAAGATGGCGCAGGGCGCGAAGCCCGGCGAGGGCGGCCAGCTGCCCGGCAACAAGGTCTACCCGTGGGTGGCGAAGACCCGGCACTCGACGCCGGGCGTGGGGCTGATCAGCCCGCCGCCGCACCACGACATCTACTCGATCGAGGACCTGGCGCAGCTGATCCACGACCTGAAGAACGCCAACCCGCGGGCCCGCGTCCACGTGAAGCTGGTCTCCGAGGTCGGCGTCGGCACGGTCGCGGCGGGTGTCTCCAAGGCGCACGCGGACGTCGTCCTCATCTCCGGCCACGACGGCGGCACCGGCGCGGCGCCGCTCACCTCGCTCAAGCACGCGGGCGGTCCCTGGGAGCTCGGCCTCGCCGAGACCCAGCAGACCCTGCTGCTCAACGGCCTGCGCGACCGGATCGTCGTGCAGACGGACGGGCAGCTCAAGACCGGCCGCGACGTGGTGATCGCGGCGCTGCTCGGCGCGGAGGAGTACGGCTTCGCGTCGGCCCCGCTGGTGGTCTCCGGCTGCATCATGATGCGCGTCTGCCACCTCGACACCTGCCCCGTGGGCGTCGCGACGCAGAACCCGGTGCTCCGCGAGCGCTACAGCGGCAAGCCGGAGTTCGTCGTGAACTTCTTCGAGTACATCGCCGAGGAGGTGCGCGAGCTGCTCGCCGAGCTCGGCTTCCGCACCCTGGAGGAGGCGATCGGCCAGGTCGCGAGCCTGGACGCGCGGGAGGCCGTCGACCACTGGAAGGCGGCCGGGCTCGACCTGACCCCGATCCTGCACGCGCCCGACCCGTCGGCGTTCCCCGAGCAGGACCCGCGGTGCACCAAGTCGCAGGAGCACGGCTTGGCGAAGGCCTTGGACGTGACTGACCTCGTGCCGCTGGCGCAGGACGCCCTGGAGAAGGGCGAGCCGGTGCGGGCGCAGGTCGCGATCCGCAACGTCAACCGCACCGTGGGCACGATCCTCGGCCACGAGGTCACCAAGCGGTACGGCGGCGAGGGCCTGCCCGACGGCACCATCGACCTGACGTTCACCGGGTCGGCCGGCCAGTCGTTCGGAGCGTTCGTGCCGCGCGGCATGACGCTGCGCCTGGAGGGCGACGCCAACGACTACGTCGGCAAGGGCCTGTCCGGCGGCCGGATCGTGGTCCGCCCGGACCGTGCGGCGACGTTCGAGGCGAGCGAGCAGATCATCGCCGGCAACGTGATCGCGTACGGCGCGACCGCGGGCGAGATCTTCATCCGCGGCGGCGTCGGCGAACGGTTCTGCGTCCGCAACTCCGGCGTGCGCGCGGTGACCGAGGGCGTGGGCGACCACGGCTGCGAGTACATGACCGGCGGGCGCGTCGTCGTCCTCGGGAAGACCGGCCGCAACTTCGCGGCCGGCATGTCCGGCGGCGTCGCGTGGGTCCTGGACCTGCAGGAGCAGCGCGTCAACCGCGAGCTGGTCGAGCTCGGCCCCGTCACCGGCGACGCGGCGACCGAGCTCGAGGAGCTGGTGCGGGCACACCTCGAGGAGACCGGCTCCACGGTCGCCGAGGAGCTGCTCGCCGACTGGGAGACCTCGCTGACGAGGTTCACCGAGATCATGCCCACCGACTACCGCAAGTCGCTCGAGGCGAAGGCCAAGGCGGAAGCCGACGGCCTCGACGAGACCGAGACTGCGCACGCGATGATGGAGGCGCTCCATGGCTGACCCGAGAGGCTTTCTGAAGCACGGCCGGGAGGTCGCCGAGCGGCGTCCGGTCGAGGAGCGCGTCCACGACTGGAACGAGGTCTACCCCGGCAGCGCCGGGCGAGCCCTGCTCCCGATCATCACCGAGCAGGCGGGCCGCTGCATGGACTGCGGCATCCCGTTCTGCCACCAGGGCTGCCCGCTCGGCAACATCATCCCGGAGTGGAACGACCTGGTCTGGCGTGACGACTGGGAGGGCGCGATCGAGCGCCTGCACGCGACCAACAACTTCCCGGAGTTCACCGGTCGCCTCTGCCCGGCGCCCTGCGAGACCGCCTGCGTCCTGGGCATCAACCAGGACCCGGTCACGATCAAGAACGTCGAGGTCTCGATCATCGACAAGGCGTGGGACTCCAACCTGGTCCGGCCGCAGCCGCCCGAGTGGCTCTCGGGCCGCACCGTCGCGGTGATCGGCTCCGGTCCGGCGGGTCTCGCCGCCGCGCAGCAGCTGACCCGCGCCGGCCACACCGTCGCGGTCTACGAGCGCGCCGACAAGGTCGGCGGCCTGCTGCGCTACGGCATCCCCGAGTTCAAGATGGAGAAGCAGCACCTCGACAAGCGCCTGGAGCAGATGCGGCGCGAGGGCACGGTCTTCCGCGCCGGGGTGAACGTCGGCGCCGACCAGCTCACCGGCGAGAAGCTCAAGGAGCGGTACGACGCCGTCGTCCTCGCGATCGGCGCCACCGCGGCGCGCGACCTGCCGATCACCGGGCGGGAGCTCGGCGGCATCCACCAGGCGATGGAGTTCCTGCCGCAGGCCAACCGGGTGGCGCTCGGCGAGGAGGTGGAGGGCCAGATCACGGCCACCGGCAAGCACGTCGTGATCATCGGCGGCGGCGACACCGGCGCCGACTGCCTCGGCACGTCCACCCGCCAGGGTGCGGCGTCGATCACCCAGCTGGAGATCATGCCGGAGCCGCCGGAGACCCGGCCGGCCAACCAGCCGTGGCCCACCTACCCGATGATCTTCCGGGTCTCCTCGGCGCACGAGGAGGCGGCCGAAACCGAGCTGGGCAGTCGGGTCTACGCCGCGTCGACGCAGGAGTTCCTCGGCGACGAGAACGGCAACGTCCGGGCGCTGCGCCTGGTCGACGTCCGGATGGAGGACGGGAAGTTCGTCGAGGTCGAGGGCACCGAGCGGGAGATCCCGGCGGAGCTGGTGCTGTTCGCCATGGGGTTCACCGGTCCCGACAAGGAGGGCCTGGTCGAGCAGCTCGGCGTGGATCTCGACGCGCGCGGCAACGTGGCGCGCGACGCGTCGTACCAGACCTCGGTCGAGGGCGTGTTCGTGGCCGGCGACGCCGGCCGCGGTCAGTCGCTGATCGTGTGGGCGATCGCCGAGGGGCGGGCCGCTGCGGCGGCGGTGGACCGGTACCTCACCGGATCCACGAACCTCCCCGCGCCGATCCCACCCACCGAGCGGCCGCTCATGGTGTGACGCCGGTCCGGTTACCGGGGGGTTCGGTCTTTTAACGATCAAAGTCACGGTAGGGTGAGGCACGTGCGTAGAGCCAAGATCGTCTGCACCCTCGGCCCGGCCACCTCCTCCCCGCGGCGTATCCGCGAGCTCGTGTACGCCGGGATGGACGTGGCCCGGCTGAACATGAGCCACGGCAGCCACGCGGACCACGCCGAGGCGTACCGCCTGGTCCGCGAGGCGTCGGACGCGAGCGGACACGGCGTCGGCATCTTCGCGGACCTCCAGGGTCCGAAGATCCGGCTGGAGACGTTCGCCAACGGCCCCGTGGTGCTGCACCGCGGGCAGGAGTTCACGATCACCACCCGCGACGTCCCGGGCGACGACAAGATCGCCGGCACGACGTACAAGGGACTGCCCCAGGACGTGAAGCCCGGCGACCCCCTGCTCATCGACGACGGCAAGATCCGGCTGCGCGTCCTCCGGGTCGAGAACGGCACCGACGTCGTCACCGAGGTGCTCGTCGGCGGCAAGGTCAGCAACCACAAGGGCATCAACCTGCCCGGCGTGGCCGTCTCGGTGCCGGCGCTGTCGGACAAGGACGAGCGCGACCTGCGGTTCGCGCTGGGTCTCGCGGTCGACTTCATCGCGCTGAGCTTCGTGCGCGACGCCAAGGACGTCGAGGACGTCCGGAAGGTGATGGACGAGGTGGGCGTCCACGTGCCCGTGATCGCCAAGATCGAGAAGCCGCAGGCGATCGAGAACCTCGACGAGATCATCCACGCGTTCGACGGCTTCATGGTCGCCCGCGGCGACCTCGGCGTGGAGTGCCCGCTGGAGGACGTGCCGTTCCTGCAGAAGCGGATCATCGAGAAGGCGCGGCTCAACGCCAAGCCGGTCATCGTCGCCACCCAGATGCTCGAGTCGATGATCACCAACCCCGCGCCGACGCGCGCCGAGGCCTCCGACGTCGCCAACGCGGTCCTCGACGGCGCCGACGCGCTGATGCTGTCCGGCGAGACCAGCGTGGGGGAGTACCCCGTGCACACGGTCGAGACGATGGCCCGGATCATCACCGCCACCGGCATCCACGCCCGCGAGGAGGGCTCGCGCGCGCGGGTGGCCGAGATCGACTGGGACCCGCACACCCCCGGCGGCGTGATCGCCAAGGCCGCGGAGGAGGTCGCCGAGCGGGTCGGCGCCAAGTACCTCGTCGCGTTCACCCAGAGCGGCGACTCCGCCCGCCGGCTGTCCCGGCTGCGCGGGCCGATCCCGATCCTCGCCTTCACCCCCGAGGCCTCCGTCCGGTCCCAGCTCGCGCTGAGCTGGGGCGTCGAGACGTTCAAGACCGAGTCGGTCGAGCACACCGACGAGATGGTGCGCCAGGTCGACGAGCAGCTGCTCGAGATCGGCCGGGTCTCCGAGGGCGACCTGGTCGTGATCATCGCCGGTGCCCCGCCGGGCATCCCGGGCTCCACGAACGCGCTGCGCATCCACCGGATGGGCGACGCCATCAAGGGGGTCGCGCCGGCGTACCGGCGGGCCCGCTAGGTCTTCGGCCCGATCAGCTCGTCGAGAGCGGCCACACCGGCCCGCGTCGAGACGCTGATGGTCTTGTCGTTGGACTGCCGCCACGGGATCTCCACGAGATCCAGGGCCCAGCAGCAGAGCTCACGGATGTCGGCCGACACGTTAGTGAACTGCCACCGCGGGTAGTCGTACCGCTTGAGCTCACCGCGGACGGGGCGCCTCGCCCAGTTGCGGACGCGGCACCCGTCGGAGTGGAACAGGCCGCGCAGGAACGGCCCGGGATGTCCCTCGACCACGTGGCGTTGCCAGTCCTCGAGCACGATGGGTCGCTCGTGCTTGCGACCGGGACCGTGCTGCGGGAACAGGCACGGCCAGTGCTTCCAGGAAGTCGTCGTGATCAGGCACCCCGGCTGCTTTCGCGTGTGCGGTCGTCCGCCTGGCTTCGTAGCGCGCATCAACTCCGCGATACGGAGGTTGTCCTCGACGTACCTGGCGTCGTTGATGATGTGCAGATTGTAGACGTCGCGCCGGCCGCGGCTGATATGACCGTCGCCGAGGTACCACCCCAGCAGCTCGGCGTAGGCCGCTCCGTTCAGCGTCGCGTCGTCGCACCGTGGACATGGAGGGGCGAGGTGGAGCTGGCCGCGCGGGCGGCCACGACGCTGATACTCGCGGCGCCACCGACGAATCGTCTTGACGGCGACGCCGTGCCGGGCGGCATTCTCCCGATCGGGAACGCCCGCGTCGGAGGCGCGTAGTGCGCTTTCGACAGTTTCCATCGGGCGAATGTGCGGCACGCCACCACTCTCGTGGCGACCGCCGACATTCTTGTGCCGGGTGTGGGAGTCGAACCCACACGTCCTTGCGGACAATGGTGTTTGAGACCACCGCGTCTGCCATTCCGCCAACCCGGCTGGGGCCGCCAGAACCTTAACCGACCATCCGTTGGCTTAAGTTGAGTGATCGAGTACAGTTTCGGCCATGTCTCGGATCTGGAAGCCGTGGGAGTGGGCAGTGGCCAGCCACACCGCCGCACTCGACAATGCGCGAACCGCGGCGACCGAGCTGAGCCGGCTCCGGGTCGAGCGCGAGGACGTCGAGCTGTTCCTCGCGAACCGGTCCGACGGCGAGCGCCGCGAGGGAGCCGGATAGCCTTCTGCCCGTGAACGAGCAGTCGCCCCGTCGGGTCGTGGTCGCCGAGGACGA
The DNA here is from genome assembly GCF_039526625.1 of Nocardioides aquiterrae. Lineage (NCBI taxonomy): Bacteria > Bacillati > Actinomycetota > Actinomycetes > Propionibacteriales > Nocardioidaceae > Nocardioides > Nocardioides aquiterrae. Next base: position 72,334 of record NZ_BAAAJE010000011.1, read on the forward strand.
GGTGCTGATCCGCATGGACCTCGCCGAGATGCTCGCCGAGGAGGGCTACGAGGTCGTCGGCCAGGCCGGCGACGGCGCCACCGCCGTGCAGATGGCCGAGGAGCTGCGGCCGGACCTGGTGATCCTGGACGTCAAGATGCCCGTGCTCGACGGGATCGCTGCGGCCGAGCGGATCGCCGGGCAGCGGATCGCGCCGGTGGTCATGCTGACGGCGTTCTCCCAGCGGGACCTGGTCGAGCGGGCCCGCGACGCCGGCGCGATGGCGTACCTGGTCAAGCCGTTCTCGCAGACCGACCTGGTGCCGGCGATCGAGATGGCGGTGAGCCGGTTCGCCGAGCTCACCCTGCTCGAGTCCGAGGTCGCCGACCTCACCGAGCGGCTGGAGACCCGCAAGGCGGTCGAGCGCGCCAAGAACGTGCTCCAGGAGCAGCTCAAGCTGTCCGAGCCCGAGGCGTTCCGCTGGATCCAGAAGACCGCGATGGACCTGCGTCTGTCGATGCGCCAGGTCGCCGACGGCGTCATCGAGCACGGCCCCGGCGTCGCCGGCTGACCTCCGGCTGACCTCCGGCTGATCTCCGTCGGATCTCCGGGAGGTCACGCTTCGGTAAAACCCGGGTCGCGACCCGCGCGGGCCGGGGGCGATCTGGCGCCGAACCGCCCCTTGCCCCCTAAACTGCCCGGGAGCCCGGCCCGGGTTCAGGATCGGAGGACCGAGTTGACGCGACCAACCGCCCGCCAGCGGGTCGTGAGCAGGGGGGCGTCGGGTGCTCTGCTCGCGCTGCTGCTCCTGCCGCTGCTGCTCCTGATCGGGTCCCCGCCGGCAAGCGCGGTGGACACCCTGTGCCTCCCGGGGCCGGACAAGGCCTGCATCGCCGGCACGCTCCGCACCGACGCCGGCGTGCTGCCGGACGTGACGCTCACGATCACCGACGAGGCCGGCACGGTCACCGAGGTGACGACCAGCGAGACCGGCAAGTGGAACCTCCAGGTCGACAAGGAAGGGACGTACGTCGTCAAGCTCGACGAGTCGACGCTCCCGAAGGACCTCACGGTCGACACCGGTGAGGTCACGGTCCAGGCGAAGTTCGGCGCGACCGTGCCGGCGCTCCTGACGGTCCGCACGGCCGACTACAGCGCCTCGACCAGCAAGTTCGACGAGCTCCTCCAGAGCAGCGTCAACGGCATCCGGCTCGGGCTGCTGCTCGCGCTGGCCTCGGTCGGCCTGTCGCTGATCTACGGCACGACCGGGCTCTCGAACTTCGCGCACGCCGAGCAGGTCACGCTCGGCGGCATGCTCGGGTACTGGCTCGTGAACCTGCACAGCATGAACCTCTGGCTCGGCGGGGTGCTCGTCGTCCTGCTCTGCTCGGGGACCGGCTGGCTGCAGGACCGGGCCCTGTGGCAGCCACTACGGCGCCGCGGCCTGGGTCTGATCCAGCTGATGATCGTGACCATCGGCCTCTCGCTCGCGCTCCAGTACACGTTCCAGCTGCTGGTCGGCGCCCGGACCGTCCGCGTCGTCCAGGAGAACCCGGCGGTGTCGGAGTTCGGCCCGGTGACGATCACGCACCAGTCGCTGGTCGCGATGGGGATCTCGATCGTCGTGCTGGCCGCGGTCGGCTACGCGCTGCTGCGCACCCGGATCGGCCGCGCGACCCGCGCGGTCTCCGACAACCCCGCCCTCGCGTCCGCGTCGGGCATCGACACCGACCGGGTGATCCGGCTCGTGTGGACGGTGGCGATGGGCCTGGCCGGCCTGTCCGGCCTGCTCTACGCGCTGGTCGTCAACGGCATCAAGTGGGACTCCGGCATGCAGATCCTGCTCCTGCTCTTCGCCGCGGTGACGCTGGGCGGTCTCGGCACCGCCTTCGGCGCGCTGATCGGTGCCCTCATCATCGGTCTGGTCGTCGAGCTGTCGCCCGTGCTCGGCATGCCGGGTGACTTCAAGTACGCGACCGCCATGCTGATCTTGATCCTGCTCCTGCTGGTGCGGCCCCAGGGCCTGCTCGGCAAGGCCCAGCGGGTCGGCTGAGAGGGGACTGATCACCGTGGACAACATCCAGTACATCCTCAACGGCATGATGCGCGAGGCGCTGTCGCCGCAGACGGCGGCGGTCGCCATCGCGGTCATCGGCCTCAACATCCACTTCGGCTACACCGGCCTGATCAACATCGGCCAGTCCGCCTTCATGCTGCTCGGCGCGTACGGCTTCGCGATCGCCATCTGGCACGGGCTGCCGATGATCGTCGGCATCCTGCTCGGGTTCGGGGCCGCGTTCGTGTTCGCCCTGGTGCTCGGGGCACCGACCCTGAAGCTGCGTGGCGACTACCTCGCCATCGTCACGATCTCGGCCGCCGAGATCATCAGGTACGTCGGCAGATCGTCGTTGCTGACCGACTTCACCGGCTCCGCCCAGGGCATCCCCGGCAGCCAGTACCGCGACCCGTTCACCGGGCTGTCGTTCTTCGGCGGCGGCTCCTTCACGCTGATCCCGTTCAACTACGCCGACGTCGCCGACGGCGCCGCCTGGGTGCGGCTCCTCGGCTGGCTGCTCGCGATCGTCTCGATCGCGGCGCTGGTCTACGTGCTGCGCAGCGGCGACCGGTTCAGCGGGGGAGCCCGCAAGGGCCTCGTGGTGCTGCTCGTCGTGTGGATCGTCCTCCTGCTGCTGTTCCTGTTCCCGGTCGCCAACCAGCGCACCGGCGTCAACGGCTGGTGGGTGCGCTTCATCGCCTGGTCCCTCGTGCTGCTGTGCAGCTTCCTCGTCTACCTGCTGGTGAGCAGCCCGTGGGGCCGCCTGCTGCGCGGCATCCGGGAGGACGAGGACGCGGTCCGCTCGCTCGGCAAGAACGTCTTCGCGATCAAGATGCAGGCGCTGGTCATCGGCGGCCTGTTCGGCGCGCTCGGCGGCATGATGTACGTGCTGCCGGCGAGCGTCCAGCCCGACTCGATGGGCCGGTCGCTGACCTTCTTCTGCTACACCGCGCTCCTGCTCGGTGGTGCCGCGACGATCTTCGGCCCGGTGCTCGGGTCGGTGATCTTCTTCGCGGCGCGGATCGGCATCAAGTACACCGCCGCGGCGTACGTCCCGGACAGCGTGCTCAACGGGCAGCAGACCGAGCAGTTCTCCTACATCGTCGTCGGCGTGGCGCTGATGCTCATCGTGATCTTCCGACCGCAAGGCATCCTGGGCAACAAGAGGGAGCTGCAATTCAATGTCTGACGCCACCATCAGCCCGTCCGGGCTCGCCGATCCCGCGGCGCGCGCCGCGCTGGTCGCCGGCTTCGACGCCGTCCCCGGCGCACCGAAGCCCGACCCGATCCTCGTGGTCGACAACATCGTCCGGCAGTTCGGCGGCATGACCGCGGTCGACGTGCAGCACCTCGAGGTCCAGCGCGGCATCATCACCGCGCTGATCGGCCCCAACGGTGCCGGCAAGACCACGTTCTTCAACCTGGTGACCGGCTTCGACCGGGCGACCACCGCGGGCAAGGGCGCGCACTGGTCGTTCGACGGGCGCACGCTCGACAAGACGTCCGCGTCGAGCGTCGCGAAGGCCGGGATGGTCCGGACCTTCCAGCTCACCAAGGCGCTGAACGCGATGACGGTGATCGACAACATGATGCTCGGCGCCCAGGGCCAGGTCGGGGAGAACCTGCTTCGGTCGGTGTTCCGCCCGGCCTGGCGCGACCAGGAGCGCGAGGTCGAGGCGAAGGCGGACGAGCTGCTGCAGCGGTTCAAGCTGTACGAGAAGAAGTACGACTACGCCGGCAGCCTGTCGGGCGGCCAGCGCAAGCTGCTCGAGATGGCGCGCGCCCTGATGAGCGACCCGAAGATGATCATGCTCGACGAGCCGATGGCCGGCGTGAACCCGGCGCTGACCCAGTCGCTGCTCGGCCACATCCAGGCGCTGCGCGACGAGGGCATGACCGTGCTGTTCGTCGAGCACGACATGCACGTGGTGCGCCACATCTCCGACTGGGTCGCGGTGATGGCCGAGGGTCGCCTCGTCGCCGAGGGGCCCGCCGACACCGTGATGTCCAACCCCGCGGTCATCGACGCCTACCTGGGCGCCCACCACGACACCGACCTCGGCGACGACAGCCTCCTGAGCGACGAGGTCCTGGAGGAGCTGGCCGAGGAGGTCGCGGCCGAGGACGCCGAACGTGAGGCCGAGGAGCAGGCGGAGGGACTTCGATGAGCGAGCAGCAGCAGCAGACCGGCGGCGCCGGGACCGCCACCACCCAGAAGCCGGTGGTGGAGGCCCGCGACGTGGTCGCGGGCTACCTGCCCGGCGTCAACATCCTCAACGGGTGCAGCCTGGTGGCCTACCCCGGCGAGATGATCGGCATCATCGGCCCGAACGGGGCCGGCAAGTCCACCCTGCTCAAGGCGATGTTCGGCCTGGTCCGGGTGCACTCCGGCACGGTGATGCTCGGCGATCGCGACATCACCAACCTGCGCACCAACCAGCTCGTGGAGATGGGTGTCGGCTTCGTGCCGCAGACCAACAACGTCTTCCCGTCGCTGACGATCGAGGAGAACCTCCGGATGGGCCTGTTCCTGCGGCCCAAGAAGGCCCAGGAGCGCCTGGCCGCGATGTGGGACCTGTTCCCCGTGCTGCACGACCGGCGCAACCAGAGCGCCGGCGCCCTCTCCGGCGGTGAGCGGCAGTCGCTCGCGATGGCCCGGGCCCTGATGATGGAGCCGTCCGTCCTGCTGCTCGACGAGCCGTCGGCGGGACTGTCGCCGGTGCGCCAGGACGAGACGTTCCTGCGCACCCGCAAGATCAACAAGACCGGCGTCTGCGTGGTGATGGTCGAGCAGAACGCCCGCCGCTGCCTGCAGATCTGCGACCGCGGCTACGTGCTCGACCAGGGCCGGGACGCCTACACCGGCAGCGGCCGCGAGCTCGCCAACGACCCGAAGGTGATCGAGCTGTACCTGGGCACGCTCGCCAAGGACGTGGACGAGGGCGGCGCCCAGCACTGACCCGCCACCTCCCGACGTACGACGAAGGGCCCCGGACCGTGAGGTCCGGGGCCCTTCGCTTCGTGCTGAGGTGATCAGGCGATCACTTCTGGCCCTCCACCGTGCTGGTGAGCTCGTTCTTGTTGTCGGCGTTGAACGTGTAGATGCCGACGAACGCCGACGACGGGTCGTTCTCGTCGTCGAACGGGCCGATGCCCGAGGGACCCTTGTAGTGGATCTCCTTGCCGTCCTCGAGGAGGGCGACGCAGTCGGCGTAGGAGGTGCACTCCTCGCCGTCGGTGGCACCGGAGACGTCCGCGAGGTTGTCGCGGATCGTCTGCGGGTCGGTCGCCCCGCCCTTCACCGCGGCGAGCGCGGCGAGGATGGTCGCGTCGTAGGACTCGGCGCCGTAGGAGAAGTCCTGCAGCGGAGCGCCCTGACCGACCTCGGACCAGCCGGACAGGCGGTCCTTGAACGACTGGTCGGGGTCGGCGCCGGGGATGGTGCCCTGGGCGCCCTCGAGGGTGCCCTTCGCGAAGTCCTTGCTGTAGTCGGCGGTGTTGCCGTCCGTGAAGTAGGTCTTCGACATGTCCCAGCCCTGCGACTTCAGCTCGGGGACGATCGACTTGGTCTCGTCGAACGCGAGGATCACGATCGCGTCGGGCTTGGCGGCGAGGACGCCGCTGACCTCCGAGGAGAAGGTCGTCTGTCCCGGCGGGAACTCCTGGCCCTTGCCCTTGCAGCCGTAGACGCACGAGCCGCCGGCCCCGACGACGGTGTCCTCGACGGCGTTCCGGAGACCGGTGCCGTAGGTGTCGTTGAAGACGAGGAAGCCGACCTTGGTGTAGCCGTCGGTGGTGATCAGGGTGCCCAGCGCGTTGCCCTGGACGCCGTCCGGCGGAGCCGTGCGGAAGTACCACGGCGAGTAGCCGGACAGGTCGACGGCGGTGTTCGCCGGCGAGATCTCGACGATCTTGTTGTCCGCGAAGGTGTCGACGACGTTGAGGGAGACGCTGGACGACGCGGCGCCCACCACCAGCGACGGCTTGCTGGCGACCAGCGTGCCCGCCGAGGCGGTCGAGACCGACATGTCGCTGGAGTCACCCGAGTCCTGGACGTCGTGGCAGGCCTGGGCGCCGCCGACGCCGCCGGCCGCGTTGATGTCCGAGACCGCCAGGCCGACGCCCGCGATCTCCGGCGGGCCGAGGAAGGCGAGGCTGCCGGTGAGCGGCAGGATGCCGCCGACCCGGAAGGTGTCGGCGCTGGTCTGGCCCGACGAGCACTTGTCGTCGGTGTACGTGTCCGTCGCCGGAGCACTCGTCTCCTGGGTGGCCGAGGGGGACTCCTCGGCGGCGGATCCACCGCCGGAGTCACTGCTGCCGCAGGCTGCCAGGCCGAAGCTCAGGACGGCCGTTCCGGCCATCACTCGGGCCCATGTGGCGGTTCTTGATCGATTCACGTCGTGAACCTTTCTGTCGCGTTAGGTGCACTTCCGGCGCCCGCCCTCCCGGAAGGGTGTGGGGCATAGCCCTGCCACCGTAGGACCGGGGATCTGCCGCCGGGCTGTACGGCACCCTCTCGTTAGCGAACCGTTACGTCAATGAAGCGCGCCCGCGAACTGGACCAGGATCGGGGCGACGAGCAGCGCGGGGAGCAGGTCCGCGACCGGGATCTCCCGCACGCGCAGGAGCCGCAGCGCCACGCCGACCAGCAGCAGCCCGCCGGTGGCGGTGATCGCCGCGAGGTGGGCGTCGGGGAGCACGTCGCCCAGCCCGTAGCCCAGCAGCGTGAGCGAGCCCTGCACGACCACGATGGTGATCGCGCTGGCGGCGACGCCCCACCCGAACGACGCCGCGAAGGCGACCGCCGCGAACCCGTCCAGCGCCGCCTTGAGGACCAGCTGGTCAGAGCCGTTGCCGAGCCCGTCGTTCAAGGAGCCCAGGATGGTCAGCGGGCCGGTGCAGAAGACCAGGGAGGAGACCACGAAGCCCTCAATGAACCGGTGCCGCTCGGCGGAGCCCCGGTCGCCGGCCAACCGGGTCTGGAGCCAGCCGCCGAACGACTCGACCCGGGACTCCAGGCGCAGCAGCGAGCCCACGATCCCGCCGATGAGCAGCGAGCCGAGGACGATCAGCATCGGGGCGCTGTCGCCGACCAGGTCGGCGAGCTCGTCGCTCTGCACCGCCACCGCCGACGTGCCCGCGATCAGCAGCGTGACCAGGCCCAGCGCGTCGGTCACCAGGTCGCGGGTGCGGGTCGGCAGCCGGTTGCCGAGGAGGACCCCGATGGTGGCACCGAGAAGGACGGTGGCGACGTTGACGGCGGTACCCAAACCGGGGATCACGGGACTCCTCTGACAGAACGGCGGGGCTGAGCGTAGTCTGCTTCTTTGGTGCCGCGTTCGGGGGACGGGAGACGCGGCGAGGACGGAGGTCTCGGAAGGCCATGACTCGATGACGCGCTCCCTCGTGACGCTGCGCGCGGCCTGCGCGGCGGACGCCCCGTACCTCGCCGAGCTCTGGACCGACGTCATCCGCCGGGCCGGCCGCGAGGACCAGGTCGCCGACGTCGAGGCCGTGCTGGCCCGGGTCGAGGAGTCCGCCGACGAGCGGATCGTCGTGGCGGAGTACGACGGCGAGTTCGCCGGCGCCGTCCACCTCGAGGCCACCTCCATGTCCGCGCTCAACCGGGAGCCGATCGTGCGCGCGCTCTCCCCGCACGTGCTGCCGCGGTTCCAGCGGCACGGCATCGGCAGCGCGCTGATGGACACCGCCGTCTCGTGGGCCGAGGAGCTCGGCATCGGCCACGTCGCCACCGCCGCCGGCGCCGGCTCTCGCGACGCCAACCGCTTCATGGCCCGCATCGCCCTCGGGCCGTACGCCGTCCTCCGGGTCGCCACCACGCACGCGGTCCGCTCGCGCCTGAGCGCCCACCGCCGCCCCGCCACCTCCACCGGCGGCCGGCAGCTCACCCAGGTGCTCGCCGCCCGGCGGTCGCTGCGGCGGGCGCGGGCCTCGGCAGAGGGCTAGGTCCCGCGGCCCGCGTCTCCGGCCGGGGCTCAGGAGGCGTAGCGCTCCCGCGGCATCAGCGCGCAGGTGATCCGCGACGTGCAGACCCGCTTGCCGCGCTCGTCGGTGATCACGACCTCGTAGGTCGCGGTCGTGCGGCCCAGGTGGATCGCGGTGGCGGTCCCGGTGACGGTGCCGGAGGTCGCGGAGCGGTGGTGGGTGGCGTTGATCTCGATGCCGACCGACAGCCGGTCCGGGTGCGCGTGGATGGCGGAGCCGACCGACCCGAGGGTCTCGGCGAGCACGACCGAGGCGCCGCCGTGCAGCAGCCCGTAGGGCTGGGTGTTGCCCTCGACCGGCATCGTCGCGACGACCCGCTCGGCCGAGATCTCGGTGAGCCGGATGCCCATCTTCTCGTTGAGCCCACCCATGCCCTGGGGCATCTGCGCGATGAAGTCGTCGATGTCGAGCGCGTCGGTCATGGGCACATCCTGCCTGTCGGCGCCGACTACTAGAGTCGGAGGGTGCCTCGCCTCCTCCTGCTCGACGGTCACTCGCTCGCCTACCGCGCCTTCTTCGCGCTGCCGGTCGAGAACTTCTCCACGACGACCGGGCAGCACACCAACGCGGTGTACGGCTTCACCTCGATGCTGATCAACGTCCTGCGCGACGAGCAGCCGACCCACGTGGCGGTCGCGTTCGACGTCTCCCGGCAGACGTTCCGGATGGACGAGTACGCCGAGTACAAGGCCAAGCGCAATAAGACCCCCACCGAGTTCAGCAGCCAGCTGCCGCTGATCGAGGAGGTCCTCAACGCGCTGCGCATCCCGTTCCTGAAGAAGGAGGGCTACGAGGCGGACGACATCATCGCCACCCTGGTGACCCAGGCGCTGGAGGACCCGGAGATGGAGGTGCTGATCCTCACCGGCGACCGGGACTCGCTCCAGCTGGTGACCGAGCGCTCCACCGTCCTCTACCCGATGCGGGGCGTCTCCGACCTGGCCCGGATGACGCCCGAGGCGGTCGAGGCCAAGTACGGCGTGCCGCCGGCCCGCTACCCGGAGCTCGCCGCGATCGTGGGGGAGACCTCCGACAACCTGCCCGGCGTCCCCGGTGTGGGGCAGGGCTACGCCGCGAAGTGGATCAACCAGTTCGACGGGCTCGACAACGTCATCACCCACGCCGACCAGATCACCGGCAAGAAGGGCGAGGCGCTGCGTGAGCACCTCGGCGACGTGATCCGCAACCGCCGGCTCAACGCGCTGGTCTGCGACCTCGACCTCGAGCTGGCGCCGGCCGAGCTCGCCCTCCGGCCCTGGGACCGCCAGGAGGTGCACACGCTCTTCGACGGGCTGGAGTTCCGGGTGCTCCGCGACCGGCTGTTCGAGACGCTGAGCTCGGAGGAGGAGATCGACGACTCCGGCTTCGACGTCGCGATGACGGTGCTGAAGGCGGGGGAGATCGGCCCCTGGCTCGCCCAGAACGCGTCCGCGGGCGAGCGGGTCGGCGTGCACGTCGTCGGGCGCTGGGGCGGCGGCACCGGCGACGTCACCAGCATCGCGCTGGCGACCACCGACGGGACGGCGGCCTGGACGAGCGCGGAGGAGCTCGGCCCGGACGACCAGGCGGCGCTGGCCGGCTGGCTGGCCGACCCCGCGCAGCCCAAGGTGCTGCACGACGCGAAGGGCCCGATGCTGGCGCTCGCGGCCTGGGGCCTGCCGCTGGCCGGGCTGGACCGCGACACGGCCCTGTCGGCGTACCTCGCCCGTCCCGACCAGCGCTCCTACGACCTGGCCGACCTCACCGTGCGCTACCTCAAGCGCGAGCTCAAGCAGGGCGGCGCCGACGACGGACAGCTCAGCCTCGACGGGCTCGACGACGAGAACGCCGGCGAGGTCGAGATGCTGCACGCCCGGGCGGTCCTCGACCTGGCCGCGGCCCTGGACGACGAGCTGGAGGAGCGCGGCGGCACCCGCCTGCTCAACGAGATCGAGCTGCCGCTGGTCGACCTGCTCGCGAAGATGGAGCAGACCGGCATCGCGGTCGACACCGACCACCTCGAGGCGCTCGAGGCCCACTTCGCGACCGAGGTGCGCGAGGCGGCCGAGCAGGCGTACGCGGTGATCGGCAAGGAGATCAACCTCGGCTCGCCGAAGCAGCTCCAGGCGGTGCTGTTCGACGAGCTCGGCATGCCGAAGACCAAGCGCACCAAGACCGGCTACACGACCGACGCGGACGCCCTGCAGGCGCTGTACGTGAAGACCGAGCACCCGTTCCTGCTGCACCTGCTGCGGCACCGCGACGTCTCCCGGCTCCGCCAGACCATCGAGGGCCTGCTCAAGACCGTGGCGGGCGACGGCCGCATCCACACCACGTTCAACCAGACGATCGCCGCCACCGGGCGGCTGTCGAGCACCGACCCCAACCTCCAGAACATCCCGATCCGCACCGAGGAGGGCCGCCGGATCCGGGAGGGATTCGTGGTCGGTCCGGGGTACGAGTCGCTGATGACCGCGGACTACAGCCAGATCGAGATGCGGATCATGGCCCACCTCTCCGAGGACGACCTGCTGATCGAGGCGTTCAAGTCCGGCCGCGACTTCCACTCGATCACGGCCGCGCGCGTCTTCGACGTGCCTGCCGACGACGTCACCGTCGAGATGCGCGCCAAGATCAAGGCGATGAACTACGGCCTCGCCTACGGCCTGTCCGCGTTCGGCCTCGGCCAGCAGCTCGGCATCGAGCCGGGCGAGGCACGCGGGCTGATGGACGAGTACTTCCAGACCTTCGGCGGCATCCGCGACTACCTGGGCGGCGTCGTCGAGGAGGCCCGGCGGGCCGGGTTCACCGAGACCATCTGGGGCCGCCGCCGCTACCTGCCCGACCTGACCAGCGACAACCGGCAGCGCCGCGAGATGGCCGAGCGGATGGCGCTCAACGCGCCGATCCAGGGCTCGGCGGCCGACCTGATCAAGATCGCGATGCTGAACGTCGACCGCGCGATCGGCGCGGCCGGGCTGGCGTCGCGGATGCTGCTCCAGGTCCACGACGAGCTCGTGTTCGAGGTCGCCCCGGGGGAGCAGGAGGCGTTGGAGACGCTGGTCCGCGCGCAGATGGGCGCCGCCGCCGACCTCGCCGTGCCGCTGGACGTGTCAGTCGGCTTCGGCCGGAGCTGGCACGACGCGGCCCACTGACGGACGCAGCACCCAGAGGCTGATCACCAGCAGTCCGGCCAGCAGCACCGAGTCGACGGTGATCACGACCGCGAGCAGGCCGCGCAGGCTCGACGTGGTGAGGCCGAGCACGACGAGCACGACGAACGCCGACCACACCAGGTACGCCGAGCGCTGGCCCTGGCGGGCGAGCACCGAGTAGACGAGCAGCTGGAGCATCGAGAGCACGGTGCCGAGGATCGCGAAGATCCAGAGGTGGTCGGAGATCTCCGCGAACTGCTGGCCGCCGACGAACACCAGCGCCAGGTCGGGCAGCAGCGCCGCCCCCGCGGTGGCGACCGCGCCGAGGACCGCGACCAGCCCGAGGCTCGCGGTCAGCGCCCGGCGCCGCTCGCCGACCGTCGCCATCGACGGGAAGGCCACGACCACGACGAACTGCGGCAGGAACAGCACCGCCTTGGTGAGGATCAGGCCGCCGGCGTACAGGCCGGCGTCGTGCTCGGTCAGCACGTTGCGGGCGATGACGATGTCGGTGTTGGAGAGCGCGAAGAACGCGAGCAGCACCTGCGAGTTGTGGAACGACTCCGCGATGACCCGGCGGAAGCCGTGGTCCTCGCTCTGCACCCCCTCGTGGCGCGGCCGGCGCAGGAACCACCAGCCGGCGATCACCGGGGCGCAGGCGCCGATCCCGGTGCCGACGATCGCGGCAGCCTCGGTCGGGTGCCACAGGATCAGGAGGGTGCCGATCACCAGCCGGGGTACGCCGCTGAGCACGTACAGCACCGCCAGCGCCTGCCAGCGCCGCTCGCCCTGCAGGATCCCGGCCTGGCCGCCCATGATCGTGAACGGCACCGAGATGACCGAGATCAGCGCCGCCGTGCCCAGGCTGTCGAGCCGCAGGACGGCGTTCAGCACCGGCGTCAGCACCAGGAGCAGCAGGCCGAGCGCGACCGCCGCACGGTAGGTGACGCCCAGGATGGTCCGCTCGATCTGGGCGACGTGCTCCGGCTCGGCGGCGATCCGCCGCGCGGCCGTCGCCTGCAGGGCGAGCTGGAGCACGGTGATCACCAGCAGCGTCGCCATCAGGCTCGCGAACGCGCCGTACGCCTGGGGGCCGAGCAGGCGGGCCGCGACCATCGTGAACCCGTACGTCGCGACGTTCATGACCGCCATCGCGACGGCGATGGCCCCGCCGCCACTCAGCAGCTGGGTCACGCGACGGGTGGGGGTCACGGGAGGGAAGCGTATGCGAGACTCGCGCGCGTGATCCGCGCCGGTGCCGTGCTGAGGTCGCTGCGGCCCAAGCAGTGGACCAAGAACCTGCTCGTGGTCGCCGCACCGCTCGCCGCGGGCGACCTGGGCGAGCCCGGCGTGCTCGGCCCGACGGTCCTGGCGTTCCTCGCGTTCTGCGCGGCGTCGTCGGCGACCTACCTGGTCAACGACTGCGCGGACGCCGAGGCGGACCGGCTGCACCCGCGCAAGCGGTCCCGCCCGGTCGCCGCCGGCGAGCTGTCCGTGCGGGCGGCCCTGGCGGTCGCGGCCGCGCTCCTCCTGCTCGGCCTCGGCCTCGCCGCGCTGACGCGGTGGGAGTTCGTGGTGCTGCTGGCGTCCTACGTCGTGCTGACGCTGGCGTACTCCCTGCGGCTCAAGCACGAGCCGGTGCTGGACCTCGCGACCGTGGCGGCCGGCTTCCTGATGCGCGCGGTCGCGGGCGGTCTCGCCGCCGCGATCCCGATCTCGGACTGGTTCCTCATGGTGGCCGGCTTCGGCTCGCTGTTCATCGTCGCCGGCAAGCGCTACTCCGAGCTGCACACGCTGGGCAGCGAGGGCGGCACCCGGCGCTCGCTGGTGCGCTACACCGACACCTACCTGCGCTTCGTCTGGAGCATCGCCGCGGCGGTGACGGTCGCGGCGTACTGCCTGTGGGCCTTCGAGAACGCCGGCGCCACCGGCATCCCGTGGCACCAGCTGTCGATCCTGCCGTTCGTGGTGGGGCTGCTGCGGTACGCGGTCGACGTCGACGCCGGCGCGGCGGCCGAGCCGGAGGACATCGTGTGGGGCGACCGGCTGCTCCAGGGCATCGGCGTGGTCTGGGTGGTCGTGCTCAGCCTCGGGGTCCTCGGTGTCTGAGGCGTTCTCCGGCTGGGGGCGCACGGCCCCCTCGGTCGGCCACCCGGTCACCGCGACGGCGGCCGCGGTGCCCGACCTGGTCCGCGGCGCCGGCTCCCGTGGCCTCATCGCCCGCGGCCTGGGCCGGTCGTACGGCGACCCGGCGCAGAACGCCGGGGGAGACGTGCTGCTGCCGCTGCCGACTGAGATCGGCGAGCCGGCCGCGGACGGCACCGTGCGGGTGAGCGCCGGGACGAGCCTCCACGACCTGATGGCGGCTCTCCTGCCCCGCGGCCGGTTCGTGCCGGTCACCCCGGGCACCCGCTACGTCACCGTCGGCGGCGCGATCGCGTGCGACGTGCACGGCAAGAGCCACCACGTGACCGGGAGCTTCGGCCGGCAGGTCGCCGACCTCGACCTGGTGCTGGCGAGCGGCGAGACCCGCACGGTCGGCCCGGACCGCGACCCCGCGCTGTTCTGGGCGACCGTCGGCGGCCTCGGCCTCACCGGCGTGATCACCGCGGCGACGCTGCGCACGATCCCCGTGGAGACGGCGTACGCCGAGGTCTCCACGCAGCGCCTGGCGAACGTCGACGAGGTGCTGCGCGAAATGCGCGAGGGCGACGCCGCCTTCACCTACTCGGTCGCGTGGATCGACACGATGGCCCGCGGCGCCGCGCTCGGGCGGTCGGTGCTGTCCCGCGGTGAGCACGCCACCCGCGACCGGGTGGGCGGCGACCCGCTGCCGGCGCCCCGGCCGCCGCGGCTGGCGGTGCCCCTCACGCCGCCGGTCAACCTGGTCACGCCGCTCGCGGTCCGGGCGTTCAACGAGGCATGGTTCCGCCGGGCCCCCCGTCACCGGACCGGCGAGATCCAGTCGCTCGGGCAGTTCTTCCACCCCCTCGACGGCGTCGCCGGCTGGAACCGCGCCTACGGACCGCGCGGCCTCGTCCAGTACCAGCTCGTCGTCCCCGACGACCAGGACGCGGCCCTGGTCGGCATCCTCGAGCGGATCGCGGACGCCCGGCTGCCGTGCTTCCTCGCGGTGCTCAAGCGGTTCGGGCCCGGCGACCCCGGCCCGCTGTCCTTCCCGATGGCCGGCTGGACGCTGGCGTACGACGTGCCCGCGGACCCCGGTCTCGCGCCGCTCCTCGACGCGCTGGACGAGCAGGTCGTCGGCGCGGGCGGCCGGGTCTACCTGGCCAAGGACTCCCGGCTCAGCCCCCGGCTGCTGCCCGAGATGTACCCCCGGCTCGACGAGTTCCGCGCCGTCCGCGAGAGGGTCGACCCCGACCGCGTGTTCCGCTCCGACCTGTCCCGTCGACTTGCCCTCTGAAAGGCAGAGCCTGATGCTCAACGCCCTCGGCCGGCCCCAGACCCTGCTGCTGCTCGGCGGCACCAGCGACATCGCGCTCGCGACCGCGATGCACTGGCTCCGCTCCGGGCCCCTGCACGTCGTCCTCGCTGCCCGGCCCGGTGAGCGGCGCGACGCCGCCGTCGCCCTGCTGACCGGCCACGGGGCGACGGTCGAGGCGCTCGACTTCGAGGCCGAGGCGACCGACACCCACCCGGCGCTGATCGCGGGGCTCGACCGGGACGTCGACGTCGCGCTGGTCGCGTTCGGCGTGCTCGGCGACGAGGAGCGGGCCTGGCAGGACCACGACGCCGCGGTCCACCTCGCCACCGTCGACTACACCGCCCCGGTCAGCGTCGGGGTGTGCCTGGCCGAGCGGGTGCGGCGGCAGGGCCACGGGGTGATCGTCGCGCTCTCCTCCGTGGCCGGCGAGCGGGTCCGCCGCTCGAACTTCGTCTACGGCTCCGCCAAGGCCGGCATGGACGGCTTCTACCTCGGCCTCGGCGAGGCGCTGCGCGGCACCGGCGGCCGCGTCCTCGTGGTCCGCCCGGGCTTCGTGCGCACCAAGATGACCGAGGGCCGCGACCCCGTGCCGCTGTCGGTGGACGCCGACGACGTCGCCGCCGCGATCGTCCGGGGGGTCGCGAACGGCGACGACCTGATCTGGGTCCCGGGCGCGCTGCGCGGCGTCATGTCCGGCCTGCGGCACGTGCCGCGCGCCCTGTTCCGGAAGCTGCCGCTCTGACCGCGATCCGGCGGTACGTCGTACCGGCGTGGGCCCTCGCCCTCGCCGTGCTGGTGCTCGGCCCGGCGCTGGGGCGCGGCTACCTGCTCACCTACGACATGGTGTGGGTGCCCGACCTCGCGCTCCGGCCGGACTTCCTCGGGCTCGGGCCGGCGCTGCCGCGCGCCGTGCCGTCGGACGCGGTGGTCGCGGTGCTCGACGAGGTGCTCCCGGGGATGCTCCTCCAGAAGGTCGTGCTGCTCGGGGCGCTGGTTCTCGGCGGCCTCGGCGCCGCGCGGCTCGCCGGCCTCTCGACGGTGGCCCGGCTGGTCGCGGTCAGCGTGTACGTCTGGAGCCCGTACGTCGTCGAGCGGCTCTGGATCGGCCACTGGCCGCTGCTGCTGTGCTGGGCGGTGCTGCCCTGGCTGGTGACCGAAGGCGTCCGGCTGCGCAGCGACCCGCGGATCGGCGCGGCGCTGCCGCTCCTCCTGCTCGTCGGCAGCCTGAGCGCGAACGCCGGCCTGATGGCCGCGGCGACCGTCCTCGCCGTCGGCGCGACCCGCCGCACCGGCGCGCGCCTGACGGCGCTCGTCGTCGCCGCCAACGCGCCCTGGCTGGTGGCGGGATTGCTCCACGTCGACACCGCGACCTCCAGCGCCGCCGGCGCCGTGTTCGGCCTCAACCCCGAGGGCCCGCTGCCGGCGCCCCTGGCGGCGCTCACCCTCGGCGGGATCTGGAACGCCGAGGTGGTGCCCGCCTCGCGGGAGCTGCTCGTGCTGCCCCTGGTGCTGACCCTCGCGTACGCCGCGCTGGCCGTCGCCGGCGCCCGACCGCTCGCGCGCCGCCTCGGCCGGCGCACGACCGTCGCGCTGGTCGGGCTCTGGGCCGCCGGGTACGCCGTGGCGGTGCTCTCGTGGGCGGCCCCGGACGCGGTCGGGTGGCTGGCCGGGCACGTGCCCGGCGGTGGGCTGCTGCGCGACGGCACCCGGTCCCTGGCGCTGTGCGCGCCGCTGACCGCGGCGCTGGTCGCGGCGGGCGCGGAGTGGTGCGCCGCCCGGGCGCCGCGGCTCCTGGTCGGCGCCGCCGGCGCGCTGCTCCCGCTCGCCTTCATGCCGGACGCGGCGTGGGGCGTCGGGGGGGGGGG
>NZ_BAAAJE010000011.1:88823-122789 GCF_039526625.1 Nocardioides aquiterrae
GGCCGGCTCGAGCCGGCCGACTACCCGGCGGAGTGGGCGCAGGCGCGGGCCGCGCTGAGCAACGAGTGGGGCGACGGCCACGGCGACCTGCTGGTGCTGCCGTTCACCAGCTACCGAGCACCGGCCTGGAACCACGGCCACAAGGTGCTCGACCCGCTGCCGCGCTACCTGCGGCCCGACTACGTCGTCAACGACCAGCTCGCGGTGGACGACCGGATCATCGCGGGGGAGGACCCCCGGGTCCCGGACGTGCTCGCGGCGCTCGCCCGGCCCGACGCGGGGGACCGCGCCGTCGCCCTGGCGGACCTCGGCGTCGGGGCGGTCGTCCGGGACCGCTCGGTGCCGACGACACCGACCTACGACGCGGCGGTGGCGGGCACGGTGGTCTTCGACGGCGCGGACCTCGAGGTCACCGTGCTCGACGTCCCGGTCGACGATCGAACGCCCCCCACCGGCTGGCTCGTGGCCCTGGCGCTGGCCTGGGCGGCGTTCGCCGGCGTCGCCCTGACGGGCGGGTGGAACGCCGTGCAGGGCATCTGGCCGGTAATGCGTACCGGCCGCGAAGCGGAGTGATACGGTCGCCGCGAGAGGGAGGGAAACCCACGTGCAAGCTTTTCTGATCACCTTCGCGAGCGTCGTCGTCGGCGGTGCGCTCGCTGGTGCCACCGTGGTCGGTCTGGTCAACTCGCAGACCGCTCCTCCCGAGAAGTCGCCCGCGAACGTCAGCAACCCGTCGTTGACCTACGGCTCCACGCAGTAGTCAATCGGTCGCGTCCTGGTCGTTGACCAGCTCGCCACGGATCGCGCTCGCGACCACGTGCGCGAACGCCGCCTGGGAGTGACCCCAGGTGTAGCCGGCGCTGTGCCGCAGGGCGCCCTCCGCCAGCTGCTCGCGGCGCCGGTCGTCGCGCAGCAGCGCACCCAGCGCCGCGGTCAGCTCGGCCGGGGAGCGCACCAGCAGGCCCGAGACGCCGTCGACGATCGACTCGCGGGTGCCGCCCGCGCCGGAGTACGCCACGGTCGGCGTGCGGTGCGCGGCGGCCTCGCCGACGACCAGGCCCCACCCCTCCTTGAGCGAGGGCAGCGCCATCAGCCAGGACTCCTCGTAGATCTCCTGCTTGCGGACCTCCGACACGTGACCCTCGAAGACGACCGAGCCGCGCGCGACCTGGTGGGCGGCGTACGCGTGCAGCTCGCCCTCCCACCAGCCGCTGCCGACGACCCGCAGGCGCAGGTCCGGGAACTCGGGGAGGAGGGCGGCGACCGCGTCGATCGCGTGCTCCACCTGCTTGTGCGGGACCAGCCGGCCCACCACGCAGATCGTGGGGCGCGGCGACTTGCGGGCGTCGACGCTCACGACCGGGTCGGTGCCGTTGTGCACGACGGCGATCCGCGGGCCGGTGACACCCAGCTCGCGGAGCTCGGCGCGGGTGGCCCGCGACACCGCGACGTACTGCCGGCCCCGGTAGAGGCGGGGCGCGAGCCGGCGCTCGATCCACCAGCCGACCCGGCCGGTCACGCCCGGGTAGACGACCGGCCACTGCTCGCGGTGCACGTGGTGGACGAGCACGACCACCGGCTTGCGGGTGACCAGCGGGGTGAAGAACGGCAGCCCGTTCTGGACGTCGACGACCACGTCGACCCGGCCGAGCCGGCGGCGCAGCAGCGCCCACATGCCCAGCAGGTACACCGTGAGCTTGGTGCCACGGCGCACGAACCGGATGCCGTCGACCGTCTCGTCGGGCGCCGCGCCGGCGTACGCCACGCAGAAGATCGTGACCTTGGCGCCGCGCTCGACCAGGCCGGCCGCCATCTTCTCCAGGTACCGCTCCGCGCCGCCGCCCTCCGGGTTGCGGGTGTCGCGCCAGCTGAAGAACGCCACGTGGCGTCCGGCGAGGGCGTCGGTCGTCGGCACGCGCCGAGGTTACCGGCTGGTTCGGATAGTGTTCCGGCCATGCCGTGGAAGCCCGACCTCCGCCGGTCGGTGCGCCTCTTCCGGGACTTCCGCGTCGAGCAGACCGACCCGCGCCGCTTCTACTCCGCGATCGCCGAGGACTCGGTCGGGCAGCTCTCCGCCTACCACGACCTCGCGGGCGCGACGCTCCTCGACGTGGGCGGCGGGCCGGGCTACTTCCGCGACGCGTTCGAGGCGGCCGGCGCGACGTACTGGGCCCTGGACGCCGACGTCGGCGAGCTCTCCGGCCTCGGGGAGATCGCCCGCGGCACCGTCGTCGGCGACGGCATGAACCTCCCGTTCCGCGACGGCGCGGTCGACGTCTGCTACTCCTCCAACGTGCTCGAGCACGTCCCGCGGCCGTGGGACCTGGCCGACGAGATGCTCCGGGTCACCCGGCCCGGCGGGATCGCCTTCCTCTCCTTCACGCTGTGGTGGGGGCCCTGGGGCGGCCACGAGACCTCGCCGTGGCACTACCTGGGCGGGCGCCGGGCCCGCCGGCGATACCGGCGCACGCACGGGCACGAGCCGAAGAACCGGTACGGCGAGTCGCTGTTCCCGGTGACCGTGCGCCAGGGCCTCGCCTGGGCCCGCCGGCAGCGCGCCGGCGCGGTGCTCGACGTGATCCCGCGCTACAACCCGCGGTGGTCCTACTGGCTGACCCGGGTACCTGTCGTCCGCGAGCTGGTGACCTGGAACCTCGTGATCGTGGTGCGGAAGTCGTGACCGACCACCAGCAGCCCGCGCAGGCGGGCGTCGCCACGTCGCGCCTGCGCATGTGGGGCTACGCCGCCGTCCTCGTCGCGATGGCGTTCTCCCAGTCGGCCGGGAAGATGGTCGCCGACACGAAGTTCGACCTGCTCACGAACCCGGCCCGCTTCCTCGGCAACGCCCTGCACCTCTGGGACCCGACCGCGGCGTTCGGCCAGATCCAGAACCAGGCCTACGGCTACGCGTGGCCGATGGGGCCGTTCTTCCTGGTCGGGAGCTGGCTCCAGCTGCCGCCGTGGGTGATCCAGCGGCTCTGGTGGAGCCTGCTGCTCTGCCTGGCGTTCTTCGGCGTGGTCCGGCTCGCCCAGCGGCTGAACCTGGGCACGCCGATGACCCAGGTGCTGGCCGGCTTCGCGTTCGTGCTGACGCCCCGGATCACCACGCTGCTCGGGGGCACGTCGGTCGAGATCTGGCCGATGGCGCTCGCCCCCTGGGTGCTGATCCCCCTGGTCGTCGGCGCGGAGCGCGGGTCGGTACGCCGGGCCGCCGCGTGGTCGGCGGTCGCGGTCGCCTGCTGCGGCGGCGTCAACGCCATCGCGGTCGCGGCCGTCCTGCCGCTGGGCGTCGTCTGGATCCTCACCCGTGCCCGCGGCCCCCGGAAGTGGCCGCTCCTCGGCTGGTGGACCCTCTTCACGGTGCTGGCGACGCTCTGGTGGAGCGCGCCCCTGCTGTTCCTCGGCCGCTACAGCGTGCCGTTCCTGGACTACATCGAGAACGCCACGATCACCACCGTCCCGACGGACCTGGCCCGCACCGTGCTCGGCCAGTCGGACTGGGTCGCGTACTTCGCCGGCATCGACTACCCGGCCGGCCAGCAGCTGGTCACCACGCCGTTCCTCATGCTCGACGCGGCCGTGGTCGCCGGGTTCGGGCTGGTCGGCATCGCGATGCGCTCGAACCCGCACCAGCGGTTCCTCACCTGGGGGCTGCTGACCGGTCTCGTGCTGGTGGGGTTCGGCTACGCCGACGAGCTGGCCGGCTTCCTCGCCGGCGACCGGGTCGCCTGGCTGGACGGCCCGTTGGCCGCGCTGCGCAACCTGCACAAGTTCGACGTCGTGCTCCGGATCCCGCTGGTGCTCGGCCTCGCCCACGCCCTCGCGGTGGTCGCGGGGTACGCCCGCGACCGGGCCTCCACCTGGGCGGCGCGCTTCCTCCAGGCCGCGGCGGTCCTGGCGGTGGTCGCGCTCGCGCTGCCCTGGGCGCAGGACCGGATGGCGCCGCGCGAGGGCGTGGTGGCGGTCCCGGACTACTGGTCCGACGTGGCGCAGTACCTCCACGACACCGACGACGGCACCGTGTCCCTCGAGATCCCCGCGACGACCTTCGGCGTCTACAGCTGGGGCAACGTCCACGACGACATCCTGCAGGCGCTGGCCGAGAGCCCGTGGGCGGTGCGCAACGTGATCCCCCTGGCGCAGCCGGGGAACGTGGCGTTCCTCGACGCGGTCAGCCGGGCCATCGAGTCCGGCCACCCGAGCACGACGCTCGCGCCGTTCCTCGCCGAGAACGGCGTCGGCCGGCTGATCGTCCGCAACGACCTGGACCGGTTCCAGACCGGGGCGCCCGACCCGGCGTACGTCCGCAGCGTGCTGACCCACTCGCCCGGCATCACGCTCGCCCGGTCGTTCGGCCCGGAGGTCGGCGCCCGCGCCTGGACCTACGCCCCGGGCGGCAACGTGCGCGTGGTGGAGGGCTCGGGGATCTCGGCCCGGACCGGCTCGGTCGACGTCTACGACGTCGACGGCGCCGCGGCCGGCACCGTCACGCCGACGCCGCAGGTCCTCGTCGGCGACCCCGGCAGCGGCCTCGACCAGGGCATGGCCGCGCTCGGCCCCGGCCCGCGGGTGCTGGCCGAGGACGCCGGCGGCAGCGAGCAGGGCGAGGTGCTCACCGACGGCACCAAGCGCCGCGAGGTGAACTTCGCCGCGGTCCGCTACAACCAGTCCGCGACGATGGCGGCCACCGAGCCGTACCGGCTGCGCGGGCCCGAGAAGGCGCACCGCTTCCTCGAGCACCCCGAGCGCTGGCAGACCACCGAGAGCTGGGCCCGCAACGTCGTCCAGGTCACCGCCAGCACCTCGCAGGCGTACGCCGACGCGCAGCCGCCGCTCGAGATCGGCAGCCACCCCGGCGCCGCGCTCGACGGCGATCCGGCGACCCAGTGGAAGTCGGCGCGCCACCTCGACCCGACCGGTCAGTGGTGGCAGGAGACCTTCAGCGACCCGACCTACCTGGACATCGTGAAGGTCACGATCGGCCGCGACTCCGCACCGGTCCAGGAGCTGCAGCTCCAAGCCGACGACCAGTCCCGCGTGGTCCCCGCGCCGCGGCCCGGCCAGGCGCGGACCTACAACCTGGACTTCGCCGGGGCGACGTTCCTGCGGATCACCGCCGCCGGGCGGGACCTCGCGCTGCCGGGCTCGTTCGCGCTGGCCGAGGTCGAGGCGCCCGGCGTCGCCGCCCAGCGGTACCTCAACCTGCCGGTGCCGGACGACCGGTTCCCGCTCGACGCGATCTCGGTGACCCGCGACCCGGACCGGGCGCCGTGCGTGATGGTCGGCGCCACCTACGCCTGCGACGAGTCGCTGATCTCGCCGGGGGAGGACGGCGACACGCTGGCCCGGCGCTTCATCCCGCCGTACCAGTCGATCTACCAGCTGTCGGCGACCGGATCGCTGCGGCGCACCGTCGACGCCAGCCTGCTGCTGTCGTCGGGAATCTCGGTCACCAGCGACGCACCGGTGCGCGACGTCGCGACCAGCCCGGTCGCGCTCGGGGACGGCGACCTCGCCACCACGTGGATCGCCGACGACGCCGACGACGTGGTGCACCTGCAGTTCCCGGAGGCCCGGACGCTGGGCACGATGCGCCTGCAGGTCAACGCCGGCGCGGCCGCGGCGCTCCCGCGCGAGCTGCTGCTGCGCGCCGGCAACCGGCACCGGACCGTCCAGGTCAGCGGCTCGGGCGAGGTCCGGCTCCCGCACTGGCGCACCGACGAGCTCGACCTCCACGTCACCGACACCAGGACCGCCGTGGCGACGTACGGTCGCGAGTTCGTGCGGCTGCCGGCGGGCATCTCCGAGCTGGACCTGGACGGCGAGCCGCTCAACCGCGATCCGCTGGCCGAGCGCCGGTTCCCGTGCGGCACCGGCCCGCAGATCACCGTCGCGGGCCAGCTGCGCGACACCTCGCTGCGCGCCAGCACCCGGGACCTGATCCGCGGTGCCACGGTGCCGCTGCACATCTGCGGCTCGGCCGACATCCTGCTGACCCAGCAGGCGACCTCGCTGCTGGCGCTGCCGAACCCGCTGTTCCGGTTCGACTCGGCCACGCTCGCCCACGAGAACGTCCCGACCCGGTCGCCGGCGCCGGTCGACGTCGCGCGCACCGGGACCGGGGCGCCGCGGTCCGTCGACCTGCCGGCGCGGCCGCGGGCGTCGGTGCTGACGCTGCCGCAGAACGTCAACGGCGGCTGGCAGGCGACGCTCGGCGGCCAGCGGCTCACCCCGGTGCGGATGGACGGCTGGAAGCAGGGCTGGCGGGTCCCCGCCGGCGAGGCGGGGACGGTCTCGCTGAGCTATCGCCCGGCGCTGCCCTTCACGGTGCTGTTCGTGGCCGGCCTGGTGCTGGCGCTGGCCGTGGTGGCGGTCGCCGCCTGGCCGCGACGGCGTACGCGCGACGCCGTCGAGCCACCGCCGCTGGTCTCCGGTCGCCCGGGTGTGCCGGACCTGCTCGTCGTCCTCGGCGCCGGATCGCTCCTCGCCGGCTGGTGGGGCCTGGCCGGGACCGCCGCCGCGGTCGTGCTCGGCCTCGCGCTCCGCCGGTTCCCGGCCTGGCCGTGGCTGGCCGGCGGCGCGCTGGTCACCGGTGCGCTCGCGCTCACCGCCGACCGGTTCGCCCGCCAGTCCTGGGCGGTCACCTGGAGCCAGGCGTGGCTGCTCGCCGCGGTGTGCCTCGTCGTGGCGGCGCTGGCGGCCCGGCGCTCGCGGGAGTAGGCGCGCCCGGGGACGTCATACGGACAGTGTGTCCCCTTGCACCGTCCGTATGACGTCATTGGGAGGACGCACGGCCATGCCGATGTGCGGGGCACGGTCGGGAGCGCCCGAGTCAGCGGACCGAGGCGGTGTCCGTGACCCGGGACTCGCGGTCCATCCGGCTGAAGAAGCGGACGTTCTTGAGGCGCATGACGCGGCGCTCGTAGCCGTAGTACGACATGGACGCGAGCGCGATCGTGATGGCCAGCGTCAGCCCGGCGACGGTCACGAACCGGCCCGTGAAGTACTCCAGGTCGAGCCAGCGGAACACGCCGTTGAGCACCAGCATGTGGATCGCGAAGATGCCGTAGGAGATCTCGCCGAGCCAGAACAGCACCGGGCCGCTGAGCTGGGTGCGGAGCCAACCCTGGCGCTCGGGGCCGAACATCAGCGGCAGCAGGTAGAGGGCCCCGGCCACGGCGTACAGGACGACCTTCGGGCCGGCCTCCCAGCCGCCGGGGGTCAGCAGCGTGCGGGGCCCGGCGAGCGGCGACGCGGCGATCGCGAAGACGGCGGTCGCGAGGATCCAGCAGCCGACCAGGTCGTGGCCGAGCCGCTCCAGGGGGTGGTCGCGCGGGTCGACCGCGAGGCTGGCCGAGACCGCGGCGAAGCAGACGCCGACGAGGAACCAGGGCAGGTAGCCGGGCAGCCACTGGGCGTAGTGGCCCTCGTTGCCGGGGATCTGGGCGACGGCGGCCTGCCAGGCCACGCCGAGGGCGAAGAGGACCGCCGACCGGCCGAGCACGGTCGGCAGGTGCAGTTCGTGCGTGGCCCGGCGCGGTCGCCAGGTCAGGAACCAGGACAGCAGCGGCAGCAGGAGGTAGAACGCGACCTCGGTGCACAGGCTCCACATCTGGGTCAGCGAGCTGGGCAGCAGGTCCGGCCGGTACAGCTGGGTGAAGGTGAGGTTCGCGAGCCAGTCCGGCCAGCCCATGTCCTCGTTCGCCGGATCGAGGGTGAGCGCGAGGACGACCACGATCCAGTACAACGGCAGGATCCGCAGCGCGCGCTTCCACAGGTAGTGCTGCGTCGAGGGCGCCGGCCGGCCGAGCGCCGCGGTCAGGAACCACGGCCTGCTCAGCAGGAAGCCGGAGAGCACGAAGAAGATCGTGACCCCGAAGTCGAGGCGGGCGAGCACGGCGCCGACCCAGCCGTGGTTGATCTGCCCGGTGTTGAACGCCGAGTGCGTGAGCACCACCATGATCGCGCCGATCGCGCGCGCCGCGTTCAGCGCGGAGAACGTCCGGTCCCGGAACTCCGTCACGGGAGTGGTGGTCACGGGGGTGGTCGTCACTGCTGCTTCTCCTCGAGCGCGCTGGCGGGAACGGCGCGCCCCACGGTCACATCATCGGTGCACAACGTCACGCCGTCGACCAGGCCCCCGATCGTGACCGAGTCGAACTGCGGCCCGCCGGCGAGGTACAGCGCGTGGACGCCGGCGCGAACGGTCGTGTCCCGGGTGGCGCTGCCGGCGCTGACGCGCACCGGGCTGTCGCCGCTGCTGAGGTAGCCGATCCGCACCCACCAGCCGTCGAACGCGACCGGGCCGTCCAGCGGGATGGTGACCGGCGCCTCCTGCACCTTCCAGCCGCACCGGCCGTGCGGGCCGTCCGCGTTGGACCGCACGGGGGTCACGGCCGCGGGGCCGATCCGCCCGTCGTCGTCGACGATGTCGATCCGGTCGGTCGCCACCTCCGTGAACGCCAGCGCGTCCTCCCCGGCGAGCACCCGGCTCTGCAGGTTCTCCGGGTAGCGCACGCCGTTCGTCACCGAGTACGGCACCACCCGGTCCACCGCCGGGATCGGCGTGGTCGCGGCCCGCACCTGCGGCAGGAGCGTGGCGAACCAGCGCTTCGAGCCGTCGTCGGCGTGCCAGTAGGTCAGGTAGCCGTACGTCGACCAGGCGGCGACGGCGACCATGGCGCCGGTCGCGACCGCGACCCGCCGGGGGTGGTCGAGCAGCTCGCTCGCGGAGCGCCGCTCGGACGACTCGGCGGCGCCGAGCACCGGCATCGTCATGCACGCCAGGGCGATCGCGGAGGCGGCGGCCAGCTCGCCCTGGAACCGGTAGTCCAGCCCGACCAGGGGACCCGAGACGCTGGCCCGGGTCACCAGCACCAGGACGACGTCGACGACCAGGAAGTACGCCGGGATCCAGAGTGCCCGCAGGGCGCGGCGCCGGTGCTTGCGGATCTCCCACAGCAGCATCGCCAGCAGCGCGAGGGCGAGCAGGGTGAGGGCGTCGCCGGGCAGGGCGAACGAGAACGGCTGCTCCGGGACCCGCCACCAGCGCACCGGGCCGCCGAGCAGTCCCGGGACGTAGGTGTCGAGGACCATCCTGCTGATCGTGTCGAGCACCGGGTAGCCGCGCGGCTTCGAGGCCCGGAAGTCCCGGCCGACGCTGAGGTAGAGGGCGACGTACGCCGCGCCGGTCACGACGTACAGCGCGAGCGCGGGCCACCGGCCGCGGACCGCCGTCCGCACCCGCTCGGCCGGCGACCGGCCGGTGGCGAAGTAGCAGAGCGTGACGATGCCGAGAACGCCGTACACGAGGGCGGTCTTCTCGTTGAACGCGATGCCGGCCGCGATCCACGCGTTCGCGGCGACCGCGTGGCGCAGCCGCCGGGTGCGCAGGTAGGTCACGTGCGCGGCCAGCCCGAAGAACAGCGCGGCCTGCAGCGGCAGCAGGTTGACGGCGGCGGCCCACCAGATCGAGCCCTCGAGCGAGATCACCGAGGCGAGGAACAGGGCCAGCGGCGGCAGGATCCCGGGCCGCAGGCCGAACATGACGCGCAGCAGGTAGAGCAGGCCGAGGTCGCAGAGGACCTGGAGGGCCACCAGCTCGGTGGCGGGCACCCAGAAGTTCCACGGCGCGAGCGCCTGGTTGAGCCAGGACAGGTACATCGCGGCCGGCATCACGTGGCCGTAGTACGACCGCGCGGCGACGGCGGGGGAGAGGCCCTCGTGGAACATCCGCGAGATGAAGTTGAAGTCGTCGATGTGGAACCAGCCGCCGTACGTCGCCCAGGCCCGGTAGGCGGCGTGCACCGCGATCAGCGCGAGCGCGGCGACCAGGACCCGACGCTCGCGGCTCACGAGCCCGGCTCGGACGGCGTCGGCTCCGGCGACCCGAGCACCAGGTCCGTCACGCAGAGGCCGGTGTCGTCCGGGAAGGAGTTGATCACGACCTCGTCGAAGGTCCCGGCGGCCTGGAACCACGCCGTGTGCCGGCCCGCCGGTACGTCGACCTCGTGCGCCTCGTCGCCGGCGACCAGCCGGAAGCCGGTGTCGACGGGGCTGCGGTAGTCCAGCGCGATCCACCAGCCGCCGCCGATCACCGGGCCGTCGAGCGGGATCCGCACGATCCCGCCCTCGAGCGGCACCGGGCACCGGCGGTCGGCGCCCTTCGGGCGCTCCATCGCGCGGGCCGGGTCGAGCCGGACCTGGGCGAGCTCGCCGTCGTCGTCGAACACGAACAGGTCGTCGACCGTGTCGCGCGGGAACGCCATGTGCGCGGCCCACGGCTCGAACAGGTGGCTGTAGGTGTTCTCCGGGTAGCGGAACGACCACAGCAGGGTCTGCGGCACGCCGGCGTCCACGAGCGGCACCGGAGCGTCGGCGGCGGTGAGGCTCGCCTCGACGTCGTCGATGTAGGCGTGGGTGGGGTTGCGGTCCTGCCACAGGTCGACCCAGCGCACGCTCGACACGGCGCTGAGCGCGACGACCACGACCGTCGCCGCGGCGATCAGGCGCCGGTCCTCATAGCCCTCGGGGGCGTCCGCGCGGACGGCGTTCTCCTCGCGCGCGCCGCGCAGCGGCAGGAACGCCAGGCCGATCGCGAGCACGACGACCGCGGCGGCCTCGGTCTGGTACCGGTACTCACGGGCGATGTCCGGGCCGACCACCCCCGCGCGCGCGGAGGCCAGGAGCGCGACGTTGCCGAGAGTGGTGAAGGCGACCAGGGCCCAGGCCCGCTTGCTGATCGTGCGACTGCGCCAGGCGTAGAGCACGAGCGCGCCGACGGCCGCCCAGGACAGCAGCATGACGACGTCGGACGGGTTCGCGAACGCGCCCCCGGTGATCGGCTCCCAGCCGAGCGGGCCGCCGGCCACCGCCGGGAGCATCGCGACGGCGACCAGGTTCCAGGCGATCGGGCCCCACGGGACGTCGGCGGTCTCGCCCGGCGAGAAGTTGAGGCCGTACGCCGCGTACACCGCGAGGTAGGCACCGCCGCAGACCGCGGCCGCGACGACCGCGAGCCGGTACTCGTCCCACAGCCGGCGCAGCCGCTGCGGCGTCTTGCCGGCGCTGAACCAGCAGAGCGCGACCAGGCCGTAGATGCCGAGCACGACCACGGTCTTCTCGTAGAAGAGCAGCCCGAAGCCGACCCAGGCCAGGGACACGAGGAGGTGCCGGCGACGCTTCGTGCGCAGGTACGCGAGGAACGCGGTGAGCCCGAACGCCAGCGCGATCTGCAGCGGCACCTGGTTGATGCCGGCCGCCCACCAGGTGCCGGCCGGGAGCGTGAAGACCCACGCCAGGTAGCCCGCGAGCAGCACGAGCACGAACGCACGCCGTCCGAACATCGCGACCAGCAGCCGGAACATGCCGATGCTCGCGACCAGCTGGAGCAGCAGCAGGGTGATCGCCCAGGGCGCCCAGTCGTACACCCACCACTTCGTCAGGACCCACGCGAGCGCGAAGCCCGCGGGCATCAGGTGGCCGCCGTACGACTCGGTCAGGTAGGCCCAGTCGAACGGCTGGTTCATCGCCCGGGACATGAAGGCGAGGTCGTCGAAGTAGAACCACGAACCCCAGAGCGCCCAGGCCCGGAAGCCGAGCTGGAGGAGGATCAGGAGGCCGCCGGCCAGCAGGAATCGGTCGGGTCGGCGCGGCACGCGGGGAGTGTGCCATACGACGCAGGCCAATATTCGGTCACGCTGTCACGGAACGCCGGTACCTACCCGCGAGTACTGCTAACGTGCGGCCCATCACATCCTGGGAGGGGTCGCTGTGAAGCGTAAGTGGTTCGGTCTGGTGCTGCTCGGGCTCGGCGCGTTCCTGCTCGTAGCAGGCGTCCTGGCCACGGCCTGGGCGCCCGGCGTGGTCAAGAAGACCCCGCTGGACGTCAACCAGGTCACCCACCTGGACGGCACGGTGAAGAAGCTCGACCCGGCGACCGGTGAGCTGAACGAGAACCCGGTCAAGGTCCAGAGCATCACCCAGGCCGACTCCAAGGCCTCCGACGACCACACGGTCGTCTTCGTCCAGACCACCTGCGTGGTGATCGACGTCGACAACGCCCCGGACTGCGTGAACGGGGACGACCCGCGGCTGGTGAGCGCCTCCACGGACGTGTTCGCCACGGACCGGGTGTCGGCCCTCGCGGTGCCGGACTACGCGGGCCTGCCCGAGGGCTCCCTCCCGCACGAGGGCCTGGTCAACAAGTGGCCCTTCGACGCGACGAAGACCGACTACATGTACTGGGACGGCACCGTGGGCAAGGCGGTCCCGGCCGTCTACGACCGCACCGAGAGCGTCCTGGGCATCGACACCTACGTGTACACGATCGACATCGCGGACGCCCCGATCGAGATCGCCGAGGGCATCAACGGCACCTACGACAACCACGTCGAGATCTACGTGGAGCCCAAGACCGGCGCGATCCAGCAGCAGACCCAGGACCAGCAGCGCTACCTCGACGACGGCACCCAGGTCCTGGACCTGAAGATCGGGTTCACCGACGACCAGCTCCAGCAGTTCAAGGACGACGCCAAGGCGAACATGCAGCTGCTCAGCACGGTGACGGTGTGGATGCCGATCGTCGGCTTCGCGGGCGGCGGCCTGTGCCTCCTGGCCGGGATCCTGCTGCTGCTGAGCGCGCGCCGCACCGGCGGCGGTGGCGGCGACGACCAGGGCGCGCCTCGGGAGCCGGCGACCGTCAGCGCCTGATCCCGGGCCTGATCACGGACGGGCCTCAGCCGAGCCGGGCGCCGAAGATCGCGGTCCCGGGGGTGTAGCGCCCCCGGGTGCCCGACCAGCCGCCCCAGACCCGGTCGTGGTGCTCGGGCCACTCCGGCTCGAGCAGGTCGGTGATCACGAACCCGGCGCCCGCGAGCAGCGCGACCCAGTCGCCGAGGGTGCGGTGGTGCTCGACGTACGACACCACACCTGTGGCGTCGTCGATCTCGACGTACGGCGTGCGGTCCCAGTAGGACTGGCTCGCCACCAGGCCCGCCTCGCCCG
Source organism: Nocardioides aquiterrae (assembly GCF_039526625.1). NCBI lineage: Bacteria > Bacillati > Actinomycetota > Actinomycetes > Propionibacteriales > Nocardioidaceae > Nocardioides > Nocardioides aquiterrae. The sequence continues at coordinate 101,829 of NZ_BAAAJE010000011.1, forward strand.
GGTCGTCGGGGAACATCCAGCGGGTGGGATGGGTGATCGAGAACGCGTAGCGGCCCCCCGTCCGCAGCACCCGGGCGGTCTCGGCGACCGCGTCGGCGATGTCGCTGACGAACTGCAGCGCGCCGAACGAGGAGAACACCACGTCGAAGCTGTCGTCCGCGAACGGCAGCTGGGTCGCGGTGCCGAGCACCGACGGCACGGCGACGCCGGTCTCGAGGTCGATCCGCCGCGAGTGCTGGAGCTGGCGCAGGGACAGGTCGAGGCCGTACGCGCGACCGCCCCGGGTGCGGACCCAGCGCGAGCACTGGCCCGCGCCCGAGCCCACCTCGAGGACGTCCTTGCCGGCGACGTCGCCGAGGATGCCCGCCTCGGCCTCGGTGAAGCCCTCGGGTCCCCACACGAAGCCCGTGTCACCGAGGAACTCCCCGTGCGTCGCCTGGTACTCGTCGGCGTACCGGTCCCAGTCCGGGCCGTTCGCCCGTCGGGATTCCTCCTCGGTGACCGGCCGGCGCTCGACCCGCACCGGAGGATGGTTCTCCACAACCGGTGAGCGTAGCTCGCGGGTGCGTCCCGGGTGACGCTGCGTCGGTTGGACGGATCTCCCGGGCCCCGCGTAGGCTCTAGGTTGCGCCGGAGGTCTGCCTGGCTCCCAGACAGAGCGGAGCCTCGCTCGCCCATCCTCTCCGATCGGTGAAACCGGATCTTCGACGTGCCCGCACGACATCATCCATCCAAGGACACACCTCCCTTATGACGAGCACCATCTCGACTCTTCCCGATTACGACGCGCCCCAGGTGGCGGTCAACGACATCGGTTCCGAAGAGGACTTCCTCGCCGCGATCGACGCGACCATCAAGTACTTCAACGACGGTGACATCGTGGATGGCACCATCGTCAAGGTCGACCGGGACGAGGTCCTGCTCGACATCGGCTACAAGACCGAGGGCGTCATCCCCTCGCGCGAGCTGTCGATCAAGCACGACGTCGACCCCAACGAGGTCGTCGAGGTCGGCGACAAGGTCGAGGCCCTGGTCCTCCAGAAGGAGGACAAGGAAGGCCGCCTGATCCTGTCCAAGAAGCGCGCCCAGTACGAGCGCGCCTGGGGCACGATCGAGCAGGTCAAGGAGGAGGACGGCGTCGTCGAGGGCACCGTCATCGAGGTCGTCAAGGGCGGCCTGATCCTCGACATCGGCCTGCGCGGCTTCCTGCCGGCCTCCCTCGTCGAGATGCGCCGCGTCCGCGACCTGCAGCCGTACGTCGGCCAGACGCTCGAGGCGAAGATCATCGAGCTCGACAAGAACCGCAACAACGTGGTCCTGTCGCGTCGTGCGTGGCTCGAGCAGACCCAGTCCGAGGTGCGCCACGGCTTCCTGACCCAGCTCCAGAAGGGCCAGATCCGCAAGGGCGTCGTCTCCTCGATCGTCAACTTCGGTGCGTTCGTGGACCTCGGCGGCGTCGACGGTCTCGTCCACGTCTCCGAGCTGTCCTGGAAGCACATCGACCACCCGTCCGAGGTCGTCGCCGTCGGTGACGAGGTCACCGTCGAGGTCCTCGACGTGGACATGGACCGCGAGCGGGTCTCCCTGTCGCTGAAGGCGACGCAGGAGGACCCGTGGCAGCACTTCGCCCGCACCCACCAGATCGGTCAGATCGTCCCGGGCAAGGTCACCAAGCTGGTGCCGTTCGGTGCGTTCGTCCGTGTCGAGGAGGGCATCGAGGGCCTGGTGCACATCTCCGAGCTCGCCGAGCGTCACGTCGAGATCCCCGAGCAGGTCGTCCAGGTCAACGACGACGTCATGGTCAAGATCATCGACATCGACCTCGAGCGTCGCCGGATCTCGCTGTCGCTCAAGCAGGCCAACGAGACCACCGCCGCCACGGACGTCGAGGACTTCGACCCGACGCTGTACGGCATGACGGCCACCTACGACGAGCAGGGCAACTACGTCTACCCCGAGGGCTTCGACCCGGAGACCGGCGAGTGGCTCGAGGGCTTCGACGAGCAGCGCGCGATCTGGGAGGACCAGTACGCCAAGGCGCACGCCCGCTGGGAGGCCCACGTCAAGCAGCAGGCCGAGGCCGCCAAGGCCGAGGTCGAGGCCGGCGAGGCCACCTCGTACTCCAGCGGGGGTTCGGACGAGGCCGAGGCCTCCACCGGCGGCTCGCTGGCGTCCGACGAGGCGCTCCAGGCCCTTCGCGAGAAGCTGACGGGTGGGGGCAACTGACCCGCTGAGCAGCCGCTGAGCAGCTGAACCGCTTCACCCGACGACCCGCCCGGAGCATCCGGGCGGGTCGTCGGCGTTCTGATATGTAGTTCCGGCCTGTCAATGGGCAGAGTGAGGCGCCCGTCCCGAGTACTCGGGGCGGGCGCCTCGTGCTCGTCGATGGGGCCGTGGCGAGCGTGTCGTTGGCGACGCGCGGTCATTCTGATATTCGCGGGTTGGGTACCGCAGGACGGTGTTTCGGCTGGAGCGGGTCCGCTTGTCTAGGGACGAGCGTTGCCCGTGACGGGCTGCTCATAGAACGGGCGCGGGTCCGCTCCTCGCGCTGCCACCTCGGTGTCGGTCGACGAAGCAGATCTGGGAGGTCGGTGGCTATTCGAGCACGGCCAGGGACCAGCACCAGCCGGCGAGCTCGCGGGCGATGGCGACGTCGGCGACGGTGGGTTTCTTCTTGCGGTCGGTGAACGTCAACCAGCGAGCGTGGAGTCGCCGGTTCCCCTCGTCGCCGCGGGCACGCGCGGCCGCGGGTGCCAGGTCCCAGCGGTCGCGCATGGTCTTCCCGACTCGGTAGGCGGGCCGGTGGTGCCAGGCTGCCTCGACCAGGAGACGCCGCAAGTGACGGTTGCCGGTCTTGGTGATCGGTCCCTGGCTGCGCGAACCTCCTGAGGAGTGTTCGGTGGGCACTAGGCCGACGAACGATCCGATCGTGCGGCCGTTGAAGCGATGCCAGTCGCCGACCTCGACCGCGAGTGCCAGTCCGGTCAGGGTGCCGATCCCGCGCAAGCACCCCAGCCGGCGGACTACCGCGGTGAACTCGGATTCGGCGGCGAGCTCGTCGATCGCGGCGTCCAGACGATCGCGCTGGGCCTTGCGGGTCAGCACAGCGTCGTAGTCGGCGTCGAAAGTCAGCCGAGTCGCGCGTGTGGTCAGCTGTGGCAGTGCTTCGCGGCGCAGCCAGATGTCGTGCTTGCCGGTCCACGCATTGCCGCCGTAGTAGACGATCCCGTAGCGCAGCAGCAGCTTGGACAGTCGGTGCCGGGCCCGCATCAGGTCAGCGCGGCAGTCCTCCCGGGCGCGGACCAGGTCACGGGCGGCCTCTCGCTCGACCGTGGGGATCGCCACCGAGGTCACCTCGTCCAGGCGCAGCAACCGCGCCAGGTGGATGGCGTCCTTGGCATCGGTCTTGACCCGGTCACCGGCCGGCTTGGGCAGCTTGCTGGGCGCGACGACTTCGCAGCGGAACCCCGCAGCGCTCAGATGCCGGTACAGCCCGAAGCCGGTGGGACCGGCCTCGTAGGCCACCGCCACCGGCCCGGCCAGGTCCCTGATCCAGGACTCGATGTGCTCAAAGGACGTGGTCAATCGTGCCTGCACCAGCTCGCCGGTCACGCCATCGATCGCTGCTGCCGCGACCGATCGTGCGTGCACGTCGAGCCCGACACTCGTACGCTCGGTAAACACCCGGGGTCTCCCACAATTGTCGGATAGGCCGAGCAGGCGGCCCCTGCTCGGTAACCCACGAATCTTGTGAGTGAGGCCCCGGCCCGCAACCAGCTCACGACGAGCCGGTCACTCCATACCGTCTAGCGGGACAGGGGCGACACGAAGCGGGTGTCCACGAAGTGCGAGACCGGCGGGCGCTGGGGCCCCCGGCCGTCCCGGGCGACGAGGCGGATGGTGAGCGCGCTCAGCGCCACCGCGGCCAGCAGGAGGATCATCAGGTAGGTCATGGCAGCAATCCTGCGCCCACCGCGATCCCGCCACGAGTGGCAGGAATGACACCTTCCGTTGATTTCCTGCCACGGATGCGGCAGGCTGGCCCCGTGCAGAAGGTGGCGGTGGTGGTGCAGGACGGCGCGGAGCCCTTCGGGCTCGGCTCGCTCGTCGAGGTGTGGGGGGAGCCGGAGCACCCGGAGGACGGCACGCCGGTCTTCGACTTCCAGGTGTGCACGCCGCGTCCCGGCCGGGTGCCCGGACGGTCGGACTACGACCTGTACGTCGAGCGCGGGCTCGACGCGACCGCGGACGCCGACCTGGTCTGCCTGAGCCCGAAGTACGACTTCCTGCGGCACGACCCCGCCGTGCTGGACGCCGTGCGGTCGGCGTACGACCGCGGCGCGATCATCTACGCGCACTGCTCCGGTGTCTTCGAGCTCGGCGCCGCCGGCCTCCTCGACGGCCGCGAGTGCACCACGCACTGGCGCTACACCGACCTGCTCGCCGAGCGGTACCCCGAGGCACGGGTCCGTCCCGACGTCCTCTACTGCCACGACGGGTCCGTCATCACCGGCGCCGGCTCGGCCGCGGGCATCGACGCGTCGCTGCACCTGATGCGCGAGCAGTTCGGCGCCAAGGTCGCCGCGGCGACCGCGCGCCGGATCGTGGTGCCGCCGCACCGCGACGGCGGCCAGGCGCAGTTCATCGCCCGGGCCGTCCCGGACTGCGACGCCGAGACGCTCGGCCCGCTGCTCCAGTGGATCGTCGAGAACCTCGCCGACGACCTCAGCGTCGAGTCGCTGGCGCGCCGCAGCCACATGTCCGAGCGCACCTTCGCGCGCCGGTTCCGCGCCGAGACCGGCACCACCCCGCACTCCTGGGTGACCCGGCAGCGGGTGCAGGCCGCCGAGGAGCTGCTCGAACGCACCGACCACTCGATCGACTGGATCGCCGACGAGGTCGGGTTCGGCAACGCGGCCACGCTGCGCCACCACTTCGCCCGGGTGCGCGGGCTGAGCCCGCAGCAGTACCGCCGGCGATTCGCGGGGTGATCGCCCGGGCGCTCTGCCTGGTGCTCCTGCTCGGCGGGCTGTCCGCGTGCTCGGACGGGCCGGACCGGGCGGAGCGCCCGGTGCGGATCCTGCTGGTCGGCGACTCGGTGACGCAGGGCTCGGCGGGGGACTGGACGTGGCGGTACCGGCTGTGGGAGCACCTGCGGGACGCCGGCGTGGACCTCGTCGGACCCGACCAGACCATGGCGGGGCCGCCGCCGGGACCGGCCAGCCTGCACTACGCGGACCCGGACTTCGACCGCGACCACGCCGCCCGCTGGGGCAAGTCCTTCGTGGACACCGACTGGACGATCGCCCAGCTGGTCGACGTCTTCCACCCCGACGTCGTCGTCGAGCTGCTGGGCGTCAACGACGCCGTCTGGGGCGGCGTGCCGGCCTCCCGGCTGCTCGACCGCGCGCGCGACTTCGTCGAGCAGGCGCAGGCGGCCGATCCCGACGTCGACGTCGTCCTGGGCGAGCTGCCCCAGACCTGGTACGCCGCGGTCCCGGCGTACGACGCCGGGCTGCGCGGGCTCGCCGACCGACTCGGCACCGAGCGCTCCCGGGTCGTGGTCGCCGACGCACCCGCGGACTTCAGGCGGGACGTGGACACCTACGACCCGGTGCATCCCTCCGCGAGCGGCGAGGTGAAGATCGCCGCGGCGGTCGCCGACGCGCTGGCCGGGCTGGGGATCGGGTCGCCGTACCCGCGCCCGCTCCCGGACGTCCCGCCGGTGCCGGTCGAGCCGGCCGTGCTGACCGCCCGGCCGCGCGCCGGGGCGGCGCAGCTGCGCTGGGAGGCCCCGCCGGGCGGGTGGACGGCGTACGTCTGGCGCCGCGACACCACCCGCGGCGAGGAGTGGCAGCGGCTGCCGCTGGGGGTCCCCGGCCCGAGCTGGAAGGCCGAGGGGCTGATCGACGGGGACACCTACGAGTTCCGGCTCCAGATGGCCAAGGGCACGTCGGTGTCGGAGGTCTACTCGAACGTCGTCACGGTCGTGCCGGCCAGCTGATCCCGGCGCACCTTGCCGGTCAGCGTGCGCGGCAGGTCGTCGAGGTGGTGGTACTCCTTGGGGCGCTTGGGCGGCGCCAGCCGCTCGCGCGCGAACGCGTCGAGGTCGGCGGCGGTCGCGGTGCCGACCACCGCGGCGCAGACCCGCTGCCCCCAGCGCTCGTCGGGGACGCCGTAGACCGCGATGTCGGCGACGCCCGGGTGCTCGCGCAGGGCGTTCTCGACCTCGAGCGGGTAGACGTTCACGCCGCCGCTGATGATCAGGTCGTGCCGGCGGCCGTCGAGGTAGAGGTAGCCGTCGTGGTCGAGGCGGCCGACGTCGCGCACCGTGAACTCGTCGCCTTGCCACGCCGCGGCGGTCTTCTCCGGGTCGCCGTAGTACTCGAACCGCGCGTACGGCGGCACGGCGCACCAGATGGTGCCGTCGGGGTCGACCGAGAGCCGCCGCCCGGGCCGGGCGCGACCGACGGTGCCCGGGCGCTCGAGCCACTCCTCGCTGGGGCACGCGGTGAACTGGCCCTCGGTGGAGCCGTAGAACTCCCACGTCGAGCCGGCCGGGAACGCCTCGATCAGCCGCTGCTTCAGCGCGGGCGGGCACGGGGCGCCGGCGTGGGCGACCAGCCGGAAGCTGGTGAGGTCGGGCCAGCCGTGCCGGTCCCAGTGCGCGAACAGCCGCTGCAGGTGGGCCGGCACGCAGAACATCGTCGTCGGTCGCTCGCGCTCGATCGCCTCGGTCACCAGCGCCGGCTCGAACGGTCCGGGGACGACGACGCGGCCGCCCGCGAGCGCCGTACCGCTGGCGAAGCGGAGCGGCGCGGAGTGGTAGAGCGGGCTGAGCACCAGGTTCACGTCGTCGGCCTCGAAGCCCCACAGCGCCCGCTCCTCCTCGACCAGGGCCACCGCGTCGGCCGGGTCGAGGACCCCGCTCCACACGCCCTTGGGGGTGCCCGTCGTGCCGCTGGTGACGTGCATGGGGCGGGCGCGGGGGAGTCCGGTCTCACCGGCCAGCGCCGCGAGCTCGTCCTCGGCCTCGACGACCAGGGTCGGGTCGAGGCCGGTCAGGATCCGCTCGCGCTCGTACGCGGTCAGCCGGGGGTCGAGCGGGATCGGGACCACGCCGCGGGCGAGCAGCGAGAGCACGGCGTCCAGGTAGGTCAGCGACCCCGGCACCAGCAGCGCGACCCGGTCGCCCGGGGTCAGCTCGGCGTGGTCGGTCACGCCGCGAACGCTAGCCGTTCCCCGTTCGCGGGGTGCTGGCCGCTCCTACACTCGCCCCGTGCACCTCGACGAGTACCTGACCTCCGACGCCACCGAGCTCGCGGCCCTGGTCGCCGACAAGGAGGTCACCCCGGCCGAGCTGCTGGCCCTGGCCCGGCAGCGCGCCGACCAGGTCAACCCGCAGATCAACGCGATCGTCCGGCGGCTGGACGACGTCGCGGACGCCCGGGCGGCCGAGCCGCTGACGGGACCGTTCGCCGGCGTCCCGTTCCTGGTCAAGGACCTCGCCCAGGAGTACGCCGGCTTCCCGACCACCAACGGCTCCCGCGCGCTGGCGAACGACGTGGCCGAGGAGCACGCGCTGGTCACGGAGCGCTTCCTCGACGCCGGGCTGGTCGTCTTCGGCAAGACCAACACGCCGGAGTTCGGGGCCAAGGGGATCACCGAGGACGACCTGCTCGGGCGCGCGCGCAACCCGTGGAACCTGGCCCACACCCCGGGCGGCTCCTCCGGCGGCTCGGGTGCCGCCGTCGCCGCGGGCATCGTGCCCGCCGCGGGCGCCAACGACGGGGGAGGCTCGATCCGCATCCCGGCAGCCTGCAACGGCCTGGTCGGTCTCAAGGTCAGCCGCGGGTTCACGCCGTACGGGCCGCAGACGAGCGAGTCGATGTTCGGCCTGGCCACCCAGGGCGTAGTCTCGCGCACCGTCCGCGACAGCGCCGCGCTGCTCGACGCGGTCGCCGGGGCACCGACCCGCTACGCGGCGTACGTCGCCGGCAACCCGCCCTCCTTCCTCGCCTCGCTCGGCCAGGCGCCCGAGCGCCTGCGCATCGGCTTCACCACCGCCTCGGCCATCAATCCCGACCCGGACCCCGAGGCGGTCGCCGCGGTCGAGAGCGCCGCCGCCCTGCTCACCGATCTCGGCCACGAGGTCGAGGCCGTTGCGCCGCCGCACGACGACGCGGCCCTGGCCCGCGACTTCCTCACGATCTGGTTCGCCCAGCTCCACGGCCAGATCTCCGGCATCAAGGCCCGCCTCGGCGCCCCCGACAGCGCCTTCGCCGCCGACTCCCTGGCGGTCGCCGAGATCGGCCGTGCCGCCGGTGTCGGTGCGCTCTTCGCAGCGCTGGAGAACATCAGCACCCACATCCACGCGCTCGAGGACTTCCACCAGCGCTACGACCTGCTGCTCACCCCGACGCTGGCCAAGCCACCGCTCGAGGTCGGCTCCGTCGACACCCCGCCCCTGCTCCAGCGCGCCTCGCGCGTCGTCGCCAAGGTGCGCGCCGGCAAGCTCCTCAACGCGACCGGCATCCTCGACCAGCTCATCACCGACAACCTCGGCTGGGTGCCCTACACCCAGCTCGCCAACCTCACCGGCCGCCCCGCCATCTCCGTGCCTCTGCACTGGACGGCCGCCGGCCTCCCGCTGGGCGTCCAGCTCGTCGGCCCCCTCGCCTCCGACGGGTTGTTGCTGCGGCTGGCGGCCCAGCTCGAGCAGGCGCGGCCGTGGGCGCACCGGTACACCGAGCTGGACCCGAAGCTGGCTGGGTAACCGGGCTGCGCAGGTTCTGCGGGACATGGGCGGCGGATAGACGCGTTCGGACGACCAGCAGCGACCGGATCCGCATAGGGGTCAACGCGCGTGGTGCCGTGTGGGTCGCAGCGGACGACGTCGGCGATCCGGTTGTAGCAGACTAGTCCGGTCCTATCGAACAGGATTCCGCAGCAGTGGAGGGGCCCGATCGCCTTGCCGGGGTCGCGATGACCGTCCGTCGTCGCTGTCGCAGACCCGGACCACTTCAGGCCACCGTCCCACGACGCTTCGTCCTCTGGAGCCCGCAGGTTCGGCATGCGTGCTCTCCATTTGGTCGGCGTTGCCGGTTTGAGGCTAGAGCGCAACGCCCACAGCTCGGCTCGACGAGCCAGTTGTTCTGCCGCAGCTGGCTGCTACGGGTCGTCGGCGCCGGCCGTGTCGTCGACAGTGCCCTGCTCGGGAGCTGGCACTTGGCGACGTTGTTCTTGGGCGCGGCGTTCTTGCTGTCGACGCTCTTCGACTTCGTTCTCGATGTCGATGCCGCCGTTGCGGGCGATGAAGTTCATGAGGTTGTCGGCGGTCTGGGCGGCCTCGTCGGTTCCGTGTTCGAGCGCGCGGGCGATGACGACCGGAGCGGCTTGGCGTAGGCCGTAGTGGAGGACGGTGTCGGGGGCGCCTCGAAGGAGGCCGTCGAGGACGTCGATGGCAGCTTCGGGGTTCTCTTCGGACGTCGCTTCGAGTTCGTCGCCGATGTGGATGCGTCCCTCAAACTGGTAGTTCCGGGCGAGTTCGCGAAGCCTCGGGAGCCACCACGCTCGGGCGAAGTGCCCGCAGCGAATCCACCAGTCGAACCCGGAGAGCTCCGTGGCATCGGTTTCGCCCGCGCGTACGGCGGCGAGCCGGTGGTCCCAGAGAGCTGCGGCGCGGTCGCGGATGTCGTCGTCGAGGGCGTCTGCGTGGAAGAACTGCCATCCGAGGCCGCCGAGGACTCCGGCGCGTTCGTCGACGGGGGCGTCGGTGAAGAACTGGGCCAGGAGTGGGTGGTCGTAGTCGATTCGGCCCCATACGTTGAGGATGGCGAGGTGGTTCCCGATCAGTTTGAGCGGGGTCTCGTCGCGGATGCCGTTAGTCAGGTGCTCGCCGACGGTCGCTCGCTGGAGCATCCGGCCGATGGCGGGGGCCAAGTAGTCGATGAGCATGGGGTGCGGATTGTGCAGGGCGATGGCGGTGGTGACGAACGTGTCGCCGAAGGGGTCCGGGGCGAGAAGTTGTGTCTGGTGCTGGTTGAGCCAGTCGCGGCTGCAGGACAGGAGCCAGCCGGCGCGTTCGCCGATGGTCGCCGCGATGGTGAGGCTGTGGTCGCGTTCGGGTGTCAGGAGGCCGGTGACCGTCTGGATTGCGGCGTCTGCGAGCAAAGTTCGGTTGGTGTCGCCGGGGTGGGTTCGTTGGTGTTCGGTCGTGTCGGCTCGTGCGATTCCCAGGAGGGTTCGCACGGCAGTCGGCCGGACGGTGTTCAGCGCGCACGTGTACGGGTCCCATCCGTCGCCGTACCGTTCTTCGGTCTCGGGTGACGGGTCGGTGTCGGACACGATCTCGGTGACGATGGCGGCGGCGATCGGCCGCAGGTGCCCGGGGAGGTGACCGGGGAGGTCGGGTGAGGTCGCGTACTCGAGCAGCGAGCAGATCTCTTGCCGGACCCATCGCCAGGTTCCGAAGTCGGTGGCGGTGTGGTTGTCCTCGCGCCACGTTCGGCTGGTCAGGAGGGTGTCGAGGAGTCTGTCCCAGTCGATGTCGACGGTCTCCACGGCGCGTGTCGGCCCCTGTTCTTGGCCGGCTGGCTCTGCTTGGTTGTCCTGCTCGGCCTGGGAGGTCTTAACGGCGTCGTTGACTGCCCTGACGTGCTCGCGCAGGCCGCTGATGTACCGGTGGACGTAGCCGGAGGGGAGGGTGAGGGCCGTGTCGGCGACCTGGGTGTACGCGCGGGGTCGTCGTGTGACGTCGACTTCGAGCGCACGCGCGAGTCGATCGCGCCTCTGGATCGAGTCGGGCGGGACGTCGTCACGGTTGATGGAGAGGAGGTCTAGAACCTCACGGGGTGTCATCGCGGCGAGGTCGGGTTCGCCTTCGTCGCCTGTCTGGTCGCCGGGGCTATACCGCTCTCGTTCCTTCGCGAGCAGACGCTCCCTCAGCGCACGGGCTGGTCCGCGGAGCGCGTCGGCGTCGATGATCTCCAGGCGGCTCAGCTGCCACCGTTCGGTGAACTCGACGACGGCGGCTTCGGAGTCGCCGGCTCCGTAGTGCGACGTGATCCGCTCGCGGGTGGCGTCACTGATGGTCGGTCCGGTCAGGATCGGCTGTTCCCACGCCCGGTAGGTGTCGTCGTCGACGACTGGGAGAGCCGCTGCGGCGAGCTGCTTGAGCTCGTGGAGGTAGGTGTACCCGTCGTTGAGTTCCGGGTCGAGGAGCCGGTCGGACGCGACTGCGACGACGTCGGGGTGGTCATGGACGGTCTGGGCGAGGGCGTACAGCTCGATCCGGCGGAGGACCGGGGCGGAGGGGCGGTGGAGGATGTCGGCGACGTCTGCGGGGCCGTGCTCGCGGATCCGGGCGATCGCGAGGTCACGGACGGTGTCGATGAGCGCTTCGCCGACGTCGTCGTGTCCACGGTTGTGCGGATGCTCGCCGATCGACGGCCGCCGCAGGGTGGTGTGGTCACGTTCTCCGGGGACGTGGGCACCGGAGTGGGTCTGATGTCGGTCGAGCCACCACGTGAGCCAGATGAAGAAGTTGCGGTCACCGTCGTACACGGTGACGGCGCGTTCGAGAGCCTCGGCGTACCAGTCGGTATCGATGCCGGCGGTGACCCTTGCGAACCTTGAGCCGGTGTCGGCGGCTGGCTTGGGCTCGAGAAGCTTGTGCACGAGAACCTTGGCTGTCTTGGCATAGCCGTCTGTGACCAGGTGCTCGATGACGTCGAGGACTTCTGTGCCGATGTGGGGGCCGACCTGGCGGTCGTCGATGGCGGCGGCGATCTTGCCGGACAGGGCGACGGCGGCGTCGCCAGGCATCTGTGCAGCGCACCGAACCAGGAGCTCACGGACGTTCCAGGCGGTGCCACCGGTGATGACCCTGTTGAGGATGGTCGCGATGGCCTCGTGCTGGATGGAGGCGACCGTGTACAGGTAGTCGCCTTGGGGCCACGGCATGTACGGCATGAGGCCGGCGTCGGTGACGACGTGCGTCGGCGGATCGTCGAACACTCCGCGTGCGTCTAGTGCCCGGACCCACAGGGGGTTCCGTAGGCCGTTGAAGAACACGCGACGGTGCTGCGGGTCGCCGATTCTGGGCAGGACCTGGTCGACGAGGGCCGGGTCGGGGGCGACCCAGGCGCCGTTCTGCTGCTGGTTTGCGCGTTCGAGGAGGACCCGAAGGTCGGCGACGATATCGAGGAACCTGCCGAGCCGGCTCTCGAGGACCCGCTCGATCACCTCGAACTGCGCCACGTAGTGCTCGGGTGGGCGGAAGAAGTGCACGGGAAGGTCGCGGTAGCCGGGGTGTCGGCATTCCTCGAAGTCGTCGATCGCCCTTTTGAACATGGTGACGGTCGCGTCGGCGCCGCCGACCCCGTCCGCATCCGCGACGAGGGCGGCCCGAACGTTGACCGCCCGCGACGACCCTTCCCGGTGCACCGCGGCGAGGTCTAGTACGGCTTCGAGCAGGCTCCGCGGAACGGCGACGGTCTCGGTGAGCGGAGCGTTCGGAGCAGGCGAGTTGGAGGAGTCGGATGTTGTGCGCTCGATGATCGGATCCGACGGGTCTGCGGGAGCGGAGACGCTGGTGGCTCGGCCGATGGCCGGGCCCGGCGTCCGAAGGCCCTCGGAGTCTGCCGGGTTAAGTCCGGCAGCAGCGAGCTCGCGCGCAAGTGCTACCCGAGCTGCTGACTCCCCGCGTCCCTTCTTGGACTGGTTGTCGACTGGCACTTGGCCGAGGACTCTGGGGAGCCGGTTGACGAGCTCTCGGACGGCGTGCGCGGTGACGACCAGGACGTCTGGTTGGAGTGGTCGTTCGCTGAGTCCGTGGACCGCGCGGCGGTACAAACCGCCGATCAGCGGATCTTGGGACGCCAGGACCATGTACAACCCCTGCCGGCGGGCGGTCCAGAGGTCGCCGCGCATCGGGGGTGGCGTCGTCTCCTCAGGTTGAGACGACTGGTCGGTGCTGCTCACGTCCCCCACGAGGCGAAGGTAGCGGCTGGCACCGACACAGCATTGGCTCTGCGCCGCCGCGCCACCGCGGCGCCGCGTCCGCGCCGCATATGTGCCGCCCCTGCGCGGCCCCCTGCGCGGCCCTGCGCCGCTCCTCTACCAGTTCGGAGCGTCGGTGCAGCCGAGCTCCATGGCTCGGTTGATCAAGTGGGAGATGTCGAGGCCGGGGTCGGCTGCTTTGAGCATTCCGACGATCTTCGCGAGGTAGTGGCAGATCGACCACGACGGCGTTGTGGTTCCGCGCAGCAGATGAAGCAGGAACCGCATCCAAGTTGTCGGGTCCGACTCGAGAGAGGTGTCGCTGAGCCGGTAGAGCAGTTGGTCGTGGACGTCGAGGCCGGCCGCGGTCATCTCGACGATCGCGACCGCTTCGGACCGGCGGGTCGGGAGTCCAAAGACCCAGTCGGCGGTGCCCGAGGCTTCGGCGTCGGTGAACGGCAGCGGAACCGACGAGGCGCGGCCAGTCCAGTAGGACCTGACCCAGCGCTCCCATTGCGCGTCGGACTGTTCAGGGGTCATCCGCCGCAGGAAGACCCCGACCCGCCGGGCCCAGGCCACCCGCAGCTTCTCGGGCGCTTCCTTGATGAACCGCGGCAGCCAAGTGCCGGGGTCGGTTGTGGAAGACGTCGCGATGTAGGCAAGGTGCGCGGCGAGCTGTTCGGTTGCGCGCTCGCGGCCGAGCTGGCCGGTACGGGTGCACGTTTGGAGGTAGTAGCCGAGCAGGCCTGCGTCCAGAAGACCTTGGTCCGGCCGGCCCCAAGCAAGGAAACCTTGCCAGACAGCGGTCGCGTCGTCGGGTCGGTCTTCCCAGTCGAACAGCGGGAGCAGATTCTGCTCAGCCCATGTCGGCTCGGCGCTGAAGTAGAAGTGCAGTTGACCGCCGAGGATGGTGCGCGCGAACACGCCGTTGCGGCCTTCGGCCACGAGCATCGTGTCGAGGTGCTGGCGCAGCGGGGCTGGGATGCCGGCCCAGTTCTCGCGATCTATCGACCAGTCGAAGGCGATGGCTTTGGTCCAGAACTGGGCGAGGTCCCCGGCCGGGTGGTTGATAGCAGCCGCGTGCAGGTCGGTGCTCTCGTCGATATTGCCGGTCACCTGCTCGTGGGGCCACAGGCTGGTCGCGAGCTCTCGGGCGTCGTCGTACTGGTGCCATGCGGTGGGGTGGTTGCCGTCGCCGCCGTTGGCGAGCATGCGTGCGGCCGCGTTGCGGATCTGGTCGGGTTTCCAACCTCGAGCGACGTCGAGGACCGCGTGGACCTTGTCGTCGTTGAGGTCGGCGTCGCTCCAGGCGTTGATCATGGTCACGCGCAGGTCGCGGTCGCCCTCGTCGAGATGTGTGGCGAGGTGGGTTCCGTCGTCGGGGTACTTGGTGACGCACGTCCGGACCGCGTTGAGGGCGCCCTGCCAGGTGGGGCCGCGATGACCGAACCGGTCGTCGTCGATGTGGTGGGAACGGATCTCGGTCAGCGCCGCCTGGGGGTCGTCGGCGATCTTGGCGTGCAGCTCTTCGGCGCTGAACGGTTCGACGTCAGCCTCGGCGGTCGTCTCCATGTACATGTTCAGGTCCGGATGCGGTCGGGGCTGGTACGTCGGGTTCGCTTCCTGAACCTCCCGGAGGGCATCGGCGATCGGCGCGGTGTCCGGTGCGGCCCGCGCGAGCCAGACCAGCAGGTTGTACCGGCGGTACTGAGAGCGACCGCCGTCCTCGCCGTCGTCGCCGCCGTCGTCGCCGTCGTCGTCGTCGTCGCCGCCTTCGTCACCGCCTTCGTCACCGCCGTGGCCGTCGTGGTGGTGGTCGTCGTCGTCGGGTTCGTCATCCGGAGGTCCTGCACTGACCAGCTCAAGCAGCGCCCGAACCTGCTCCTCGCCGGCGGACGGTACGTTCTCTTGGAGCAGGAGAAACACCTCGTGCTGAGCGACCAGGTCGTAGAGCAGGCCCTGGCCGCACACCCACCCGACCTTCTCGTCGGAGGCAAGGTCATTCCGGAGCCGGTAGCCGTGCACGGCGAGCCGCCGGAACAGTCCTTGGTCGGCTGACGTCCACTGATCCAGCCATCGGACGGCTTCAGAGGCATCGGTTTCGAGAAGGCTCTCGAGGCAGTCACGGGCGGCGTCGATGAGCACGTCGAACGGCTCACGAAATTCGTCTTGGTCGTGCGGCTCGATCGCGGACCGACCGAAGCTGATGGCCTCGGACCCTGGATAGAGCGCCCATGCCATGCGGTAGGCGGCCCGCAGTTGGTTCACTATGAGGTCGAGAAGCTCCGCGGCGTACGTCGCGAGCTCCGGTATGAAGACCTTGGCCCACGCCTCGGTCAGTGACGTCTCGTTACCGACGATGTCGACCTGGAAGTACGGCGGGTCATTCTCTTCGCCGAAGTCGATGCCTGAGGTGACAACTGGTCGCGTGCGGTGCTCGAACAGCATCGTGGCGACATCGAGACGCTCGCTCCACCCGGCCTGGTTCAAGATCATGTCGAGCAGGTCGGTCCGGCCGGGTGGAGCCTGGTCGAGGGCAAGCACAAGCCAGGGGAGTTGCCAGTCCGGGACCCTGCCGTCGCTCGTCAACAGGCAGTGGGTGATCGACATCCAGGTCGGGTCGGACCAGGTCTTCCCGCGCATCACCCGGAGGGCAGCCGCGCTCCCGGACTCGGCCGCGATGTAGTGCTCAGTGACCCAAGATCTGAGTGTCGTGGTGACCTCGTGTGGCACGCCGGAGAAGTCCGCCCCGGAGAACAGGGTGGCGAACTCCGGTTGTCCGGCGACCCAGCCGAGCCAGTGGCGGCCGCGGGCGCCTTCCACGAAGTACCGGACGCGCTCGGGGTCCCGGAGGCAGTCCTTGAGGTAGTCGACCTCCTCCGGAACCGTGGTCGGCTGCTCGGTGCCGACGATCTCCGCGATCCGGAGCCGGTGCTCGATGCTGCCTCTGGACTGAAGCTCGGCCCACCGCTCCAGGCTCTCTGGCAGGGCTTCGTGCGAGTTGCCTGCCTCGCCGCGGAGTTCGTACGGGATCGGAGTCACGCCGAGCGACTCCCAGTCGGAAAGGTCGCCATCGTTGGTGAACACGAACCGTCGGCCGTCTCGGCCCAGCGACCGCGCCAGGTACTGCATGACGATGTCGCCGTGCCGGTAGCCGATGAAGGCGACTGCGAACTTGGAGAACATCTGCTCGAGGAAGCGGGCAGCCCAGGCTTCTCGCAGGTACGCGTGTCCGAAGTCGGTGTCGGTGACGATGAGGCGCCGGGCTTCCTGCCCCAGGGCGCCGTGTAGGTGTACGAGTCCCTCGAAGTCGTGGCCGACCGGCAGCGCCGGCCCGAGGAAGATGTCGGGATCGAGTCCGGCTTCTCGGCTCGCCGTTGTCAGGTGGTGGTCGTAGTTCGTGGTGACAACCCGGACGGGCCCGTGCGCCCGAGCGAGGTCGACGATGGCGCGGTGTAGACGGTTGGGTACGGATCCGGGCAGATCCACAGCGGCAGCGACGAGCCCGTGCACGTCGACGCCCTGGTCGACGAGCCGGCCCAGGAACCGGTCGGGTCGCTCGAAGTCCGCGTCGGTGGCCGGGGTGCCGGTCAGTGTGCCGATGTCCGCGATGAGCGTGCGGAAGCTCGGGAGGCTCGATGGCGGGTCCATGGACGCGCCGGCGCCGACGAAGACGACAAGCTCTCCAGCGCGAGCCGCATCAACCAGCTCGCTAGGAACCTCAATGCTCCCGAATCGCACGGTGCGAAGTTAGCGCCTGCCGCCGACACTCGCTAAGGGACCGACCCAGTGGGACCGCTGCTGCCGGTCGACCAGAGCGCCAACACCGCGTGTGCCGGGTTGCGACAGCGTCATTCTGGGCGGAATGCCCTCAGGTGACGAGGCCGAGGTCGGTGGCGAGCTGACCAACCGCCTGCGAGAAGTGCTCGTCGTAGTCGAGGACGCCGCGGTACATGTGGCCGAAGAGCTCGAGGCTCACGTGGCCGAAGACGGCGGACCAAACCATCAGCCAGCGGAGCAGGTGGGCGTCGTCGATGGGGTCGTCGAGGAAGTCCTGGATCGGGGCGATGGCGTCCTTCTCGGCCTCGCTCACGGGCAGCGTGGCGATCGGGGTGCGGCCGGCGCGCTCGGCGGCCTGGCCCAGTGCCATGAAGGCGCCGCTGACGCGGACGGCAGGGGTGACGGTGTCGTCGGGGGCGGCGTAGCCGGGGACGGGGGAGCCGTAGAGGAGGGCGTACTCGTGCGGGTTGGCGCGAGCCCAGTCGCGGATCGCGTGGCAGAGGGCGCGGAAGCGGGCGGCCAGGTCGGCGCGGTCGGCGACGGCTGAGTCCGCGGCCTCGACGGCGTCGCCGAGCTCGTCGTACGCCGCGACGATCAGCGCGGTCAGCAGGTCGTCGCGGCTGGGGAAGTAGCGGTAGACGGCCGAGGACACGAGTCCGACCTCGCGGGCGATGGCCCGCAGCGACAGAGCCGCGGGGCCGACCTCGGCGAGGTGGCGGCGCGCCGTCTGCTGGATGGCGCGGGTCTGCTCGGCGCGGTTCTCGGCGCGCGACTTCGAGGGCATGGGGAACATGGTCGCACATTCCGAGAGCAGTGCTCTTGCTTTCGATGGCGAGTCGTGCCACGGTGGAAGAACAGAGAGCGGTGCTCTCGTTTTGATCCTCAGGAGGAACCATGTCCCAGCTCGA
This sequence comes from Nocardioides aquiterrae, assembly GCF_039526625.1. Classification (NCBI taxonomy): domain Bacteria; kingdom Bacillati; phylum Actinomycetota; class Actinomycetes; order Propionibacteriales; family Nocardioidaceae; genus Nocardioides; species Nocardioides aquiterrae. Next base: position 119,519 of record NZ_BAAAJE010000011.1, read on the forward strand.
GACTCAGCTGCACGTCGTCGTCGGCGCCGGCCCCGTCGGCCGTGCCACCGCCACCGAGCTCGCCGCGGCGGGCCACGAGGTGGTGCTGGTCAGCCGTTCGGGCTCCGGACCGGAGGTGGCCGGCGTACGCCGCGAGGCCGCCGACGCGGCCGACGCCGACCGGTTGACCGAGCTGGCCACCGGTGCCACGGCGCTCTACAACTGCGTGAACCCGCCCGACTACACGGTGTGGCCGACGTTCTGGCCGCCCGTGGCCGAGGCGTTCCTGGTCGCAGCCGAGCGCACGGGCGCGCTGCTGGCGACCGCGTCGTGCCTCTACGCCTACGGTCCGGTCGACGTCCCGATGACCGAGGACCTGCCCGACGTCGCGCCCGGCGCGAAGGCCAGGCTGCGCGCCGGGATGTGGGCCGAGGCCAGGGCGCGGCACGACGCGGGCCGGATCCGCGCGGTCGAGGTGCGCGGATCCGACTACATGGGTCCCGGCGTCTCGGTCGACGCCGGCCACATCGCCCGCGTCGCTCCGGCCGCGCTGGCTGGCAGGACGGTGCGGGTGATCGGGCGCCCCGACGTACCGCACTCGTTCACCGACGTCCGCGACATGGCCCGCGCCCTGGTGGCGGTCGCGGCCGCGCCGCAGACGTGGGGCCGGGTCTGGCACGCGCCGACCAACGCGCCGGTCACCCAGGCCGAGGCGATCGCCGACGTGTGCCGCGCCGCCGGGCGCGAGCCGGTCCAGGTCAAGGCCTACCCCCGCGGCACGCTGGCGCTGAGCGGGCTCGTCGTCCCGGTCATGCGGGAGATGTGGGAGACGGCGTACCAGTTCCAGCGCCCCTACGTGCTCGACTCCAGCGCCATCGAGCGCGAGCTCGGCCTGGCCCCGACCCCGTGGGACGAGGTCTGCCGGGCGACGGCGGTGAACGCCGATCCGGAAGCGGCCGTCCTCGTGTAGCCCGTCTCCCACCGGGCAGGACTGGGGTCGGGAACCCCCGGCCCGCAGCGGACATGTATCGGTGTGCAGCGAGGAGGAGTGGTGGTCACCGAGGAGGCTCTGGTCGAGCGGCTGCGCGACGGCGACCCCGAGGCGCTCGCCGCGCTGTTCGACCGCCACGGCGACCGGATCTACAACCACTGCTTCCGCGCGACCGGCGACTGGGGCGAGGCCGAGGACGCCACGTCCACGGTCTTCCTCGAGGTGTGGCGGCACCGCCGGCGGGTGCGCCTCCACGACGGCAGCGCGCTGCCCTGGCTGTACGGCGTCGCGACCAACGTGTGCCGCAACCTGACCCGCTCCCGGCGCCGGCGGCTGCGGGCGCTGGCCGCCCTGCCGAGGCCGGAGCCGGTGCCCGACCACGCCGAGCGGGTCGCCGACCGGCTCGGCTCCACCGCGCGAATGGCTGCGGTGCTCGCGGCGATCGACGACCTGCCGCCCCGCGAGCGCGAGGTGCTCGGCCTGGTCGCGTGGTCGGGCCTGACCTACGAGCAGGCGGCCGCCGCGCTCGACGTACCCGTCGGGACCGTGCGGTCCCGGCTCTCCCGGGCCCGGGCCCGGCTCACCGACCTGACCGACCGTGGAGAGAGCGATGACTGACCTGACCCCGCCCCCGGACGAGCCGCTGCCGGACCAGACCCGGGCGCGGATCCGCGCCGGGCTGCTGGCGGCCGCCCAGGCGGACCCGCCCGCGCGGCGCTGGCTCGTCCCGGGCGCGGTCGCGGCCGCGGTGCTCCTGGTGGCCGGCGGGGCGGCCTGGGCGGTCCGCGGCGGCGACGGCGGTCCCGACGGCGGCGCGCCCCCGGTGGCGGCCAGCTCGTCCTCGACGGCGACCGAGCGGGGCCGGCACGCGCCGTCCGACGAGCCCACCGCGCCCGAGGACACCGCGGACCCCGGCGACCACTGGGCCGGGTACGGGCCCTGCGCGCAGGAGCTGCGCTACCCGCTGCCCGGCGCCGAGCTCGCGGCCACCTTCGACGACCACACCAGCATCTGGGTGAAGGGCGACCGATTCGCGCTCTGCGACGTCCGCGGGCGGACGACGGTGCAGCAGCCGAAGCCGCTCACGCCCGCCGACAAGGCGGACACCTACGCGGTGAGCTCGGTCTACACGGGCTCCGGCGAGGTGACCCGGGTGGCCGGCGGGATCGTCCCGGACGGCGCGACGGCGTTCGACGTCTTGTACACGTTCCCCGACGGGGAGACCGTGCCGGCGGAGACCGCGGTCGGCGGTGGCCACACCTGGTGGCGGGTGGTGCACACCTACGTCAGCCGGGGCAACGAGATGAAGGACCCGCCGATCGAGGTGACCGTCTCGTACTCCGGCGTGCAGGAGCACTACACGCTGGACTGGGCCACGGGCACCTGTGCCCAGGCCAACCACGGCTGCTAGCGGGCGCCGCCTACGAGTAGCGGTGGCTCTTCGCCGCGTGGCCGGCCTCGCGGGTGCACGTGCGCCCGTTCATCGACCGGTGGCCGCACAGGCCGTCCGCGTCGCCGGCGTCGCCTGCGTCGGCGGCCGGTGCGACCACCGGCGCCTCGTCGCGCGGGGCCACCAGGGGCTTCGGCCGCGCGGTGGCGGGCTTGGCGGTCGCCCGCGCGTAGCGCGCTTCGCGCATCGCGCGGAGGTTGTCCATCTTGCTCATCGGCTGCTCACCCGCCGAGCCTACGTGCCGGCACCCCCAGGTCTCCGGACGTCCGGCAGGATGGCGTCATGCGCGTCGGACTGACCGGGGGAATCGCCTCGGGGAAGAGCACCGTGTCCGCGATCCTCGCCGAGCTCGGCGCGACGATCATCGACGGCGACGTGCTCGCCCGGGAGGTGGTCGAGAAGGGCACCCCCGGGCTGGCCCGGGTGGTCGAGGCGTTCGGGCCGGAGATCCTCACGCCGTCCGGCGACCTGGACCGTCCGAAGCTCGGCCGGATCGTCTTCAACGACGAGGCCAAGCGCAAGCAGCTCGAGGCGATCGTGCACCCGCTGGTCTTCGAGCGGTACGCCGCGCTCGAGGCGGCCGCCCCCGCCGGCGGCCTGGTCGTGCACGACATCCCGCTGCTGGCCGAGTCCGGCCGCGCCGACACCTTCGACGCGGTGATCGTGGTCGAGACCCCCGCCGAGCTCCAGGTCGAGCGGATGCTCCGCGACCGCGGGTGGACCCGCGAGGACGCCGAGTCCCGCATCGCCGCCCAGGCCTCCCCCGAGCAGCGCCGCGCGATCGCCACCCACCTGATCGTCAACACCGGCACCCGCGAGCAGCTCCGCGCGCGGGTGGAGGAGGTGTACGC
>NZ_BAAAJE010000012.1:0-84995 GCF_039526625.1 Nocardioides aquiterrae
GTCGGCGGCCTGCTCGGCGGCGGCCTGCTCGGCCCGACGCCGCAGCTCGGCGGCGCGCTCGATCGCGGCCTGGAGGTCGGCGGGCGTGCGGACCGCCGGCGGGGGGACGTTCGCGGCCGGGGCCTCGGGCTCGGCCGGCTGGTCCTGCTTGCGCTGCCACCACCGGGTGGGGCTCGGATCGTTCTCGGACATCAGCCGCGAGCCTAGGGGGTGGTGCGGCCGGTGTGCAGTCGATCGCGCGCCGTAACCGATCTCGCCCCCGCGGCGTTGGGCGTGCATGACCTGTTACCGCCACAACCTCCGGATGATCGGGCTGGTGCTGCGTGGCCGGGCGGGGACCCCCGAGCACGCCGCGCTGCTCGCCGACGTACGCCGGTGCCGCCGCTGCCACCGGTCCCAGCAGACGCTGCCCGTCCACTCCTACGTGCGCATCCCGCGCGCCCGGGTGGAGCTAGTAGACGAGCGCCTGCGCGTCCGGGGCTAGCACTTCCTCCGCGAACGCCGCGGCGCCGGCGATCCGTACGCCGGGCCACACGTCGCCCTCGGTGATCCCGCGCCGGGCCGCGCACTGGGTGCACACCGTCACCCGGCCACCGGCGAGCACGCTCTCGACCAGCCCGGCGGGCGACGCGGCGTGCGGGAGGTGGAAGGTCTCGCGCCCGGCGACGCCCAGCCACGAGCCCTCGCCGGTCAGCCACAGGCTGACCTCGGCGCCCGCCGTCAGTGCGGTCGCGGCCACGGTCAGGCCCTGGTTGCAGCGCTCCGGGTCGTCGGAGCCGCAGGTCACCTTGACGACGAGTGGGCGCACGCGTCCAGGCTACGCGGCCGAGGCCGCGGCAGGCGCGGCGAGGATCGCCGCCTCGCGGTCGGTGTCCATCCCCATCCAGTCCGCCACCTCAGGGTCGTGCGGAGACGTCATCACCCTCACCTCCTGCCACCTACTGTTCCCCCGATTCACCCCCTCGAACCAGGAGGCGCGCCGTGGGGGCTCCGTTACCGGATCGTGACCTCCGGGCCGTATCCCGGGAGCCCCCGCCCGTCGATCTGCTTGGTAGTGCGGCCGCCGTGGCCGCGCACCACCAGGAAGGGACCTCGATGAGCAGCACTCCGTTCCTCCGCCGCCGCGGCATCGCCGCGCTGGCCGCCGGCGCCGCCGCGATCGCGGCGCCGCTCGCGCTCGGGGCCGTCGCGAGCCCAGCCGCCGCCGCCTCGGCCGACAGCGACCACGACGGCATGCCGAACCGCTGGGAGCGTGCCAACGGCCTGAACCCGCACCGGGCCAACGCCCGCGCCGACGCCGACCACGACGGCCTGCGCAACATCGGCGAGTTCCGTCACCACACCGACCCCCAGGTCCAGGACACCGACGGCGACGGTGAGGACGACGGCGACGAGGTCGGCGACGGCACGCAGAGCACCGACCCGACCGACGCCGACACCGACGACGACGGCACCCCCGACGGGGACGAGGACGCCGACCACGACGGCGTCGACAACGAGGACGAGGACGACGCGACCGAGCCCTGCGCGGCCGACGACCAGGACTCCGACGGTGACGGGGTCGCCGACGAGGACGAGAACGAGGACGGCACCTCGCCGACCGACGCCGACTCCGACGACGACGGCGTCGAGGACGGCAACGAGGACGCCGACGGCGACGGGGTGGACAACGAGGACGCCGACGACGACGCTGGCGACACGTGCGAGAACGACCAGGGCGAGGACAACGACGACCAGGGCCAGGACAACGGTGGTGACAACGGCGGTGACAATGGCGGCAAGACCCATCAGGACGGTCGCTCGGGCGGTGCCTGGGCGGCGGCGTTCCTGCTGACGCCGCTGGCCGGCCGCGGCACCCGGCGGGCGGTCTGGCGCACCGTCGGCTGATCCTCGGCAGGACGGGCACTCGCGGGAGGTGAGCGTGCAGGTGGCGTCGGGGCGGCCGTTCGACGAGCTGCTCGACCCGGCGCGCCGTGGCGACGGGCCGGCGCTGGCGGAGCTCTGGCGCCGGCACGCGCCGGCGGTCGCCCGGTTCGTCCGCGGGGCCGGCGCCGAGGACCCGGACGCCGTGGTCAGCGACGTCTTCCTGGGCGCGTTCGGCGGGCTCGCTCGGTTCCACGGTGACGAGGGCGGGTTCCGGGCGCTGTTGTTCACCATCGCCCGCCGCCGGCTCGCCGACGAGGCCCGGCGCCGCGCGCGGCGGGTGCCCACCACCGACTGGCAGGCCACGGACCGGCTCACGGCGCCGTCGGTCGAGACCGAGCTCTTCGGTACGTCGACCGACACCCCCGAGGTGCTCGAGCTGGTCCGCGGCCTGCCGCCCGACCAGCGCGACGTCGTCCTGCTGCGGCTGGTGGCGGACCTGCCGATCGCCACCGTCGCCGCGATCCTCGGCAAGCGCCCCGGCGCCGTGAAGTCACTGCAGCGCCGCGCCCTCGACGCCCTCCGTCGCCAGCTCACCACCACTTCCGGGAGTCCCGCATGACCCGCCCGCAGATCACCACCGAGCGCGCCGACGAGCTGCTGTCGCTGGCAGCCGCCGGGCAGCGCGGGCCCGAGGGCCTGGACGGCGACCTGGTCGCCGCGCTCGCCGGCCTGCGCGCCGACCTCGAGGCGTTCGCGGCGCCCGAGCCGTCGGCGGAGCTGGCGGCGCTGCTCGCCGGCAACGCCCCCGCGGCCACCAGGACCTCGCCGCTCGGCCGGGCGGCCGGCTGGATCGCGGGGCTGGGCCTCGGCGCGAAGATCGCCCTCGGCACCGGCGCCGCGGTCGCCGTCGTGGGCGGCGTCGGCGCGGCGCACCACGCGTCGTTGTTCCCGGCCCAGGTGGAGCGGTTCCTCTCCGAGCACTTCGGGCACCAGCACGGCACCGACCCGGCGCCCCCCGACCCGCGCTCGTCGGGCGGCGACCGGAACGACACCCCGGGCGGGCCGGGGCCCAGCGACGCCCCGGCGAGCGACGCCGCCGACCCGGGTGCGACGAACGGCGACGGGCTCGCCGGGCAGCCCGGCCACCCGTCCGCCGGGTCCCCGGTCTACGCGGGCGACCACTCCGGCCACTCCGGCCAGGGTTCGGCCCCCGGCTCGCAGCCCGCGGCCGGCCACGACGACACGGGCGGAGACGACTCGACCGGCGACGACGCCGGCCAGGACGACGGCCAGGGTGACGGCCAGGGCGACGGTCAGGGCGACGGTCAGGGCGATACGTCCGAGGACCCCACGGACGAGCCCACGGACGAGGTCTCCGACGAGCCCACGGACCAGCCCACGGACGAGGCCTCCGACGAGCCCTCGAACGAGCCGTCGGACCACCAGTCCGACGACGGTGACCCGGGCAACGACGACGGCCAGGACCCGGGCTCGGGTGACGACGGCGACGGCAGCGGGGCCGACGCCCCGTCCTAGAGTGGCTGCATGCCGTTCGAGCTCCCCGAGAACCTCCACCCCGACTGCGGCCCCGTCGCCTGGCTGCTCGGCCGCTGGGGCGGCCGCGGGCACGGCGACTACCCGACGATCGACAAGTTCGAGTACGGCCAGGAGCTGGTGTTCACCCACGACGGCCGCCCGTTCTTCCACTACTTCTCCCGCGCCTGGATCGTCGACGAGAACGGTGTGAAGATCCGAGAAGCCGCCCAGGAGGCCGGCTTCCTGCGCTGCAAGCCCGGTGGGCAGGTCGAGCTGGTGCTGTCCCACAACACCGGCTTCGTCGAGGTCTGGTACGGCGAGGCCGGCGACGGCAAGCTCGACGTCACCACCGACGCCGTGGTCCGCACCGAGACCGCCAAGGAGTACACCGGCGGCAGGCGGCTCTACGGCAACGTCGAGGGCGACCTGCTGTACGCCTTCGACATGGCCGCCATGGGCCAGCCGCTCCAGCCGCACCTGTGGGCGAGGTTGGTCCGGCAGTGACCGAGGACCTGGCGGCGCGGCTGCACAGCCTGGGGTACCGGCTCACGCCCCAGCGGCAGTTCGTCCTCCAGGCGGTCGAGAGGCTCGGCCACGCCACGCCCGACGAGATCCTCGCCGAGGTGCAGTCCCAGTCGAGCGCGGTCAACGTATCCACCGTCTACCGCACCCTCGAGGTGCTCGAGGAGCTCGGCCTGGTCCGGCACACGCACCTGTCGGACCGCGCCCCGACGTACCACTCGGTGACCGACCACGAGCACTTCCACCTGGTCTGCCGGAATTGCCGCAAGGTCGTCTCGGTTGACCCTGATGTGGTGACGCCGCTCGCCGAGCGGCTGCGCGCCGAGCACGGGTTCGTGCTGGACGTCGGCCACCTGGCCGTGTTCGGCCACTGCGTGGAGTGCGAAGAGACCACGACGATCGAGGAGACCGATGCCTAGCCCCCTGCTGGACCTGCCGGGTGCCGTCGCCGCCGACGGCGTGGACCGCGACGTCGCGGCGCACTACGGGTCGTTCAACGGCGAGCAGCGGACGCTCGAGGCGGGCGACGGCTTCGTCGACCTCTCGCACCGTGACGTGATCCGCGTGTCGGGCCCGGACCGGCTGACCTGGCTGCACTCGCTGACCACCCAGCACCTCGAGGCGCTGCCGCCGAACGTGTGGACCGGCGTCCTCGTCCTGAGCCCGCAGGGCCACGTCGAGCACGCGTTCTACGGGTACGACGACGGGGAGTCGTTCACCGCCCACACCGAGCCCGGTGCGGCCGCCGCGCTCGTGGAGTTCCTGGACCGGATGCGGTTCATGATGCGTGTCGAGGTCGCCGACGTGACCGCCGAGCTGGCGACCACCTGGCGCCCTCGCCTCTCGTCGGTCGAGCGGTCTCCGTTGGTCGAGCTTGTCGAGACCCCCGCACCCGACCGCGGGCCCTACGCCAACTACGAGTTCGTCCCGCGCGACCAGCTGCCGGCGTACGCCGAGGCCGCCGGTCCGGCCTGCGGCCTGTGGGCGTTCGAGGCGCTGCGCATCGCGCGCGGCGAGCCGCGCCTCGGCCTCGACACCGACCACCGCACGATCCCCAACGAGGCCGGCTGGATCGGCCCCGCCGTCCACCTGGACAAGGGCTGCTACCGCGGCCAGGAGACCGTCGCCCGGGTGCACACCCTCGGCCGCCCGCCGCGCCGGCTGACCCTGCTCCACCTCGACGGCTCGGAGAACCGTCTCCCGACCGTCGGCGCGGACCTGCTCCTCGGTGACAAGGTGGTCGGCTTCGTCGGCACCTCCGCCCGCCACTACGAGCTCGGCCCGATCGCGCTGGCGATGGTGAAGCGCAACGTCCCGTTGGGTGCCCAGCTCACCGTCGAGGGGATGCCCGCCGCCCAGGAGGTCGTTGTCGATCCCGAAGTTGGGCTGCACGTACGACCGCAGCGCTGAGTGTCGTCGCCGACTCTGCAACTAACCAGGTAGGTGCAATCGGCAGCTTCAGGCCATCCTCGTGGTGACTGAGAGTCTCAGCCGGGACCGGCGTCGCCAGTTGCTCATCGGTGGTCAGGGGTGAGTGCACCGAAGCTCTGCATACGGGAGTTAGAAGATGCGGGATTGAGCTGCTTACCCCATCCGGTGCGCGGTAGGACGGCGAGAATGAGCACTGCAGCGAGCAGCCCGTGCGTGGTCATTGCCGTGAAAATGTTCGTTCCGGAGATTGCGAAGGCGGGCATGACCAAGATAAGGGCGACCACAGGCGTTGGCAGGCCGCGGCTAGCGGCGTCCAAGAGCCAGAGCAGCACGGCAAGAACTATTCCTTCGATGAATATCCCTAAGTAGCCGTATTGGAAATAGCCATGTCCGAAGAGGTTCACGTTGGCGTTGCCGAGCGGATTCCCGATTAGCACCTGGCTGACGATATGTGATGGTCCTTGCGTATAGACGGGATCCAGCCAGAATATTGGTCCGCCATCGCCCCTGAACAGGCCCCGGGGTCGGTCGTCGAAGACGCCGACGTAGGAGACGACCAGGGAGCCAGGAATCACGATGAAACGTCGAATCAGCATAGTGTTCCACATGATGGTATGGAACAGGCTGTCCAACGCGACCGCGACGACGACGACGTAGAAAGTACCCGCAAGCAATTTTATGCCGCGGGGGCGGAGACTGCGACGGAAGAGGAACGCGATCGCGGCGATCGCGAGGATGGAAAAGAGAACACTCTTCAAGCCCGTGGTGGTGTAAATCAGCACTTGGCCTGCTGCGCCAGCGACTACCCATTGCCAACGGTTAGAATAGATTCCTCGCGCGATAAAGGTTGGATTTATTACATTAAATACAATGGGTAGAGCGTAACCGAGGCCGGGTATTGCGGCATACGTCGCGGTGAAGTCGCTCCGAACGTCGTAGACGTCTGCAAATGATAGCCACTGAAGGCGAAGGCCGACGCTGGCAACTACTGCAATATATGTGATTCCGGCAAACCAGCCGAGGAAAATCCAGACGACGCCCTCAGGAATATTCGGCAAGGAGCCTCTGGGCAATCGCGGTCGCATCGAGGAGACGGTCCGTATGAGAACCATACAGGCGGCTATGACGATGCCGAGCTCGGTCGCCTCGCTCGTCGGAAGAGTTTGCATGTACTGGGACAGCAAGATGGCTGGCGCCGCGGCGAGGACGAAGAACATCCAGAGAACGAAGTCCGACGGGCGGCGGAGCCTTCGGGGCAGGATGGTTGTCACGAAAGCGACCAGGAACACGGAGAGGACGTAGGGGCCTGGGGTGGGGGCGCGGAATGTGAGCCCGGTGCTCGCGAACGTCGGGCTTACGAAGTCCCGGTAAGCATAGAACAGCACCGACGAGTAGAAGACTGCTGCCACGACGGCTCGTAGCCACGAGAGAAGTTGATCGTAAAGGCGCTCCCGATAGCGGCCCGAGGCCGGCGTCTGGAGGCTAGGCATCGCACCACGATACCCCTCGGCCTCCCGTCCTCCCGCTGTCGCGGCGGACCCGTCGGCTAGGTCGCTTCCACCTGTATGGCTCGAGCGGCGGAGGACCTGCTTCGCGTGGGGATCTTTGCGTCGACCCGCGCTCAATCTGGCGAGAACATCAGATGGTGGTAATGAGCTCGCTGTTGACTAGCTAGTCGGCTTCGCACGTCATTGCCAGTTGCGGGAGGGCGACGGTGGCGAGCGCGTCAGCGAACGCGGGCGGTCGTCGGCTTGATCCCGTACATCACGTGCGTGTCCGCGGCGTTGTGGCGGAACCCCAGGCCTGAGTACACCGCGATCGCCGGGGCGTTGTCCGACTCCACGTAGAGCAGCACCTCGGCGACCCCGAGTCCCGCGAGGTGGTGCAGGCCGGCGAGCGTCAGGAGCTTGCCGAGCCCCCGGCCCTGCGCCGACGGGTCGATGCCGACCACGTACACCTCGCCGAGGTCGGGGGAGTGCTGCTTGGTCCAGTGGAACCCCAGCACCCGGTCGCCCTCGGAGGCGACCAGCAGCCCGGCGGGGTCGAACCACGGCTCGGCCATCCGCTCGGCCAGGTTGGCCGCGTCCATCGCGCCCTGTTCGGGATGGTGGGCGAACGCCGCGGCGTTGACCCGCACGACCTCGTCCGCGTCCGCGGGCCGGTAGCTCCGCACCCGACTCGCGTCGTACGGCGGCAGCGGATCGCCCATGTCCCGCCGCATCACCCAGAGCTCGCGGAACCTCTCGAAGCCGTGGCTGCGCGCGAGAGCGGCAGCGGCCGGGTGGTCGCCGTGCGACCAGGCCCGCACCGGGCCGGACGCGGGCAGCGCCTCCTCCAGGAGTGCCCGGCCCACGCCGCGGCCGCGCGCGTCGGGGGACACGACCAGGCTCAGGTCGTCTTCGACCAGCAGCGCGAACCCGTCGTCGCGCACCCACGACCGGACCGTCTCCGGGTGGTGGCGCAGCGCCAGCCAGGTCGCCTCGTCGAGGGGTGCCGCGCCGTCGGCCGCCTCGGCGGCGGCCGCGATCCGGGCGATCTGCTCGGTTTGGTCGACGTGCTGGGAAGAGTCCACGTCGCCACCCTAGGGGGCGACCTGGTCCTCCTCGCGGGCGTCGGCGGCGACCGCCTGCTGGTCCTTCGTGGGCAGCACGAACCGGTACCCGACGTTGCGGACGGTGCCGATCAGCGTCTCGTTCTCGGGACCGAGCTTGGCGCGCAGCCGGCGCACGTGCACGTCCACGGTGCGGGTGCCGCCGAAGTAGTCGTAGCCCCAGACCTCCTGCAGCAGCTGCTGGCGGGAGAACACCCGGCCCGGGTGCTGGGCGAGGAACTTGAGGAGCTCGAACTCCTTGAACGTCAGGTCGAGCGGTCGGCCGCCGACCTTGGCGGTGTACGTCGCGTCGTCGACCACCACCTCGCCGGAGCGGATCACGTGCGACTCGGGGTCGTCGGCCTCGCGCCGGGCGGCCAGCCGGCCGATCGCCAGCTTGATCCGCGCCTCGAGCTCGGCCGGGCCGCACGTGTGCAGGACGACGTCGTCCATGCCCCAGTCGTGGTGGACGACCGCCAGGCCGCCCTCGGTGCAGACCAGGAGGACGGGCACGTCGGTGCCGGTGGTGCGGATCAGCCGGCACAGGTCGCGGGCGTGCGCGAGGTCCTGGCGCCCGTCGACCAGCAGCAGGTCGGCGTCGGGGGCCTCGAGCAGCGCGCTGCCCTCGGCCGGCAGGATCCGGACCTGGTGGCCCAGCAGGGCGAGCCCTGGCAGCACCTCGGCCGACGGCTGCAGGGCGCTGGTGAGGAGCAGGAGCGTGCTCACTGACTGGTCTCCTCCCTCGCGGGGCGGGGACCGAAACGCAACGCTGGGCTTCGGCCGGTGTCTGTGGTCAGGAAGAATACCCAACATGGCCGCCGCACCGATCGAAGTCCACTACTGGGCCTCGGCCCGCTCGGCCGCCGGGGTGGCGAGCGACGCCCTGGACGTGGACGGGCCGATCACGCTCGCCGAGGTGGTCCGCCGGGCCCTCGCGCTGCACCCCGGCACCCGGTTGCCGGAGGTGCTCCAGATCTGCTCGACGCTGGTCGGGGACCGGCCCGTGAACGCCGAGGACCCGGGCGCGGTCCTCGTCGCGCCCGGGTCCTCGGTGGAGTTCCTGCCGCCGTTTGCCGGCGGCTGACCCCCTCGTCAGGCCTCGATCGCCGTCCGCTCCGGCTGGGTCGAGCCGGTGCTCACCTCGATCTTGCGCGGCTTGGCCTTCTCCGCGACCGGGACGACCAGGCGCAGCACGCCGTCGGCGTACGCCGCCTCGATCTTGTCCAGGTCGAGGTTGTCGCCGAGCACCAGCTGGCGGCTGAACACGCCCTTGGGCCGCTCGGAGGCCAGCGCCTCCCAGTCGCCGTTGCGGGCCACCCGCTCGGCGCGGACGGTCAGCACGTTGCGCTCGACGTCGAGGTCGATGCTCTCCCTGGCCACCCCGGGCAGGTCGAACTCGATCACGAAGCGGTCGCCCTCGCGCCACGCGTCCATCGGCATCACCGCGGGACGGTTGGTGGTGCCGAAGATCTGCTGGGTCAGGCGGTCGAAGTCACGGAACGGGTCAGTGGTGCGCAGCAGCATCACGCGTCCTCCTGGTTCTCTGCCGGGGACCCGTCACCGGGTCCGGATCTATAATGTCTACTACAGGTTTCTTATAGCCCGAAGATCAGGAAGAATCAAGCCCGTGAGCCAACGAAGCCGGGGCGTCTTCGCGATCTCCGTCGCCGCCGAGATGGTGTCGATGGAGATCCAGAACCTGCGGGTCTACGAGCGCCGCGGCCTGCTGGAGCCGGACCGGACCGCCGGCGGCACCCGGCTCTACAGCTCCGACGACATCGACCGGCTGCACCGGATCCGCCAGCTCCTCGCCGAGGGCCTCAATCTGGCCGGGATCGCGCGGGTGCTCGACCTCGAGGAGACAGTTGCACGGCTCGAGTCGGAGGTCGACCGGCTACGGCGCTGAGCGCCGACTCCGCAGGACCGCGACGAACACCGCGCCCCCGAGCCCGCCGAGCGTGTTGGCGACCACGTCGGCGAACGACGCCGACCGGCCCGGCAGCAACAGGCCCTGCACGAGCTCGACGCCACTGGCGATCACGAACGCGTACGCCGTCCAGTCCCGCCACGTGGTCCGCGGCCACCGCACCGACCCGAGCGCCGAGACCGGCATCAGGATCAGCGCGTTGCATACGAACTCCACTCGGCCGGGCGCCGTGAATGCGGCCGGCGCGCCCAGGCGGTGCGCCAGCGTGTCGACCCAGCCCACGCTCGACGACTGCGGCCCAGCGGTCGGTGTCAGCAGCACGACCGCCAGGAAGGCGCCGTACGCCACCAGTGCCACCGTGAGCCAACGGGTGGAGCGTGGAGTGGGATGGAGCACCCGCCCAGCCTCGCAGGCGCGCGGGAATGGTGCGCGGGTTCCGCGCGTTCCGCAGGAGTGAGCACCGGAGCCTGGGTCGTCGTCGCAGCGGTCGTCGCCGCGCTCGCGTTCGGGCTCTACCGACTCCTGACCGACGGTCGCTTCCGCGGGACGCGCGAGCTCGGTGGTCGAGCAGCGAGAGCCGACGAGCCTGTCGAGGCCACGCCGTGGGCCGCCGTCACCGCGGCGCTGCCCGACGCGCCGCTCGGCGAGCGGGCCACCCTGCTCCAGTTCTCCTCCGCGTTCTGCGCCCCCTGCCGCGCCACCCGGCGCACCCTCGCCGACGTCGCCGGCCTGGTCCCGGGCGTCGAGCACGTCGAGGTCGACGCCGAGCACCATCTCGAGCTCGTGCGGGCGCTCGGGATCCTGCGCACGCCCACCACGCTGGTGCTCGACAGCGCCGGGCGCGAGGTCACCCGGGCGACCGGCGCGCCCCGCAAGGAGCAGGTCCTGGCCGCGCTGGGCTGGGCGTGATGTCCACGATGTGGACGACTGTACCGAATTGTGAGACACGGGTTGGGTGGCGGCCCTTCGGTGTCCCTACTGTGGTCCCCATGTCCACGACACTGCTGACCAAGCGCCGGGCGGTCGACCACTGCCACGTGCGCTCGTCGCTCTGTCGAATGCGCTGACCCCAGGTCGCGCACTTCTCTTCTATCCATACTGAGTTAGTCGACTAAACTCAGGACGGAAGGCGCCGTTCGGCGCGTCGCGACCTGCACCATCCGGCACTCGCATCCGTCAGCAGGAGAGACATGTCCACGACCAGCACCCATCCCGCCGCGACCCAGGTCGGCGTCGGCATAGACCCGCGCGGCCCGCAGTTCGCCGCCACCCTGACCTCGCTCGTCCTGGTCGCCGTCCTGCTGCTGGCGCCGAGCCCGCTCGGCGTCGCGCTGCTCGCCGCCCAGGCCGCGGTGTTCGCGGTCGGCGCGACCCGCGGCGTCCAGCACACGCCGCACTCCTGGCTGTTCCGCACCCTCGTGCGGCCGCGCCTGGGCGCCCCCGCCGAGCTCGAGGACCCGGCGCCGCCCCGGTTCGCCCAGGCCGTCGGCCTCGGGTTCGCGGTGGTCGGCCTCGTCGGATTCCTCGCGGGGGTCGACGTCGTGGGCCTCGTCGCCGTCGGCTTCGCGCTGGTGGCGGCGCTGCTGAACGCGGTCTTCCGGTTCTGCCTCGGCTGCGAGATGTACCTCCTGATCCGCCGAGCCGCCGGTGGTCGAGCAGCGAAGGCGCTCTAGCGCCTGAGAGTGTCGAGACCCCCGCACCCGAAAGCCAACTCGCACAAACCTCAGAACTCCCGCAGCACAGCTGCGAACAGAAAGGTAGAAGACACATGAGCCGCGAGAACTCCCTCGTCACCGCCCAGTGGGTGGAGGACCACCTGGACGACCCGAAGGTGGTGCTGATCGAGGTCGACGAGGACACCACGGCCTACGACAAGGGCCACATCAAGGGCGCCATCAAGCTCGACTGGACCACCGACCTGCAGGACCAGGTGCGCCGCGACTTCGTGAACAAGCAGCAGTTCGAGGCCCTGCTCTCCGACCGGGGCGTCGCGAACGACGACACCGTGGTGCTGTACGGCGGCAACAACAACTGGTTCGCGGCCTACGCGTACTGGTACTTCAAGCTGTACGGCCACCAGGACGTCAAGCTCCTCGACGGCGGCCGCAAGAAGTGGGAGCTCGACTCCCGCGAGCTCACCGACGAGCTGCCCAGCCGGGAGAAGACGTCGTACACCGCCCAGGAGCAGGACCAGTCCATCCGTGCCTTCCGCGACGAGACCGTCGCCGCGATCGGCGTGAAGAACCTGGTCGACGTCCGCAGCCCCGACGAGTACGCCGGCCGGCTCCTCGCCCCGGCCCACCTCCCGCAGGAGCAGGCCCAGCGCGCCGGCCACGTCCCGACCTCGATCAACGTGCCGTGGAGCAAGAACGCCAACGACGACGGCACCTTCAAGTCCGACGAGGAGCTCACGGCGCTCTACGCCGAGGCCGGTATCGACAACGGCAAGGACACCATCGCGCTGTGCCGGATCGGCGAGCGCTCCTCGCTCACGTGGTTCGTGCTCAAGGAGCTGCTCGGTCACGAGAACGTCAAGAACTACGACGGCTCCTGGACCGAGTACGGCTCCCTGGTCGGCGTCCCGATCGCCCTCGGCGACGAGCCCGGGGAGGCCTGATGTGCGGCGCGACCGAGGGCGGGCTGTCGCTCGACGGCGTCGACGTCAAGAAGGAGGCGATCGTCCAGGGCCAGGTGCTGCGCGACGGTGAGCCGGTCGGCAACGCCTACGTGCGACTGCTGGACCGGACCGGGGAGTTCACCGCCGAGGTCCCGACCTCGGCGACCGGGCACTTCCGGTTCTTCGCCGGCGACGGGGAGTGGACGTTGCGCACCCTGGCGCCGAAGGCCGAGCCGGTGGACAAGAAGGTGCACGCCTCGGTGGGCACCGTCGCCGAGGTCGTCGTCGCGATCTGACCCCTCCGGTAGTTGAGGTGCGAGCGAAGCGCCCGCCCCTCGGTGGTTGAGGTGCGAGCGAAGCGAGCCTCGAAACCACCACCAAGCTGATCACGGAATCACCCCTGGACCAGACCGGTCCGGGGGTGATTCCGATTTCGTCCGAAATTCGACCCGATCCGGGGTCGAATGGGACGACACCATCAACACGCGATCGCTCGGGGGAGTGGCGACATGGCATCTAGCGGCCGCAGGCTGACGCCGGCCGAGAAGCGGCGCCGCCGCCAGCTGGTCGAGACGGCTGCGGTGGCGATCGCCGTGCTCGTGGCCCTCTACCTCAGCTATCTGGCGATGCAGAAGTAGCTCACCGCTCGAGGATCAGTGTGACCGGCCCGTCGTTGACGGACTCCACGCGCATGTCCGCGCCGAAGACCCCTCGCGCGACCCGAGCACCGAGGCGCTCCAGCTCGGCGCAGACGGCGTCGTACACCGGCTCGCTCACGGCCCCCGGCGCAGCGGCGAGCCACGTCGGGCGGCGGCCCTTGCGCGCGTCGCCGTACAGCGTGAACTGGCTCACGACCAGGATCGGCGCCCCGACGTCGGAGGCGGACTTCTCGTCACGGAGCACCCGGAGCTCCCAGATCTTGCGGGCCGTCCAGGTGATGTCCTCGGGTCCGTCGTCGTGGGTGACGCCCAGGTAGACCAGCAGGCCCGGTTCGCCGATCGACCCGACGACCTCTCCACCGACGGTCACGTTGGCCCACAGCACCCGCTGGATCACCGCTCTCACGGAGCACAGTCTGTCGGTCCCGTGGCCGAGCTCCGGTGGTCGAGCCTGTCAAGGCGCCAGTTGGCTCCGGTGGTCGAGCCTGTCGAGACCCCCGACGCCTGCCCGCCACCCGGTGCTCGTGATGCGAGCAAAGCGAGCCTGCTCCGGTGGTTGAGGCGCGAGCGGAGCGACCCTGCTCCGGTGGTTGAGGTGCGAGCGGAGCGAGCCTCGAAACCACCCCACCCGAACGCTCTGGCACGATGCCACCGTGCCGACGACGTCACCCGAGAAGATCCTCATCACCGTCGCGCCCACCGGCGCGGAGACCGCGAAGGCGGACTGCCCCCAGCTGCCCACCACGCTGGAGGAGCTGGTTCAGACCGCGCAGGAGTGCGAGGCCGCCGGCGCCGCGATGGTCCACGTGCACATCCGCGACGCCGACCACCGGCCCACGCTGGACCAGGTCCGCCTGCGCGACACCGTGCAGGCGCTGCGCGAGAGCACCGGCCTGGTCGTCCAGCTCTCGACCGGCGGGTCGGTGCGCGACCCGCTGGAGGACCGGCTGAAGGTCCTGGACGCCGCCCCGGACTCGTGCAGCCTGACGATGGGCACCACGAACTTCGGCGACGACGTCTTCTCCAACCCGTGGCCGTTCGTGTGCGAGCTCTACCAGCTCAGCCAGGAGCGGCAGGTCGTCCCCGAGTTCGAGCTGTTCGACCTCGGCCACGTGCACGCGCTGCGCCGCCTCCTCGACCGCTACGGCCTGCCGTACGGCGGGAAGGTGCACTGCGACTTCGTGATGGGCGTGCCCGGCGGGATGCCCGGAACCGCCCCCGCACTGGTCGCGGCCCTCGGCCTCCTCCCCGGCGAGGTGACCAGCTGGTCGGCGACCGGCATCGGCCGCAGCACGCTCCCGGTGATGCTCGCCGCGCTCTCGATGGGGGGCCACCTCCGCGTCGGCATGGAGGACGTGCTCACGCTCGCCAAGGGGGTCCCGGTGGAGCGCAACGCGCAGCTCGTGGAGCGGGCGGTGGCGGCCGCGGCCGTCGCCCAACGGTCCCCGATGAGCGGAGCCGAGGCCCGCGAAGCGCTCGGGATGGTGTCCATTGCCCCATCGGGCAAGTGACGCCGGCATGGATCTGGCCTAGGGTGGGTATCGGTTCTTTACTTTGCTGGCGATGCGCTCGCGCGCTGAATGGGGAAGCGTAGACATGAAGCGGATGATCATCGGCCTGGCCGCCACCACGCTGATGGGCGGCGGACTCGTCGCGGTCTCGGCCGAGACGGCCCACGCCGCGTGCCCGTACACCGGGTGCGTCGACACCTTCACCCGGGTCAGCGCCCCGGACACCGTCAAGAAGGGGCGCACCGCGAAGATCTGCGTCAAGGTGACGACCGGCGGCAACGGCAAGCCCAAGGGCCGAGTCACCGTCCGCGTGACGCGCGGTGTCGGGGGCTACCACTTCGTCGACTCCAAGCCGTACGACGGCGGTCGCGAGTGCTTCCGCACCACGAAGCTGACGAAGGTCGGCAAGTACGTCGTCAAGGCGAACTTCGACCGCAAGGCCGGCTCCGGCTTCAAGGACTCCGACCAGCGCACGGACTTCCGCGTCACCCGCCGCGGCTGATCCACCGGCCTCGGCGGTCCGTCCGGTCGACTGGACCACCGGGCGGTCCGCGGCACGACGGCGGCCGTGCAAATCGAAATTGCCACCCATATGCCCCGGTCGAGGGATAGCGGGTGGCGAACTCGTGTGCTTCCCTTGATCGATCAGCTCTCGGATCGTCTTGTGGGGAAAGCGACGAGCCATGAAGAAACTTCTTGCTGGCATCCTGGGTGCCGCTCTGATCACGGCCGGTTTGGTGAGCGCCTCGAGCGCCCCGAGCACGGCCGCGCCGTATCCGGGCACGGTCAAGACCCGCACGATCGCGGTAGGCATCGCGACCCCGGTGCCGCGACAGGCCAAGGTCTACGTGAAGGTCACCTCCTACGGCAGCGGGGCACCGAAGGGTCACCTTGAGTTCACGTTCGTGCACAAGACGTCCGGGAAGGCCTACGGCTTCTCGCGCCGTTACGACGGCGCTCAACAGTACAAGTTCAACGATCTGCGTCCGGGCACCTACGCCGTGGTGGTGACCTTCATCCCGCCGGACGACTCCGTCTTCAAGGCGAGTTCCGCCAAGACCCGCTGCAAGGTCCGCAAGTAGGCAACCTCTGCCAGCGTCGAACGGGCCCGCCGCACCCGCGGCGGCGGGCCTACTCGTCGTTCTCCGCGGTTTCCTGGACGAGGGGCGGACGGGGCGGCGCCGCCCCCGTTAGGTTCTCCCCATGCGTTCTCGCCGCTGGCGCCTGCCCGCCCTCATCCTGCTGGCCGTGGCTGTTGCTGCGGCGGCTTGGGTCGGGTGGCAGGCCTGGCACGTGTCGCGCGACCTGCAGAACGCCCAGGGTGCCGCAGAACGATGGCGGTCGTCCCTCCAAAGCGGGGGTGACCGGCAGCGCGAGGCCGCCCTGACCGAGCTGCGCGACTCTGCTGCCTCGGCAGACAGTCGGACCAGCGGGCCCACCTGGTCTGCGCTTACCCACCTCCCGCTGATTGGGGACGATGCCGCCGGGGTCCGGGCGTTGAGCAGCTCGCTCGACGTCATCGCCCAGGACGCTGTCACCCCGCTCTCTCAGACTGTGGATGACTTGGACGGGGTCGTAGCCGACGGGAAGATCGATCTGGACGCCGTCGCCGACCTCGGCGAACCCGTCGGCCGCGCTCACACGGCGCTGGTCCGCGCCGACGACCAGGTGGCTGGCTTGGACAGCAGCGGCTATGTCGACACCCTCCGCACGCGCTTCGACCGATATGCCGCCTTGGTCCACGGCCTCCGATCGGGACTCGCCTCAGCGGACAAAGCAGTGCAGGTCCTGCCGGCCATGGCGGGCGCAGAGGGTCCTCGCGACTACCTGCTGCTCTTCCAGAACAACGCCGAGATCCGGGCCACCGGCGGTATGCCCGGCTCTTGGGCGCTGCTACACGCGGACAACGGTAGAATTGAAATGATCCGTCAGGGCAGTGCCAGCGACTTTCCCACCGCCGCAAAGCCAGTGCTGCAGCTGACCCGTGAGGAGCAGGCCGTCTATGGCAAGGAGCTCGGGATCTACTTCCAAGACCCCGGGTGGACCTTCGACTTCCCTCGGGCTGCCCAACTGTGGCATGCACACTGGAATCTGCGCTTCCCGGACACCCCAATCGATGGGGTCGTCGCGCTCGACCCGGTGGGGATGTCCTACCTCCTCGACGGCACGGGTCCGGTTGCCGTAGACGGCGTCACGCTTACCCGCGACAACGCGGTTGAAGAACTGCTCAGCAAGCCCTACATAGACAAGGGTGCTGCCGCTCAGAACCAGTTCTTCGCTCGGGCGGCCAAGGCCATCCTCTCGGCGGCGACCAGTTCGCTCGCGTCGCCCACTGCCTTCGTGGAGGGCCTCAATCGTGCCGCTTCTGAGGGCAGGTTGTTGATCGCATCCTTCGACCTCAAGATCAAGGCCGACTTGTCCGGCACCCGGGTCGAGGGTGCGTTGGCGGGCGACGACGGTTCCATACCCCACGTCGATGTCGGTCTCAACGATCTGACTGGGTCAAAGATGTCCTACTATCTACGGTTCAACGCGGACGTCGAGGCGATGGACTGCCACGACCAAACCCAGGACCTCGCCGGCACCGTCGTTCTGAATCAGGTCATCTCGCCAAACGCAGCAGCCAGGCTCCCCACGTCAGTGACGGGAGGCGGGAGCTACGGCACCGACCCTGGCTCGCAGTTCGTGATGGTTCGCCTGTACGGCCCTTACGGAGGCTCCATAGATCGCGTTCAGTTGAACGGGCGGAATCTCCGCGATCTTGAGGTTCGCCAGATATCTGGCCGCCCGGTCGTGAACGTGGACGTCTTGTTGTCGTCGCGCAACGATGTGGTGCTGAGCTGGCGGGGCGTGACTGGGCAAGGGCAGACCGGCACGGGCATACTCGGAACCACGCCGAGCATCGTTCCGGGGTCCGATCGTCAAGCGTTCATCTCAGCGTGCTGATGGCACATCCCCTGGCTCAGCGCAAGATTCGGCATCGAAGGCTATCCCGGTTCTCGCCAAGTTCCGCGCTTGCCGCCCGAGACCACGTGCTCTCGCGGGGGGTCTGCGCACCTTCGGCTCTCGTGTTTGAGCCGAACCGTGCCAGACGCATCCGCCTCGGGGTACGGTTCTAACGTGAACGGGGGATCGCATTGAGTACCAGGCCGACGAGCGCGCCCGGCGGCTTTTCGACACCGCAAGAGCGCGAGGTGCCGGGGAAGATTGCTGAGATCTTCGCGTCGAGCCCGGATGAGCTCGAGATCCGCCTCGCGAACCTTCCTCGCTACATGCGGCGAGCGCACGTGACCCGGTTCGCGGCGCTCTACGAGCTCTTCAAACTCGTCCTCCCGGTGAAGGGCTCCGTGGTCGAGTGTGGAGTCTTCCGAGGCTTCAGTCTGATGACCTTCGCGCAG
Source organism: Nocardioides aquiterrae (assembly GCF_039526625.1). NCBI lineage: Bacteria > Bacillati > Actinomycetota > Actinomycetes > Propionibacteriales > Nocardioidaceae > Nocardioides > Nocardioides aquiterrae. The sequence continues at coordinate 18,058 of NZ_BAAAJE010000012.1, forward strand.
CTCAGTGCAGCGCTTGAACCCACCAACCTGACGCGGCGGATCTACGGCTTCGACACCTTCAGCGGATTCCCGACCGTATCTGACGCCGACCTTCCAGCCGCTACGGGCGCGCGCGCAGGCGATCTTGCGGCGGACTCGTACGACGAGCTTTGCCGGTTGCTCGAGGTCTATGACAGCGACAGATTCCTCGGGCACATCTCAAAGGTGAGCCTCGTCAAGGGCGACGTCAACGAGACGATCCCGCGATTCGTCGCGGAGAACCAGCACTTGGTGGTCAGTCTGCTGTTCCTCGACCTCGACCTGCACGAGCCCACCGTAACCGCACTTCGCAACTTCTTGCCCCGCATGCCGAAGGGGTCGGTGCTTGCGTTCGATGAGCTCGACAACCCGATCTGGCCAGGGGAGACGATGGCTCTCCTGGAGGAGCTCGGCTTGGGCGGACTCGAGCTTCGTCGCTTCGAGTTCGACCCGTACATCGGGTACGCGGTGCTCTGAAAACCATGACCGAGCTGACGTCATCCGAGCTCTCTCGCAAGATCCGACAGCACGTGTTGAGGATGACTCACCACGGTCGCAGCTCCCACGTCGCATCTGGACTCTCCGTCGCCGACATCTTGGCCAGTCTGTATGGAGAGGTCCTCCGCGTGGACCCTTCAGACCCGGATTGGCTGGACCGGGATCGTTTTGTCATGAGCAAGGGACACGCGGGCGCCGCTGTCTACGCGGCGCTCTCGGAGACTGGGTTCTTCAGCCCAGAATCACTGGCGGCCCACTATCAGAACGGTTCGACCTTCTCCGGCCACGTGAGTCACGTCGGAGTTCCTGGTGTGGAGGTCTCGACCGGCTCGCTGGGGCACGGTCTGTCCATTGCCACCGGGATGGCTTGGCGTGCCCGCGCGGTCGGCGCCGGTTGGCGGGCTTACGCGTTGTTGAGTGATGGCGAGTGCGATGAGGGGAGCACGTGGGAGGCTGCCCTGTTTGCGGGGCACCACCGGATGTCGAACCTCATCGCCGTCATTGACTACAACAAGTACCAATCGCTGGCGACCACTGACGAGACGCTCACGTTGGAGCCGTTCGCAGACAAGTGGGTTGCGTTCGGCTGGGACGTGATCGAGGTCGATGGTCACGACATCGAGGAGATTTCCGCGGGATTGGACATCGACCCCCGTGATCGGGACCGTCCTCGGTGCGTCATCGCCCACACCATCAAGGGGAAGGGCGTGTCGTTCATGGAGAACAACGTTCTTTGGCACTATCGCCCGCCGTCAGACGAGGAGCTGGCGTTGGCCCTCGCAGAGGTGTCTGAATGAGGACTCGATTCTTCGCGGACCTGTTGACCGCAGCCCGCAGCGACCCGAACCTGGTATTGATAACCGGTGACCTTGGGTTCGGCGTCGTCGAGCCGTTCGTGGAAGCCTGCCCCGCACAATTCGTGAACGCCGGTGTGGCCGAGCAGAACATGACCGGGATGGCCGCCGGCATGGCTATGGCCGGGGCCAAGGTCTTCACGTATTCGATCGCGAACTTCCCGACGATGAGGTGTCTAGAGCAGATCCGCAACGACGTCGCCTATCACGGTGCCGACGTCGTGATCGTCGGCGTGGGTGGTGGTCTTGCCTATGGAGCCCTGGGAATGTCCCATCACGCCACCGAAGACATCGCGGTCATGCGAGCTATCCCGGGCCTGGCGGTGGTGGCGCCCGGTGATCCTGAGGAGACCGGGGCAGTTCTGATGGATCTGATCGAGCGCGGCGGGCCCGCGTACCTGCGGCTCGGGAAGGCTGGTGAGCGATCGGTGCACGCGTCGCGGCCGGACGTCGCCCGCGGCCAGGCAGTCACCCTCCGGAACGGGACAGATGTCGCGCTCGTCTCCACGGGCGCGATGCTGCCGGTCGTCGTGGACGCGGCCGACGATCTCGACCAGCTCGGCATCTCGTCGACAGTGGTGTCATCCCCGTGGATCGCGCCGTTCGACGAATCGACCGTCCGGCGGCTCGCGTCGACCCACCGCCTCATGGTCACGGTCGAGGAGCACTCGATCACGGGAGGACTCGGCGGCGCGGCTGCAGAGGTCCTCGCGGAGTCCGGATCCGCCTGCCCCCTGATGCGCATCGGAGTGTCGCACAAGTTCAACTCCGTTGTCGGCGACCAAGGCTATCTCCGCGAGGTCCATGGGCTGACCCGGCAGAGCATCTCGAAACGTGTGGTCAAGCGACTGGAGGACATCTGATGGGATGGCGGGTCAAGTTCATAGACTTTCCGCTGCAGTGGGAGCAGCAGCGGGAGTTCTTGCTTCCGATCATCGACGATACGCTTGCTCGTGGTGACGTGATGCTGCGTCAGCAACTGGCCGACTTCGAGAGGAATCTCGCTGCCTTCGTCGGCACCCGGCACGGGGTGGGCGTGAGCAACTGTACGGACGGTTTGCGCTTGATCGGTCACTCGCTAGGGATCGGACCAGGCGACGAGGTGGTGACTGTTGCCCATACCTTCATAGCCACCATCTCGCCGTTCGTCATGCGCGGTGCCAAGCCCGTCTTCGTCGACATTGGGGACGACCAGCTGATGGACACGTCTCAGCTGGAAGCGGCGGTGACGGAGCGCACCAAGGTGATCATTCCTGTTCACCTCAATGGACGTACCGTCGACATGACCGAGGTGCTCAAAGTCGCCGAGTCGTGCGGCGCGGTCGTGATCGAGGACGCCGCGCAGGCGCTCGGCGCCACGATCGACGGGCGCACAGCGGGGACGATGGGCCTGGCCAGCACGTACTCCTTCTACCCGGCGAAGATGCTCGGCGCGCCCGGCGATGCGGGGGCGGTGCTCACCAATGACGACCAGCTCGACGCTGACGTGCGCCGGCTGCGTGACCACGGCCGGGTCACCAAGACTGAGGTGGACGGCTGGGGGTACAACTGCCGGCTGGACAACTTGCACGCGGCCATCCTCGATTGGCGCTTGGCGCAGCTGCCGGGCTGGATCGAACATCGCCGGACCCTGGCCGGTATCTACGACGAGATGCTCAACGACATCGAGGAACTCGATCTTCCGGTCGGACCAGAGTCCGATCAGCGTCGGCGCGACGTATTCCAGAACTACACCGTGATGACCGACCGCCGGGACGAGTTGGTCCAACACCTCACCGAGGACGGAATCGAGGTGTTGGTCTCGTGGCCGGTGCCGTTCCACAAGCAATCCGGGGTCGGGCTCGACCACTGGAGCCTTCCGAACACGGAGCGGCTCAGTCGTCGTGTGCTCTCGTTGCCCATGAACGCCGAGTTGGCTGTATCCGACGTCGAGTACGTCGCTGCATCGGTGCGTCGATTCTTCGCTGCATGAGCGCCCCCACGCGCGAAGTAGCGCCTGCAAGACGAAGGTCGTACCGGTTCGTCAAGAGGATGATGGATCTGGTGATTGCGGTTCCGCTTGCGGCGGTGCTCTCGCCGTTCGCTGTGGCGGTCGGACTCGCGATCAAGCGGCAGGACAAGGGTCCGGCGCTATACCCGGCCAAGCGCGTCGGTGCCGAGGGCGTTGAGTTCACCATGTATAAGTTCCGGACCATGGTGACTGACGCAGACGCGATCGGCGGCGCATCCACTTCGGCGAGAGACCCGCGCATCACTCCGGTCGGTCACTTCTTGCGTCGGTGGAAACTCGACGAGCTCCCTCAGCTCATCAACGTTATCCGCGGCGACATGAGTCTGGTGGGCCCCCGTCCCACGCTCGACTGGGACGTTGCGCGATATAGCGAAGGCGAGCGTCGGCTTCTCAGCGTGAAGCCGGGCATCACTGACTGGGCGTCCATCAGGTTCAGGGACGAGGGCGAGATTCTGAAGGATGAGGTGGATCCCGACGAGGCCTACGACCGTCTGATCAGGCCGGAGAAGATCCGCCTGAGCCTCATGTATGTCGACCACGCATCGCTGCGACAAGACGCATCGATCCTCGTAGCAACGGCGAAGGCCCTGTTCGGCCACGAACCTGTGCACGGACGCCCCGGGTTCGACGACGACAGGGCCAAGCGGGAGTTCTTCAAGATCACCGAAGATTGGTCTACTAAGGCGGATCAGCAACAGTGGGAGCTAGCTCGTCAACGGTACAGCCTTGCCGCCGCGCTCGGGCGAGGCAAGGTGCTCGCAGAGGTCGGCTGTGGGACTGGGTACGGGTTGGCGCAAGTCGCCCGGTTCACGAAGTCTGCCGTCGGTATCGATATCGATGAGTGGAATCTCGCAATCGCCCGGGAACGGGCACCTGAATGTGACTTCCTCCTGGGCGACGCGGAAGCGATGCCGTTCCGCGACGCTGAACTCGACTGTCTCGTTGGCCTGGAAATGCTCTACTACCTGCCACATCCGGAAGTCTTCATCGCGGAAGCAGCGCGCACGTTGCGCCCGGGCGGTCACTTGCTCGTGTCGATGCCCAGCCCCGAACGCACCGCCTTCAAGGCGAGCCCGTTCAGCACGCGGTATCTGACCGCTGCGGAGCTGAACGAACTCCTCGATCAAGAAGGCTTCGACGTCGAGGCCTACGGTTCCTGCCCGGTTGGGGGATCGTCTCCCGCCAAAGAACTGGTGCGACGAGCCCTCGTGAGGATGCACCTGATTCCGCGGACGATCGAAGGGCGTGCCAAACTGAAGGCGGTCGTGTTCCGCAACATGCGCACTCTCGAATCCATCGAGGTCGATCCTGAGCGCGCGTTCGACGGTCTGTCCCGGCTTGACCATCTATCGGCGGCTCACTCCTACGCGATCACAGTGATGGTGGGCACGAGGCGCTCGTCGTCGCGCTGAGTATCGGTGAATTCTTTACGAGTGGGTGCTCCCCAAGCCATCGCGGAGGAACTTGTCGAGACGCTCGGCGAGCACTGGGAACGCGTGCTGGGAGCGAACGAAATTCAGGCCGTTCGTACCCAGTCGTTGCCTATCGACCGCGGCCATTTCATGAATCTCGCGTGTGGCGCTGGCGATAGCCGCGCCGTCCCCGGCGGGAACCGACAAGCCGGCGTCAGCTGACGCGACCGGGTCATTGCCGCTGTCGACGGCGTATACGATCGGCCGTTCGGCCGCAAAGTAGTCGAACAGCTTGTTGAAACTGATCCCGTATCGATGGATGGGCAAGGCCTGTCCCGTGCACAGGCATATCTCTGCGTCGGCCAGACGAGTCCTCAGGTCCGCCTTAGGCACGAGACCCGCAAAACGGACGTTGGGCAGGTGACGCTTGAGCACCTCCGCCTCGAGATTCTTCCGGTCGGGCCCATCGCCGTAGAGGACGATCTCAAATTCTCCGGCGCACACCTGATTCAAATGGTCGGCGGCGTCTAGAATTGCGGACAATCCGTGAGCAGGTGCGAAACCTCCGGCGTACGCCAACTGCCCCCTAATCGGTGATCGTCGGCTGGATGGGCCGGCTTCGTCAACGTCCATGAGATGGACCCCGTTGGGGACGTAACAAAACCGGCTGACTTGAAGTGAGTGGAAGTCTCGGGCGTATTGCGGAACATTCGGCATAATGCCGATGACGCCGACGGCGTCCTCCAGAGAATACCGTTCTAGTCTCCGCATAAGTCTATACAGTATCGACCCTCTCTCGATGTGACCCAAGTCGACCAAGCTTTCCGGCCAAAGGTCGGTGATCTCGTAGTAATACTGCGCATTGAATCTTCGCGCGAGGCGTCGTGCCGCTTCGGCCGCGAAGGGATGCACCGTGGTTCCGACCACAATGTCAGGACCGGACTGCCCGCGTGCCCAGCGACTCGCGACCCAAGCATAGCCAAGCATATTGCGGAATCGCGATAGACCGTTCTTCGAATATCGGCTGCTTTTGATGAAGACCCAGCGGACACCGTCGCGCTGGACCTCCGTTACCGATTCATCGGCGTCGCCCAGTGTGTCGTATTCGAACGTGTAGTGATTGAAGCGACATGCGACAACGGTGACCTCCCAGCCGGCCGATGCCAAAAGCTTCGAGAGTTCGAAGGTGCGCGTCGCCGGCACCGTCTCAGGGAACCCCGCGTAATGATTCAAGATCCAAAGCGATGGCACCGGCGATCCAAGCCTTTCGGTTGATAGGGTGACTCTTGGGCCAAGAATGATCGCCACCCGTCGTGGGTTGCCGCACACTCTCCAGCCCTGGGCGCGGCAACGGCCAGAGCCTATCGCCTGGTCTGACCGACCGCAGGCCGAAGAGTTTGGCGAGTGACAGAGCTGGCTCGGCAGCTACCTAACCAAGAGGAGCGCATGATGAGGGTCGTGAGCGTCGTTGGTGCGCGGCCTCAGTTCGTAAAGCTCGCACCCGTGCACCGAGCCTTCGAGCGAGCGGGGATCGATCACGCTGTGGTGCACACGGGCCAGCATTACGCGAGCCAACTGTCCGACGTCTTCTTCGCTGACCTCGGCCTGCCCAACCCCGCTCTTCATCTCGGCGTTGGTTCCGGCACCCACGGGGTGCAGACCGGAGCAATTCTCAGCGCTATGGACCAAGCACTTGTCGATCTGTGCCCAGACGCGGTGGTGGTGTATGGCGACACTAATTCGACACTCGCCGCGGCTGTCTGCGCTGCGAAGATGCAGCTTCCGATCGCCCACGTCGAGGCTGGCCTTCGCTCGTTCAATCGCGCCATGCCAGAAGAGCACAACCGCATTCTCACGGATCACGCTAGTGATCTGTGCTTGGCACCGACCGCCTTGGCCATGACCAACCTGGCCACCGAAGGACTGGCGGATCGATCGATGCTCGTTGGTGACGTGATGGTGGAGATATGTCATGAAGTCCGAGATCGCGTCCGTGATTCGCCGATCGAGCTGACTGAAATCGGCGATGAACCGTTCGTTATCGCTACTCTGCACCGCGCGGAGAACACCGACAACCCGGACCGGCTGAGGATGCTCTTGCGTCGCCTCGCAAGCCTGCCGCTTCCCGTCCTCCTTGCGGCGCATCCGCGACTGTTGGCCAAGGCAAGCGAATACGGAATCGAGCTCGACAGCGGCGCAGTGAGAGTGGTTAATGCGTTGGCTTACCCTACGATGGTCTCCGCTGTTCTCCGAAGCTCGGGGGTGGTGACCGATTCGGGCGGCCTGCAGAAGGAAGCGCTGCTACTCGGCACGGTGTGCACCACGCTGCGTAGCGAGACTGAGTGGGTCGAGACGCTGGATGACGGCTGGAACGTCCTCGATCCGGACGGGGCAGAACTGAGCCACCTTGCTGCGCGGACGCCCCCAGCGAGCGTTCCCCCCTCGCCATTTGGTCAGGGCGACGCGGCGCACCTCGTTTCCGAGGCAGTTATATCAATGGTCGGCTCTCGCGACGGCATGCCTGCTCAGTAACCAGCTGATCGCGTACATGGCCGATGAAGTGGTTCCCATGATCCACGCGGCTGCGACAAGGTCGAGGTCTGCCTGGTGCGCGATTGTAAACGAGAGGATTACCGTTGCTAGCCGGACGACGTCCCATAGTGCCTGAGTCACGAGTCGCTCATGAACGATGAGCGTTTGGGAGACCGTCGAACCAATGAGCTGGAACGCGGTCATAACAGCCAAGGCTCGAGCAAGATCCCCGGAGACGGCCCACGCGTTTCCAAAGACCAGCTCGAACATATACGGGCCTGCTAAGAAGAGCACCGCCCCCAAGGCGCTGCCGGCGAGCGCCATGCGATTGCTGGTCCACCAGAAGATAGAGAGACCCTGTCCGTCGCGGTCACGGCGACTGCGAGCGAGCTCACTCAGGAATACTTGTGCGGCAGCCTGTCCGACGAGCGCGACCGGTAGCCCGATGACCCGCTGAGTCAGGCCGAACCAACCGGCCGCCGCAGGGCCGTAGTAGGCGCCGGCGAGCAGGACCGGCGCTTGAAGGCCAAGCACATTGAGAAGTCCAGAGGGCGCAAGCACAAGTGGGAAGCTGCGGTACCGGCTTAATACCTTGGCGTACTCCAATCGGCTCTGAACGGGTCCAGCTTCCATACGGGTTAGCCCCGGCAGGAGGATCAGGGCGCCGAAAGCTTGGCCTGCCGCAGCACCGATTAGAAGGCCGGGGGTGCCCATCCCTGCAAGCCCCAGGCCGATCTGCACGGTGACGATTGTTACGGCCACGACAAGGTTCCGGCGCGCCAAGGTCTTGAACCGAGCATCTCGGATCGCGATGGCGCTCAAGACCTGCTGGGCGGCCACCGTCGAGGACAGAATTGGGATCCACAGGAGAAACGGCTCGAGATCGTCGACTCGGAACCATCGCGAAATCGGTTCTCGGAGTACGAAGAGGACGATCAGTCCGACCGCTGCCGTCACCACACTGGAAGCGAGGCCCAAGACGGCGATGCGCCGGGCAGTTCCGTCATCGTCAGGGATTGGGACCGCTCGTTCGAGCCGCAACGCGGCTGCCGCGGAGATCGAGAGCGCGAAGGCGTTGACGACGGAGAACGCTCCGAACTCGAAAGGCGAGAACACGCGAGTGAGCAAAGGCGACGCCGCGATGCCGATCGCCTGGGCGAGAAGCGTCCCGGCGAAGAGCGCGACGAACCCGCGCTTGGCACGACCAGCGCCGATTGAGCTCTTGAACCGCTGGTTGTTGATCATCGACGAGGCAGTACGAGCGATCTGTAGAGTTCCAGGAGCGCTGGTTCCTCGTGATTCCAGTTGAGGACTCCGGCAGACGCCGCGCGCGCGTTGGCGCTGTGGCGCTGGAGCAGGATCGGATCTTGGTTGTAGGTTGCGACGGCCCGCGCCACGGCGTCCGGATCCGTCTCATCAACGACGATGCCGCAATCGAGCCTTTCGATGATGTCTCGCCATCGGGGGAAGTCTGAGGCGATGATCGGAATGCCGGCGGCCAGGTACTCGAACATCTTCGTCGGAAGGGAGTCCAGATGAGCGCGGCTGCGCTGGAAGAGGATCAGGCCAACACGGCCACGCTGCAACATGTCTCGGGCGTCTGACGGCGACACCTGGCCGATGTAGTCCACCTTTTCCCAGCCGGGTGTCGCGCTCAGTTCATCGAGTAACGATGCAGGAGACGTTGATCCCGCCACGCGGAGCCGCCACCCCGTCGGGAAGTTCGAGGAGCTGCACATGCTGATCATCTCGCGAGCCCCGCGGGCGATGCTCATGCCGCCCACGTACACGGCCTCGAAGGGCCGGTCGAGAATTCCCGGGATCTCCGAGTCAGTGAGACGAAGCCGGGGGTAGTTGTGGACGATGGTCACCTTCGTCCGCGGGAAGGACTCAGCAATGGTCTCGGTCGCAGCGATGATCGCGTCGCTGGTCCGACCAGCGAAGAACACCAGCAACTTGGCGAACCATGCGACGAGCGGTCGCGCCCACGAGGGCAGGTAGTGCTTGTCCATGACCTGGGATGGGAGGTCTTCGTGAGCGTCGAAGACGACACGTCGACGGGTCAGTCGGAAGAGGGGAATCGCCCAGATCAGTTCTGGGTCGTGCAAATGGACGACTTCTGCTTTCGTGAGGTGCGCAGCAACTACCGCATGGACCGAGCCGATGGTGAGCCGTTTGAGTCGAGATCGAGCTGGTAAACGGATCACCTTCACGCCGGTGTCAGGGACATCGACGTCCGCATCGACAGCAATGAGGACGACTTCGTAACCACCTGAGGCTAAGGATGCCGCTTCACGTAGGTGTACTCGATTATCCGACCACGGATGTGCGGAGCTGACATGCGCGACGCGTCGCCTGCCTCCTCTCACAGGCGTCCCTTCCCCAGTGTCCGGATCAGAGGAGCGTCCTGTCCGGCCGTCGCGAGCATGGCGCGCCCGTCGATGATCGCCTTGACTCCCGCGATTGGTGTGACCTCGATCGAGCGGTAGAACTCGTGGTCGGTGTGGATGATCAGGGCGTCGACCTCATCACCCCATCGGTACGGCTCAAGACCCATCTCCAGAAGTTCGGCGACGTCGTACAGGGGGTCGTGGGTCATCACTAAAGCGCCTCGCGAGCGCAACGCTTCGACAGTGGCGAAGACGCCGCTGAAGGCAGACTCCTTGACGCCGGGACGGTACGCGACGCCGAGGACTGCCACCCTCATGCCGGACAGATCGCCGAGCTCATCCTCCAGGAGGCTCACCGCGTGAGTCGGCATGCTTGCATTGGCATCGCGAGCAGCCCGCACCACGGTCGCGTCAGGGTCGTTGCTCAGATAGAGGCGTGGATAGACTGGGATGCAGTGGCCGCCGACCGAGATTCCAGGTCGGTGGATGTGGCTGTAGGGCTGCGAGTTGCAGGCATCGATCACTTGGTAGACGTCGATGCCGGCCTTCTCGGCGAACTTCGCAAACTGATTTGCCAGTCCGATGTTGACGTCACGATAGGTGGTCTCGGCCAGCTTCGCGAGCTCAGCAGCCTCCGCGGACCCGAGGTCCCAAACGCCGTTCGGCCGAGCCAAGTCGTCTCGATCGTCGAACTCGAGGACGGCTCGGTAGAACTCTGTTGCGGTACGGGCGCCGTCCGGGGTAAGACCGCCGACCAACTTGGGGTACTTCCGGAGGTCCTCGAACACGCGGCCGGTGAGCACGCGCTCGGGCGAGAACACGACGTGGAAGTCGGTGCCCTCGGTTAGACCGCTGTGCTGCTCGAGCATCGGCTTCCAGCGTTCCCGAGTCGTCCCCACCGGGAGAGTCGTCTCGTAGATCACGGTCGTGCCCCGGGTCAGATTGCGACCGATGTCCTTGGTCGCGGAGTCCATCCAACCGAAGTCCGGCGCGCCCTCCTGATTGACGAACAGTGGCACGACCACGACGATGACCTCAGCGGCGGGCACGGCGCTGGCATAGTCGGTGGTCGCGGTGAGAGCGCCTGCCGGAACCAGATGAGCGACGTACTCAGCAAGGTTCGCCTCGCCCGGGAACGGCTCGCAGCCCGAGTTGATTGTGTCGACCGTCAGTTGGTTGACGTCGACCCCAACGACCTCGTGGCCCTTGCTCGCGAACTGCGCCGCGAGCGGCAGGCCGATCTTGCCGAGGCCGATGACTGCGATGTTCACGTGCGTCCTTATCGATCTGCGTCTACATCGATCGTTGTGCCTGTGCGAGCGGCCCGGATGGCCGCATCTGCCACCTGGACCGTCCGCATGCCTTCGCGCATCGAGACGATCTCGCAGTCAAGGCCGAGCACGGCGTCGCGAAGGTTTTCGTGCTGAGTCCGAAGTGGCTCCGGTTTCGGGATCGCGAAGCGGATGCTGTTCCCCTCGGTGACGCCGCGGAACCGAGACACCTGTTCCCACTCGGTCGACACTAAGCCGTTCTCGTGGAAGGTGAGGTCGCTGTGCAGCGTGTCAGCGACGAAGGCGCCACGCTCGCCCGTCACGACCGTGCAGCGCTCCTTGAGGGGTGACAGCCAGTTCACTAGGTGGTTCGCGACCGTGCCATCCGCCATCTGCGCCGTGATCGAGATCAGGTCTTCGTGCGGGCGGCCGCTCTTGTGGGCCGTATGGGCTGAAACCTTCGCGTACGGCGACCGGATCACCCAGGCTGTGAGGTCGATGTCATGGGTCGCGAGGTCCTTGACCACGCCGACGTCCGCGATGCGGTTGGGGAACGGGCCCTGGCGACGGGTTGCGACCTGGTAGATCTCACCGAGGTCACCCGCGTCCAGGTGCGCCCGGAGAGCGCGCAGGGCGGGATTGAACCGTTCGATGTGCCCTACCGCATTGACCACGCCGGCCCCCTCGAACGCGGCGACCAACTGTCGAGACTCCTCGCCGTCCGTCGCGAGGGGCTTCTCGATCAAGGTGGGCACCCCAGCTGCCGCCAACTCCAGTCCAGCCTCGAGGTGGTAGATCGTCGGTGTGGCGATGACGGCCATGTCGATGCCGATGTCGATCATTTCAGCGACAGTCCGAACGACCTGCGCGCTGCCCGCCGTACCATGCTTATCGCCAGCTGGGTCTGCTACGGCGACGAGCCTGACGCCGTCCAGTGAGTTAAGGACACGGGCGTGGTTGCGGCCCATCATTCCGATGCCGACCAGACCGGCTCGAAGCTGTGTCATCTCAGGCTCCCGCCGCGGCGATCTTGTTCACGGCCTCGACGATGCGCTCGAGATCGGCCGCTGAGAGCGAAGGGTGCACGGGGAGCGACAGACAGTGCCGAGCTGCGCTCTCGGTCTCCGGCAGATCGACCGGAGAGCGGAACGGGGCCAGTTGGTGATTGGGCACCGGGTAGAACATGCCCGACCCGATCGCGTACTCCTCACGCAGAGCGGCCGCCAGGCCGTCGCGGTCCTCCGCCACGCGGATCGTGTACTGGTGGTACACGTGCACGGCGCCGTCGGCCACCGCCGGCGTCGTGACGCCCTCGAGGTTGGCCGTGAGGAATGCGGCATTCTCCTGCCGCTGCCGGGTCCAGCCGTCGACCTTGGTGAGTTGCACCCTGCCGATGGCGGCGTGGAGATCGGTCATCCGGTTGTTGAGCCCCACGACCTCGTTCTCGTACTGCCGGAGCATCCCCTGGTTGCGGTAGAGGCGGACGAGACGCTCCAGCTCGTCGTTCTCGACCGACACCATGCCGCCCTCGCCGGACGTCATGTTCTTGGTCGGGTACAGCGAGAACATGCCGAACGTGCCGAACGAGCCGACCGGCCGTCCGTGGAGGCTGGCGCCGTGGGCCTGGGCGGCGTCCTCGAAGACGCGAAGCCCGTGCCGATCGGCGAGCGACGTCAGCGCTGGCATGTCCGCAGGATGGCCGTAGAGGTGGACCGGCATGATCGCCACGGTCCGCTCGGTGATCGCAGCCTCGACGCTGGCAGGGTCCAGGCAGAACGTCACGGGGTCGATGTCGGCGAACACGGGGGTGGCGCCGGTGAGGGCCACCGAGTTCGCGGTCGCCGCGAACGTGAACGAGGGCACGATGACCTCCTGGCCGGGGCCGACGCCCGCCGCGAGCAGGCCCAGGTGCAACCCGGAGGTGCCCGAGTTGACGGCCACGCAGGCGCGACCGAGGCCGAAGTGCTCGGCGAACTCCTGCTCGAAGGAGGCGACCTCGGGTCCTTGGGCGAGCATCCCACTCCGCATGACGCGGTCGACGGCCGCGCGCTCGTCGTCGCCGATGATCGGCCGGGCGGGCGGGATGAAATCGAGAGTCATGTCAGTCCTCGAGGGGGAGCAGGGTTCCGCCATTCTCGCGGAATCGCTCGTTCGTGGTGGGGCAGATCCAGGAATCCTCGCCGTCGGGGCGAAGGGGTTCCCCGCTGCGTCCGACCCAGCCGATGCGTCGGGCCGGCACGCCCGCGACGAGGGCGAACGCTGGAACGTCCTTCGTCACGACGGCGCCGGCGGCGACCGTCGCCCACTCGCCGATGGTCACCGGCGCCACGCACACCGCCCGGGCGCCGATCGAGGCGCCGCGCTCGACCGTCACACCGACCGGCTGCCAGTCGTCGGCGGCCTTGAGGGTGCCCTCCGGCGTCACGGCGCGGGGGTACGTGTCGTTCGTCAGCACCACGGCCGGGCCGATGAAGACACCGTCGGCCAGCCGCGCGGGCTCGTAGACCAGGGCGTAGTTCTGGATCTTGCAGTTGTCGCCGACCTGGACCCCGATGCCGACGTACGCTCCCCGGCCGACCACGCAGTTCGCACCGAGCTCGGCACCCTCGCGCACCTGGGCGAGATGCCAGATCGAGGAACCGTCGCCAATCCGGGCGCTGGCGTGCACGTCAGCGCTATCCACGATGCTCGTGGTCAATGGACTTCCCCCAGTCCCCATGACGTTCGATTAGCAGCATGCACGATACGCACATGGTGCGAGCGCCGCGGTGTGTTCGGCAAAGACAGGAGGGCGCGTCCGTCCGGACGCGCCCTCGTGTTGGTCCTGCTGGTCAGCTGCCGCTGTTGATCATCCCGGCGCCGACGGTCACGCCGGTGGCCTCGTCGATCAGGATGAACGAGCCGGTGGTCCGGTTCTTCGAGTACGGGTCGCAGAGCAGCGGCACGGTGGTGCGCAGCTGGACCCGGCCGATCTCGTTGAGGCCGAGCTCCTTGGTGTCCTGGTCGCGGTGCAGCGTGTTGACGTCCAGGCGGTACTGGATGTCCTTCACTAGTGCACGGGCGGTGCGCGTGGTGTGCTTGATGGCGAGCTTCTGCCGCGGGCGCAGCGGCTCGGTGGTCATCCAGCAGATCATCGCGTCGATGTCCTGGCTCGGCTTCGGCGCGTTCGCCGGCCGGGCGATCATGTCGCCGCGTGAGACGTCGACGTCGTCCTCGAGGCGGACCGTGACCGACATCGGCGGGTAGGCCTCGGTGACCTCCTGGTCGAACAGGTCGATCCCCTGGATCTTCGAGGTCATGCCGCTCGGCAGGACGACGACCTCGTCGCCCGGCTTGAGGACCCCGCCGGCCACCATGCCGGCGTAGCCGCGGTAGTCGTGGTACTCGTCCGACTTCGGGCGGACGACGTACTGGACCGGGAAGCGCACGTCGACCAGGTCCCGGTCGGATGCGACGTGGACGTGCTCGAGGTGGTGCATGAGCGTGGGACCGGAGTACCACGGCATGTTCTCCGAACGATTCACGACGTTGTCGCCGGCCAGCGCCGAGATCGGGATGACCTCGAGGTCGGGAATGTTCAGCTTCGTGGCGAACGTCGTGAACTCGGCGTGAATCTTCTCGTAGACCTCCTGCGAGAAGTCCACGAGGTCCATCTTGTTGATCGCGAGGACCAGGTGGGGGACCCGCAGCAGGGACAGCAGCACCGCGTGCCGACGGGACTGCTCGGTCAGGCCCTGCCGGGCGTCGACGAGCACCAGGCCGAGGTCGGCGGTGGAGGCGCCGGTGACCATGTTCCGGGTGTACTGCACGTGGCCCGGGGTGTCCGCGATGATGAACTTGCGGTTCGGCGTCGCGAAGTAGCGGTACGCCACGTCGATCGTGATGCCCTGCTCGCGCTCCGAGCGGAGACCGTCGGTGAGCAGCGCGAGGTCGGTGTAGTCGTAGCCCTTGGACTGGCTGGTCGCCTCGACCGCCTCCAGCTGGTCCTCGAAGATCGACTTCGAGTCCAGCAGGAGCCGGCCGATCAGCGTCGACTTGCCGTCGTCCACGGAGCCCGCGGTCGCGAACCGCAGCAGGTCCATCTCGCGGGTCTGCTCGGCCACCTCGGCCTTGGTGAGCTCGGTGTCAGCACTGCTCATCAGAAGTAGCCTTCCTTCTTCCGGTCCTCCATGGCGGCCTCGGAGAACCGGTCGTCGCCGCGGGTCGCGCCGCGCTCGGTCACGCGCGCGACGGCGATCTCGTCGATGATCTTGTCGATGGTGTCGGCCTCGGACTCCACGCAGCCGGTGAGCGTCAGGTCGCCCACGGTGCGGAACCGGACCGTGCGCTCCTCGGCGGTCTCGCCGGAGCGCAGCGGGTTGTGCTCGGACTCGGTGAGCAGCATGCCGTCGCGCTCGAACACCCGGCGCCGGTGGGAGAAGTAGATGGAGGGGATCTCGATCCCCTCGCGGCCGATGTAGTGCCAGATGTCCAGCTCGGTCCAGTTCGAGATCGGGAAGATCCGCATGTGCTCGCCCTCGTGGATGCGCCCGTTGTAGAGGCTCCACAGCTCGGGGCGCTGCATCTTCGGGTCCCACTGCCCGAACTCGTCGCGGTGGGAGTAGACGCGCTCCTTGGCGCGAGCCTTCTCCTCGTCGCGGCGGCCGCCGCCGAAGGCGGCGGTGAAGCCGCCCTCCTCGAGGGCGTTGAGCAGGGTGCCGATCTGGAGCCGGTTGCGGCTGGTCTTGCCGTCGTCGACCACGATGCCGTTCTTGATCGCGTCCTCGACGCTCGCCACGATCAGGCGGGCGCCGAGCCGGTTGACCCAGTTGTCGCGGCAGGCGAGGACCTCGGGGAAGTCGTAGCCGGTGTCCACCTGGAGGACGGGGAACGGGATCTTGGCCGGGTAGAAGGCCTTCTCCGCGAGCCGCATCATCACGATGGAGTCCTTGCCGCCCGAGAACATCAGGACGGGCTTCTCGAACTCGGCGGCGACCTCACGGAAGATGTGGATCGACTCCGCCTCCAGCTGGTCGAGCTGACTCAGCCGGTAGTCGGCGTGGGTTTCGGTCATGACAGCCTTGAGGACCTCTCGTCGGGACAGCAGCCGTCATCGTAGCCGTCGGGCTGCTCCGGGCACGAAGCGCCGGCGAAGTGGAGTGATGTGGTTCACTTCGCGGGTCCGACGGTACGCCGGGCTCAGGTCCGCGGCGCTTCCCGTCTTGTCCTGTGGTCGGTGCGGGGCGCCTCGCCCTCGAGCTCCGCGACGGTGGGGGAGCCGAACATCGGCAGGCCCTGGGTCTTGCGGATCAGGCCCCACACCAGCGGCAGCAGCACCAGCATCGCGATGCCGATGCCGGCGATCAGGCCGGGGTGGGTCTCCTCCTTGCCGAGCGGCGCCCAGCCGGCCTTGTCGAGCAGCGCGACGCCGGACATGGTCAGCACGATCACGATGCCGCGACGGATGATCGACTGCGGCACCCGCGGCGCGATCCGGCTGCCCAGGAGGGTGCCGGGGACCGAGCCGATGACCAGCGGGATCAGGATCGACCAGTCCAGGCCGTTGATGGCGATGTTCGAGATGGCTGCGGCGAGCACGAGCGGGACGGCCTGGACCAGGTCGGTGCCGACCAGCTTCACCGCCGCCAGGCCGGGGTAGAGCATCAGCAGGGCGATCATGATGACCGAGCCGGACCCGACGCTCGTGATACCGACCAGGAGGCCGCCCAGGGCGCCGACGAGCAGTGTGGCGATCGGCCGGATCCGTGGGTTCGGGTCGGCGTCGCCGACCCCGCTGCGGACCCGGCGCAGATTGATCCAGAGGCGCAGCGCGTACGTCGAGGCCGCGAGCAGCAGGGCGAAGCCGATGCACTCCTTCAGGAGCGTGTCGATCGACTCGGGCTCCTCGCCCGCGAGCTGGTGGACCAGCCAGGGCCCCAGGAGGGCCAGCGGGACCGAGCCCAGGACCAGCCACTTCGCGAGCGAGAAGTTGGGCGATCCCTCCCGGGAGTGCACGATCGCGCCGCCGGTCTTGTAGATGGCAGCGGCCGTCAGGTCGGCCGTGACCACCGTGGCGGCGTCGCCGACGCCGAGGAAGATCAGCGCCGGCGTCATCAGCGCGCCGCCTCCCATCCCCGTCAGCCCCACGACCACGCCGACGAAGAACCCGGCGGCGAGGATCGAGAAGAACGTGGTGGTGATCAGGTCACTCATGAGGTGATCTTCCTCGATCCGGTCAGGGCGGGCAGGGCGACGCGCAGCAGCTCCTCGAGCTTGGCCGCGGCCGCCCCGGCGGCCTCGGGACCCTGGCCGAACGGGTCGGGGACGTCGAGGTCGGGGTTCGCGGTGCCGCGCCGCTCGGCCACCGCCTCGAGCAGGGGCCGGCCCCACAGCATCGGGGGCGCGGACCGGACCGCCTCGGCGAACTGGCCAAGGGTGAAGACCTTGCGGAACGTCGCCGGGTGGTCGTCGAGGATGAACTGCCGGTGCGCGGTCTCGGCGCACAGCACCAGGTCGGCATGGGCGATCATGTCGCTCGCGAAGGCGCGGCTGCGGAACTGGACCACACCGGGAACCCCTCGCGCGGTCAGCGTCGCGGCCATCTCCGGGGGCATCGGCCGGGAGTCGAAGCCGCGGGTGCCCGCGCTCGCGAACGTGGCCCCGGCATGGGGGCCGGCGACGTGGCGGGAGTAGAGCTCCATGAAGGGGGAGCGGCAGATGTTCGCCGTGCAGATGTAGAGGACGCGCACGGGGGGCTCGGCGCCGCCGGCGGTGGTCCGTGCGGGCGGCGGGGGAGTCGGGCGCAGGCGGGGCTGGAAGCCGGCCGAGGGCTTCTCGACTGGCTGCGGCTGCTCTTCCTGTCGCTCCTGACCCGCGAGGGTGTCGAGGCCGGAGTCGGCGGGCTGGTCCGGGTGGGCCGGTGCGGGGGTCTCGACAGGCTCGACCACCGGGGTGGCGGGGGTCTCGACAGGCTCGTCCACCGGGGTGGGGTGGTTTCGAGACGGTTGCTGCGCAACCTCCTCAACCACCGGGTCGGCGGCCGGGGTGGTTTCGAGGCTCGTCGCTGGCGCTCCTCGCACCTCAACCACCGGGTCGGTCGTCGCTGGCGCTCCTCGCACCTCGACCACCGGGGCGGGGTGGTTTCGAGACGGTTGCTGCGCAACCTCCTCAACCACCGGAGATGACGGTTGCTGCGCAACCTCCTCAACCACCGGAGTGGGGTCGGTCAGGAGGTCGAGGTGGCCGGAGTCGCGCAGGGCGACCAGGACGTCGTCGAGCGCTTCCTCGATGGTGCGACCGGTCGTGTCGACGCGGACGTCGGCGTCCTGGGGCTCCTCGTACGGCGAGGAGATGCCGGTGAACTCGGGGATCTCGCCGCGACGCGCCTTGGCGTAGAGGCCCTTGCGGTCGCGGCGCTCGCACTCCTCGAGCGGGGTGGCCACGTGCACGAGGAAGAACGCGCCGCCGGCCTGCTCGACCATGGCCCGGACCTGCTGGCGGGTCGCGTCGAACGGCGCGATCGGGCTGCACACTGCGACGCCGCCGTGGCGGGAGATCTCGGCGGCGACCCAGCCGATCCGGCGGATGTTCGTCTCCCGGTCCTCCTTGGAGAAGGTGAGGCCGGCGGAGAGGTTCCTGCGCACGACGTCGCCGTCGAGGCTGGTCAGGGTCCGCCCGCCGTGCTCGAGCAGTCGGTCCATCAGGGCCCGGGCGAGCGTGGACTTGCCGCTCCCCGAGAGCCCGGTGAAGAACAGCACCAGGCCCTGCTCCTCCGGAGCCGGCCGGTCGCTGGCGACGATCGCCGCGATCTCGGGCGTGAAGGCGCCGGACGGGTCGTCGGTGACCCCGACGACGGGGTCGTCGCCGGCGTAGTTGGCGACGACCTGGACACCGAGGTCGTGGTCGACGTCCGGGTCGCCGTGGGAGGCCAGCGGCACCGCCACGACCACGGCGTCGGCGAGGTGGGAGGCGGCCGCGAGCGTGGCTCGGATCAGCGCGACCGGGGAGAGGTCGGGGGTGCCGTGCCCGACGAGCGGCAACAGGACCACCGGACCGACGGTCGCCAACGCCGTGAGCTGCGGCTGGGTGAGCGCGTCGACGAGCGGCACGAAGGTGCGCCCGGCATACCGCTCCCGGGTCTGGACCGGCGTCAGGTAGTGGTCACGGAACGGGCCGAACTGCGCGTGCGTGAGCGGCTCGATGGTCCCGCCCGGGACGTCGACCTGCGCCAGCGGCAGTCCCTCCGGGTCGACCAGCTCGACCGCGCCGGCGGCCCGAGCCGCCTCGGCGACCTCGGGTGGGAGCTCGAGCGTTACCGGGCTGCCCGGCTCGTTGAACACCACCGTCGGCACCAGCGCACCCGTCACCAGGAGCTCGAGATCGTCGAGCTCGCGCGGCGACGGACAGTGCTGCGGGACGGGGGGCATCGGCACAGAGTAATCGTGCCATCCCAGTGAAGTTACTCTGCACGCATGTCGATCCCCGCCGTCGCAGAGCTGGTCCGGTCCGGTTTCGTCGAGGGGCACCACTACGGGTCGGTCGTCGCGTTCGGCGCCGACGGGGAGGTCGACTGGTCGGTCGGCCCGGTCGACCGCCAGATGCTGCCGCGGTCGTGCAACAAGCCGATCCAGGCGCTCGGCATGGTCCGGCTCGGACTCGACCTGCCGCCTACCCTGCTGGCGCTCGCCTGTGCCTCGCACTCCGGTGAGCCGTTCCACCTCGAGGGCGTCCGGGAGATCCTGTCCTCGGCCGGCCTGGACGAGTCGGCGCTGCAGACGCCGCCGGACTACCCGCTGGACGACGAGGAGCGCGACGCCGTGCTCCGTGCGGGCGGCGGCCCCACGGCGCTGCAGATGAACTGCTCGGGCAAGCACGCGGCGATGCTGGCGACGTGCGTGGTCAACGGCTGGGACACCGGCGGCTACCTGGCGCCGGACCACCCCCTGCAGCTGGGCATCCGCGCGACCTTCGAGGAGCTCACCGGCGAGCGCGCCGAGGTCGTCGCCGTCGACGGCTGCGGCGCCCCCCTGCTGTCGACCTCCCTCCTGGGGCTGGCGCGTGCCTTCCGCGCCCTGGCGCTCGCGGAGGACGGCCCGGAGCACCGCGTGGCGGACGCGATCCGTCGGCACCCGGAGTGGGTGTCCGGGACCCGTCGGGACGAGCGGGCCCTGCTCGAGGCCATCCCGGACGCCATCGGCAAGGCCGGCGCCGAGGCTTGCTACGCCGTGGCCCTGCCGGACGGTCGGGCGTTCGCGCTGAAGGTCGACGACGGCGCCGCCCGCGCGCGGCCGGTGCTGATGGCCGCCGCCCTGCGGCGCGCCGGCGTGGACGCCCTTCCGGGGGTCGATCGCGCCGCGCTGCGGCGTACCGGCGAGGCGGTCCTGCTCGGTGGCGGACGTCCGGTCGGGGAGGTTCGTGCGCTCCTCTGATTGCTCTGCTAGCGGCGCAAAACCCTTTGAATTCAAGGTAAATTCTTGCCTTGTGAACCGTTGCACAGGTCGTCTTGCTTGCTATTGCTAGCAACGCGAGCAACGATGGGGGTATGGCAAAGGGCAAGGTCGGCAAGACCGTCGAGTCCCTCGGCGAGTACCTGAGGGAGCAGCGGGTGGCAGCCCACCTGACGCTGCGTCAGCTCGCCGAGCAGGCCGGCGTCTCCAACCCGTACCTGAGCCAGATCGAGCGTGGACTGCGCCGACCGTCGGCCGAGGTGCTGCAGCAGATCGCCAAGGCGCTGCGGATTTCCGCAGAGCAGCTCTACCAGCGCGCCGGGATCGTCCACCCCGAGGACGGGGTCGGCGGCTCCGTGGAGCTGGCGATCCTCGGCGACTCCCAGCTCACCGAGCGGCAGAAGCAGTCCCTGCTGGACGTGTACGCGTCGTTCCTCGCCCTCAACAAGGGCAGCGACTGACCCACCCCCGAAGAGAAGGAGCAGGACAATGGCCAAGGCCAAGATCGACATCAGGACCGAGGCGACCCGTCCGCTCTACGCCGGGGTCGGCGTCACCGACCTCGCCGTCGAGCTGGTGCGCGAGTACGTCGCGGATGTGCAGAAGCGCTTCGCCGGCGTTCAGAAGGACGTGCAGGCGCGGTTCAGCGACTTCGAGCTCGAGCCCAAGGTGCTGCGCGAGCAGGCCACCACGGTCGTGAACGCGCGCGTCGACGCGCTGACCAAGGACGCCAAGGCCCGCCGGGCGGCCGTCGAGGAGCGGGTCGCGGAGCTCCAGAAGGCGCTGAACGAGAACGTCTCCTCCGTGGGTGACGCCTACGCCGACCTCGCCAAGCGCGGCGAGACCCTGGTCGAGCGGATCCGCAACCAGCAGTCGACGAAGGCCACCGTGAGGTCGGCCAAGACGACCTCGACGAAGGCGAAGACCACGAAGACCCAGGCGACCGAGGCCACGAAGACCACGGCCAAGAAGACCGCCAAGAAGGCCTCCACCACCGCGAAGAAGTCGTCGACCGCGCCGAAGAGCAGCGCGAAGGCGACCGCCACCGCGGCGAAGAAGACCGCGACCAACGCGGCGTCCGCGGCCACCGACGCCGCCGAGAAGGTCGGCGACTGAAGAGACGAGCAGCTGACGCTGTTCTGACCATCACGGAGCAGCATCGTGTCGGGTCCGGGGCGGAGCCCCGGGCCCGACGTGTGTCCCGAGGTGGCTTGTCGGGTGCGGGGGTCTCGACAGGCTCGACCGACGGAGGGGTCTCGACGGGCTCGACCAGCGGAGGGGTCTCGACGGGCTCGACCAACGGGGTGGCTTGTTGGGTGCGGGGGTCTCGACAGGCTCGACCAACGGGGTGGCTTCGAGACGGTTGCTGCGCAACCTCCTCAAGCACCGGGGCCTCAAGACAGCCGGGTGCCTTCCTCAACCGCCGGGGTGGTGGTTTCGAGAGGGTTGCTGCGCAACCTCCTCAACCACCGTCGGGGCCGTAGGCTGGGCGCGTGCTGCAGGTGTTCCAGGCGGAGATGACCGTGATGATGGTCGTCGAGCTCGCGCTGATCGTGGTGAAGCTCGTCGCGTTCATCAGCTCGCTGACGTACTCCGCGGAGGCCTACCACGCGGCCAACAAACTCACCAAGGCCGCGTGGACGATCATCCTCGGCCTGGGGCTCGTCGCTCAGGTGGTCTTCGGCGGGCCGATCGGGCTGGTGAACCTGGCGTTCACGATCGCGGCTTTCGTCTACCTCGCCGACGTCCGTCCCGCGCTGGCTTCCCTGACCCGTCGCTAGCCGGCCGGCTCGGGTAGCCGTACGCGTAGTACCCGTACCCGTACCCGTAGCCGTAGGAGCGACCCGCCTTCCGGGCAGGGGCGAGGTTGACGACCACGCCGACCACCTTGGCGTCGACGGCCTCGACCCGCTCGATCGCGTGGGTGAGCTGGTCCTTGGTGGTCTTGCCGTGCCGGATGACGATGAGAGCGCCGTCAGCGCGAGCCGCGAGCAGTGCCGCGTCGGTGACCGGCAGCAGCGGCGGGGCGTCGAGGATCACGATGTCGAAGTCGTCGCGCAGCTCGCCGATCAGCTTCTCCATCGCGTTCGACTGGAGCAGCTCCGACGGGTTCGGGGGGATCGGGCCGCTCGCGAGCACCCAGAGGTCGGTGTCGGCGTACTTCTGGAGAGCGTCCCGCAGGTGCACCTTGCCGATCAGCACGCTGGTGGTGCCGACGCCCGCGTCCAGGCCCAGCCGCTCCGCGATCAGCGGCCGGCGCAGGTCGCACTCGATGAGCGCGACCCGCTGGTTCGCCTGGGCGAGCGTGACGGCGAGGTTCACCGCGGTCGTGGACTTGCCCTCTGCGGGCAGCGCGCTGGTGACCACGAAGACCTTCTGGTCGTGGTCGACCTCGACGTACTGCATGTTGGTGCGCAGCACCCGGAACGACTCCGACCACGGCGTCGCCGAGGCCAGCACCTCGGCCGGTGGGCGGCGGACCGCCGTGGAGTCGGCGTTGATGCGCCCGAGGATCGGTGCCGGGGTGACCGCGGCGACGTCTTCGGTGGACTTCAAGGTGGTGTCGAGGAGTTCCCGAAGAACGGCAAGACCGAGGCCGACCAAGAGACCCAGCACGAGCGCGAGACCCAGGTTGCGCACGGGCCGCGGGCTGACCGGGGTGTCGG
Organism: Nocardioides aquiterrae; assembly: GCF_039526625.1. Classification (NCBI taxonomy): domain Bacteria; kingdom Bacillati; phylum Actinomycetota; class Actinomycetes; order Propionibacteriales; family Nocardioidaceae; genus Nocardioides; species Nocardioides aquiterrae. The sequence goes on from NZ_BAAAJE010000012.1 coordinate 41,135, forward strand.
TTACCTGGGCGTTGTCGACGATCGAGGCCTGCACCAGGGCGTCGTTCTTGCCCTGCGGCGTCTCGAGCACAGCGACTTCGTCACTGAGTGCCTGGGCATAGGCCTGCGCGATCTCGCGCGCCTGGACCGGGTCGGGGTCGGTCGCGGTGATCTCGAGGATCACCGTGTCCGGGTTGACGCTGGTCGACACCTGCGACTGCAGCTCGGCCGGGTCGATCCCGCCGCCGAGGTTGTCGGCGACCCGCTCGGCGAGCTTGCGCTTGCCCACCAGCTCCGCGTACGAGCTCACCCGCTGGGTGGCGAACAGGTTGCCCGTGTAGGCGTCGGCGGCGTCCGACGGGCTCGTGGAGACGAAGATGCTCGCCGTTGAGGCGTACTGCGGTGTCGCCTGCCAGGTCAGCGCTGCGGCGACGGCGACGGCGACGGCGACGCTCGCCACCACGACGCGCCACCGGTGTCGAACTGCCAGCCAGTAGTCCTTGAGCTCCACGTGAGTCCCGTCGTCCTCGGCGCCCCCCATGTGACGCCTTCGCGAACAGTATCCAGCGTTCCCGCTCCGTTTGCCGAGTAGTCCCGCTACCGTGAGGTACGGACGGGTGACATTCCCCGTTCATGGGGGGAGACTGACCATGATGGGTGACTTCGAGGTTCGCCCGTGGGGCACGTGGCACGTGCTCGACGAGGGCGACGGGTACAAGGTGAAGCGGATCGAGGTCCGTGCCGGCCAGCGGCTGTCGTACCAGACGCACGCGCACCGCTCCGAGCACTGGATCGTGGTGTCCGGGGTCGCCACCTGCGTGCTGGACGGCGAGACGATCGTCGCGCTGCCAGGCGAGACGGTCGAGGTGGCGATCGGCGCCGCCCATCGGATCAGCAACCTGCACGAGGAGGACCTCGTGATCATCGAGGTGCAGCGTGGCTCCTACACCGGCGAGGACGACATCTGCCGGCTCGAGGACGACTACGGCCGCACCGAGGCCCTGCGCCACTAACGGCAGACTGCCACGGATCTCACCCTTATGACCCATGCCCACGACAGGTCGTTGGGGTTAGCGTGCAAGAGCGAGCCCGGTGCCCGAGTTCTGGTCTGGACCATGCGCGGATCCGCAGACAGGGTCCCCATGGCAGAGTCAGGATGACGGCCGGGGTGGGCACAACCGACAGTCCGGGGGATGGATTGTGAGCGACCTGGTCGCGCGTATGAGGCGTCACCGAGCGCCGATGGCGATCGCCTTCGACGTCGGTGCGTGGCTGTTCGCGTACGCCTTCTTCGCCTGGCTGCGGCTCGGCAACGACGCCTCCCAGGTGCCGTGGAGCGAGCTGCTCGCGGTCGCCGCGGCGACCGCCGGCCTGTACGTCGCGGTCGCGGCGCCGTTGCGCCTGCACCAGGGCCGGGCCCGCACCGCGAGCCTCGAGGAGGCCGTGCTGCTCGGCTCGCTCATGGGTGGTGCGGGCCTCGCGGTCTTCGTCGCCAACCTCTACATCCAGTGGATCCCCCGCAGCCTGCCGGCGGGTGCGACCTTCGGGGCGCTGGTGATCGCGGCCTGGGGCCGCGCCACCTGGCGGATGCTCCAGGAGCGGGACGAGCGCGCCGGTGACGACGCCGCGCGTGCACTGGTCGTCGGCGCTGGCGAGGCCGCCCGGGAACTGATCAACTCGATGCTGCGCGACCCGCAGCGTCACTATCGGCCGATCGCGCTCCTGGACGACGACCCGCGCAAGCGGCACCTGCGGATCCGCCATGTCCCGGTCGTCGGCACCACGCGCGACCTCGCGAAGCAGGTGGCCCGGCTCGACGCCGAGGTCGTGGTGATCGCGATCCCGAGCGCGTCGGCCGAGGTGATCAACCGGCTGCGGCTCGAGGCGCTGCGCGCCGACGTGCCGGTCAAGGTGCTGCCGTCGTCGACCCAGCTGCTCCACGACACGGTCGGGATCCGCGACCTGCGCGACATCAACATCACCGACGTGCTGGGCCGCAACCAGCTCGACACCGACGTGGCGGCGATCGCCAGCTACCTCGCCGGCCGCAAGGTGCTGGTGACCGGCGCCGGCGGGTCGATCGGCTCGGAGCTGTGCCGGCAGATCCACCGGTACGGGCCCGCCGAGCTGATGATGCTCGACCGCGACGAGTCTGCGCTGCACGCCGTCCAGCTCTCGATCCACGGCCGCGCGCTGCTCGACTCCGACGACGTCATCCTCTGCGACATCCGCGACGAGACCGCCGTGCGGCGGGTCTTCGCGACCCGGCGACCGGACGTCGTCTTCCACGCGGCGGCCCTCAAGCACCTGCCGATGCTGGAGCAGTACCCAGCCGAGGCGGTGAAGACCAACGTGATCGGCACCCGCATCGTGCTCGAGGCCGCCGACCTGGTGGGGGTCGACCGCTTCGTGAACATCTCGACCGACAAGGCCGCGAACCCCTGCAGCGTGCTCGGCTGGTCCAAGCGCGTCGCCGAGCGGATGACGGCCGACCGTGCGCGGGACGCCGACGGTGTCTATCTGTCGGTTCGGTTCGGCAACGTGCTCGGCAGCCGCGGGTCGGTGCTCGCGTCGTTCGCCCGCCAGATCGCCGAGGGTGGACCGCTGACCGTGACCCACCCGGACGTCACCCGGTTCTTCATGACGATCGAGGAGGCCTGCCAGCTGGTCATCCAGGCCGCCGCGATCGGCGCGCCGGGCGAGGCGCTCGTCCTCGACATGGGTGAGCCCGTGAAGATCGTCGACGTCGCCCGCCAGTTGATGGAGCAGGCCGGGACGCCGGTCCGCATCGAGTTCACCGGCCTGCGCGAGGGCGAGAAGATGCACGAGGACCTGTTCGCCGACGACGAGCCGCGCGACATCCGGCCCCGCCACCCGCTGGTCTCGCACGTGCCGGTGCCGCCGCTCACCGACGACGAGGTGCTCGGCCTGCCGACCCAGGGCGCCGCCGACGACGTGCGCGCGGCGCTGGAATCACTGGCCGGCCAGGTCCGCGTCGACCATCCGTCCGACCAGTTCGTCGAACTCGACGGTCGGTGACCAGCCCAGCTCCGTCCGCGCCAGCGTCGCGTCCCCGACCAGCTCGGTCGGGTCGGCCGGCCGCACGAACTCCGGGTCGACCACGACCAGCGGCTCCCAGTCGCTGATCCCGGCGCGGGCGAACGCCGCCGCGACGAACTCGCGCACCGAGCGGCCGACGCCGGTCGCCACCACGTAGTCGCGGGCGACGTCGGCGCGGGCGGCCCGGACCATGGCGTCGACGTAGTCGGGTGCCCAGCCCCAGTCGCGGCGGGCGTCGAGGTTGCCCAGCGCCAGCACGCCGGCGCGGCCCCGCGCGATGGCGGCCACCGTCGACGTGATCTTGCGGGTGACGAACTGGTCGGGTCGGCGCGGCGACTCGTGGTTGTAGAGGATCGCGCTGACCGCGTGCAGCTCGCGGCGACGGTAGACGTCGACCATCAGGTGGGCGTAGGCCTTGGCCGCGCCGTACGGGTTCACCGGGCGGACCGGCGTCGACTCGTCCTGCGGGCTACGGTCGGGCTGGCCGAAGATCTCCGCGCTGGACGCCTGCACGAACCGCACCGGCCGGCCCTGCTTCTCCTGCACCAGCAGCGCCGACTCCAGCAGCCCGGCCGCGGCGACGCCGTTCACGCGTGCCGTCAGGTCGGGCTCCTCCCACGACCGCGCCACCGAGCTCAGCGCGGCGAGGTTGTAGACCTCGTCGGGTGCGAGGTCGACGAGCAGGGCACGCACCTCGTCCACCGCGGTGAGGTCACCGCGGTGCAGCTCCACGTCCGGCACGTCGGGCAGCGGCTCGGCGTCGTGCGCGAGCGCGTGCACCTCGACGTCCTCGGCGAGCAGCCGCTCCGCGAGGTAGCTGCCGTCCTGGCCACTGATCCCGGTGACGAAGGCCCGCATCTCACCAGCCACCGCGGGTCGCCGCGAGGTCCGCGTCGACCATCAGCGCGACCAGCTCGTGGAACGACACCTTGGGCTTCCAGCCCAGCACCTCGCGGGCCTTGCTCGCGTCGCCGACCAGGTGGTCGACCTCGGCCGGCCGCATGAACCGCGGGTCCTGCCGCACGTACGGCGTCCAGTCGTCGATGCCGACGTGGCGGAACGCCGCGTCCAGGAAGTCGCGGATCGAGTGCGTCTCGCCGGTGGCGATCACGTAGTCGTCGCCGTACGGCTGCTGGAGCATCAGCCACATCGCCTCGACGTAGTCACCGGCGAAGCCCCAGTCCCGCTCGGCGTCGAGGTTGCCCAGCACCAGCTCCTCCTGGAGTCCGAGCTTGATCCGGGCGACCGCCTCGCTGATCTTGCGGGTCACGAACTCGGGCCCGCGGCGCGGCGACTCGTGGTTGAAGAGGATGCCGGAGGAGGCGTGCATGCCGTACGACTCGCGGTAGTTGATCGTCATGTAGTGGCCGAACACCTTGCTCACGCCGTACGGCGAGCGCGGCCACAGCAGCGTGCGCTCGTGCTGGGGCGCCTCCTGCACCTTGCCGAACATCTCCGAGCTCGACGCCTGGTAGAAGCGGATGTCCTCCGGCCGGTCGCCGGTGTGCAGGCGCACCGCCTCGAGCATGTTGAGCACGCCCTTGGCGGTGACGTCGGTGGTCAGCTGCGCGTTCTCCCACGAGTACGCCACGAACGACACCGCGCCCAGGTTGTAGACCTCGTCCGGGCTGGAGTCGCGCAGCGCGCGGATCAGGCTGGACATGTCGGTCAGGTCGCCGTTGTGGAGGCGCACGTCGGGGAGCAGCCGCTGGACCAGGTCCAGCTTGGGGTTGTTCTGCCCACGGATCACCCCGTGCACGTCGTACCCCTTGGCGAGCAGGAGCTCGGCCAGGTACAGCCCGTCCTGTCCGGTGATCCCGGTGATGAGCGCGGTCGGCATGGACGGATTGTGCCAGTGACCGCCCGCAACGACCCTCGGCGACCGATGCCAGAGGCCCTAGCCGGTGGTCCGCTGCACCCCGGGCGGACACCATCCGGCGGGGTTGTACGTGCACTCCGGCGCGATCGGGTACCGGTCGCTGCGGAACGGGCTGAGCGCGGCGGCCGGCTGCACGCCGCCCCAGAAGAACTGGTTGTTCTCCCCGGCCCACCGGGTCCGGGCCCAGTCCTGCTCGACCACCTTGCCGTCGACCAGCTTGAGCGCGAAGTAGTCGTCGCGGTTGCAGTCGGCGCGGTACGCCTGTCGCGAGGTGCTCGGCGAGGACAGGAGACCGCCGGTGTACGCCGCGAACGTGTCCGTCGTGCCACCGCCGCACGCCGTGTAGTGCTGGCCGGACTGGTCGTAGGAGTTCAGGCAGAGCAGGTCGGCGCAGTCGGTCGGGTGCAACGGGTGGTCCGTGTTGTAGTGCGGGCTGCCGGGTAGGACCCCGCCCATCGCGTGCGCGAACTCGTGCGCCAGCTTCTCCCCGAACGAGAGGGACTGCTGCGGTGAGAGGTCCCGCGAGGCGTTGCCGGCGAGGCTGATCGTCATCCAGGTCCCGCCCCTGTTGTTGCAGTTCTGCGGGCCGGGCTGGGTGTCGGCCGGGCCGTACCCGTTGCCGGAGCACGGGACCACGGTGGCGCCGCCCAGGTAGTTCCACACCCCGGAGTAGTCGGTGACCGTGATGTACCGCCGGTTCGCTCGCGGTGGGTACCCGTGGCCCTCGAGGTACGGCCACAGGCCCTGCTCGAGCTGGCCGGTCGCCGGGTTGACCCAGTTCTGGTACGGCTCGCGCCGGAGCACCGCCTGCGGCACGCTCACCTTGTCGAAGACCGGCTGCACCTGGGGCCGGCCGTCCGCGCCGGTGCCGAGGAAGGACACGATCCGCGGCGCCGACGTGCGCTGGGCATCGGCCGCGGTGACCACGCCGCGGTTGTTGCTGGCCGCGATCGCGCTGACCGCCCGGCGTACCTGGTTGCGAACCTGGGCAGGGGAGGAGTCGATGAGCGGGGTTTTCGGCGCGTCCGCGTTCGTGACCCAGATGAATTGGAAGGCCGGCTCCGGGCTGTCCGCGGGGACCAGGTTGATCGGGTAGTCCGGGTAGGACCAGCGCGCCCACCACAGCGCCCCGGAGCTGGAGGGGCACCAGCCCCAGCCGTCGAACGTCATCGGGAGCGGGTACCCGTTGGGGTTGAGCTGGGACCAGGCGGACTGCCCGCACCCCGTGTCCGCCAGCCGCGGCGCCGGACTCCGCCACGACGGCTCGGTGCTCGCCCCGGCCGCGGGGGCGACCAGGGTGCAGGCGAGCGTCGCGAGGATCGCGAGCAGGGGCAGCGTCTTGCGCATGGTGGCTCCATCGGCCGGGTTGCTCCGGGCCTGAGCAGCAGCGGCCCGTGGACCTCGGCGGAGGTTCGCAATCGCGCCCCGGGGGGCCGACGACCGGCCTATGCTGACCGGGATGATCAGGCACGGCGTGGGGGGAGTCGCCCTGGCGCTCGCGGTGTGTGGAGGCACGGCCGGCGCCGATGCCGGCGTGCCGTCGACGATGACCGCGACGGTGCGGCCCGTGGCCGTGGGGGATCGCCCGCACGTCAAGGTCCACGTCCCGGCGCCACCCGAGGGTGCCGCGAGCGGTGAGGTGCGGCTGGTCGTGCAGCGGATGTCGGGCAGCTACACCGCGCGGCAGACGAAGTCCTGGAACGGCGAGGACGTCGTGCTGGTCACCCGCCGGGTCGGTCAGGCGGGCAAGTACGTGCTGCAGGCCCGCTTCGTGAGCGGCAGCCCGGACGTGCGCGACCAGGTCACCAGCCGCACGTTCCGGGTCAGTCGCTGACTACGCGCTCTCCTCGAGCGGGTAGGGCCTGGCGCCCATCCACTCCAAGACGTCGTCGGGCAGCGGCTCCCAGCCACGGGCGGGTTCGAGGACGTCGGCGTGGACCGGCTGGCGGTACAGGCCGGACATCCACGACCCGAGAATGGAGCGCTTCATGCCGGGAGCATCGGTGGCGGCCGGCGGAACTTGAGCCCGGAGGCCCACCGGTACAGACCAGTGCGGACTGGTTAGGGTGGCCGGCATGAAGGTTCTGGTCACCGGCGGCGCCGGCTACATCGGGTCGGTCACCGCCAAGGCGCTCGAGGAGGCGGGCCACACGCCCGTGATCCTGGACTCCCTGCTGACCGGGCCGCTGGCCTTCGTCCGCGACCGGATCTTCTACGAGGGCGACATCGCCGACCGGGCGCTGCTGCGCCGGATCGTCGACGAGCACCCCGACATCGAGGCAACCATCCACATGGCCGCGCGGATCGTCGTGCCGGAGTCGGTGGAGCTGCCCTACGAGTACTACCGCGACAACGTCGCCAAGTCGCTCGAGCTCTTCGACGAGCTCGACTCGCTCGGCAAGAGCCGGGTGCTGTTCTCGTCCTCGGCCTCGCTGTACGCCCTCAAGGACGACTTCGAGGTCACCGAGAGCGACCCGCTGGCGCCGAACTCGCCGTACGCCCGTACCAAGCGGATGATGGAGGAGGTCCTCCAGGACATGGCGGTCGCCACCGGCCTGCGCGCGATCATCCTGCGCTACTTCAACCCGATCGGCTCCGACCCGGACCTCGAGAGCGGCATCTACGCCAAGGAGCCGTCGCACGTGCTCGGGCAGCTGGTGATGGCGGCGCGCGGCCAGAAGGACGCGTTCACGATCACCGGCACCGACCTGCCGACCCGCGACGGCACCGGCATCCGTGACTACATCCACGTGTGGGACCTCGCCCGGGCGCACGTGCGGGCCGTCGAGCGGTTCGATGAGGTCCTCGCCGCGGCCGGCGAGCCGAGCGTGGTGATCAACGTCGGCGCCGGGTCGGGCGTGACGGTGCGCGAGCTGCTCACGGCGTTCGAGAACGTGTACGGCCAGGAGGTGCCGACCCGGGAGGCGCCGCCGCGACCGGGCGACGCGGTGGGGGCGTTCGCGAACGTCGACCGCTCGGTCCGCCTGCTCGACTGGCGCACCGAGCTGTCCCTCGAGGACGCCATCGCCTCCGCGCTGGCCTGGGGCGAGAAGCGCCAGGAGATCCTGGGCTACGAGTGAGGTATGCAGTCGCAGCGCTCGCGCTCGCCGGCATCGTGGCCACCGGCGGCGCGGTGTCGCCCGCGCAAGGCGCCCAGGTCGAGGCCGGGGGGTCTCGACAAGCTCGACCACCGTTGTCGGGCCGGGTCGTGGTGATCGACCCCGGGCACCAGCTCGGCAACCACAACTTCCCGCGCAAGATCAACCGGCCGGTCCCGGCCGGCGGGTTCCGCAAGCCGTGCAACACGACGGGCACCGCCACGAACGGCGGCTACCCCGAGGCGACGCTGGCCTGGCGGGTGTCGAAGGTCCTCGCAGCGCGCCTGGAGCGCCTCGGTGCGACGGTGAAGCTGACCCGCACTACCAACAGCCAGCGGCACTGGGGCCCGTGCGTCGACGAGCGCGGCCGGGCCGGCAACAAGGTGCACGCCGACGCCAAGATCTCCGTGCACGGTGACGGCTCCTACACCGCCGGCGCCCGCGGCTTCCACGTCATCGCGCCGACCGACCGTCGGCCGTGGACCCACGACATCTACCGCACGTCGAAGCGGCTGGCCGTCGACACGCGCGCCGCCCTGAAGGCCAAGGGGCTGCGGGTCGCGAACTACATCGCCGGCGGCGACGGCCTCGACTTCCGCTCCGACCTCGGCACGCTGAACCTCTCCGACGTCCCGACCGTGATGGTCGAGCTCGGCAACATGCGCGACGCCTCGGACGCGCACCGGATGACCAGCCCGCAGGGGCGCCAGAAGTACGCGGCAGCTCTCGCAGACGCCGTACGCCGGTTCCTCCAGCCAGTACCGTAGATGCGTGGACGCGCGACGAGCGCTGGCTGTCTCGGTGCTCTGCGTCGCGCTTCTGGCCGGGTGCTCGGGCAGTGACGGCGGCTCCGCCGACCCGCAGCCGACGGCGCGGCCCGGCTCGCCGCTGTCGACGGTCGCCGCGGACGGCCTGCCGGCCGACTTCCCCCGCGACGAGGTGCCGCTGATCAAGGGCGACGTGGCATCGGTGGAGAAGGGTGGCCCGAAGGACCCGGGCTACGCGGTCGCGATCCTCACCGACGCGTCCCGGCCCGCGGCGGTCGCGAAGGCGGTGGCGCTGCTGGTCGGTGCCGGCTGGGACGCGAAGCCCGCGGGCCGCGGGAACCCGCCGCCGGTGCGGGTGCTCACCCGGGGCGACCGGCAGGTGATCATCACCAACAGCGTCGCCGGCGGGCAGACGCTGATCAGCTATGCGATCGACCTGCCGTCGTAGCGCCCTCCGGGTCGCGCGACGCGGTCAACGCCCTGCAGTGAGCCGCCGGCTCGGGACCTCGGCGGGACGGGTCAGGGCTTCGAGCGGTCCGCGTACGCCGGGCCGCTGAGCACGCCGTTCAGGACGATGTCGACCAGCTCGGTCGCGCGGGCGTCGATGTCGTCGGGGCCGAGCGCGCGGGAGTCGAGGCGCAGGCCCAGGGTCTGCATGATGACCGGGCCGTAGATGCACTCGGCGACGGCGTTGGGGGAGATGCCCTCGATGGCCTCGCCGCGGGTGACCGCGCGCTGGAGGATGTTGTCGACGTGCTCCACCTGGACGTCGGCGACCGACTCGGTGAAGCGGCCCAGCCGCTGCTGGGCACCGGCGGTGTCGATGGTGATCCGCAGCGTGGCCCAGCCGGCCGGGTCGCGGAAGTACTCGAACAGGTTCGTCGCCACCTGGTGCAGGTCACCGCGCAGCGAGCCGGTGTCCACCGCGGCGACCTGGGCGGTGCTGCTGCCGACCGCGTCACTGAGCAGCGTGTCCTTGTCCTGCCAGCGCAGGTACACCGTCGACTTGCCGACCCCGGCCCGGCGCGCGACCCCGTCCATCGTGAAGCCGGACCAGCCGTGCTCGCCGTACTCCTCGAGCGCGGCGTCGATGATCCGCTTCTCGGCACCGGGCGTGCGCGGTCGCCCCCGGCCCCTTCGCGGCTCCGCCTGTGAGGTGGCCATGGCTGATTGAACCTCACAAATCCGGACTGTGTGGCCACGATCGCTAATGTCCAGTCCATGTGGCAGCCCCTCAAGCTCGGGCACCGGACCTACACCGACGGGCTCCCGCTGGTGATGGCGATCGTCAACCGGACCCCGGACTCCTTCTTCGACCAGGGTGCGACCTACGCCGAGGACAAGGCGTGGCAGCGGGTCCGGGCGGTCGTCGAGGAGGGCGCGGACATCGTCGACATCGGCGGCGTCCGTGCCGGCTACGGCCCCGAGGTCGACGCCGCCGAGGAGATCGAGCGGGTGGCGGGCTTCGTCGGGCGGGTGCGCGCGGCGTACCCGGACCTGGTGATCAGCGTCGACACCTGGCGTGCCGAGGTCGCCCGGGCCGTGCTCGAGCAGGGCGCCGACGTCATCAACGACGCCTGGGGCGGGCACGACCCCGACCTGGTCGCGGTCGCCGCCGAGTACGACGCCGCGGTGATCTGCACCCACGCCGGCGGTCTGAGCCCGCGCACCGACCCCTTCCGGCAGGAGTACGACGACGTGGTCGCCGCCTGCATCGAGACCACGGTCGGGCTCGCCGAGCGGGCCGTCGCGGCGGGCGTCGACCCGCACAGCGTGGTGATCGACCCCGCGCACGACTTCGCGAAGAACACCTTCCACTCCCTCGAGCTCACCCGCCGGATCGGGGAGATGGTGGACACCGGCTACCCGGTGCTGGTCTCGGTCTCCAACAAGGACTTCGTCGGCGAGACCCTCGGCCTGCCCGCCGGTGAGCGGATGCACGGCACCTACGCCGCGACCGCGATCACCGCGATGGCCGGGGCCCGCATCCACCGGGTCCACCAGGTCCGCGAGACCCGGCACCTGGTCGACATGGCCTGGTCGATCGCCGGCCGCCGGCCGCCGCTGCGCGCGATCCGGGGGCTGGCATGAGGGCGGTGCTGGTGCCGGGCGTGCTCGCGCTGCTGCCCGAGTACGCCGGCCTCGAGGACCCGGTCGCCGAGCTGCGGGCCGCCTGCCTCGACGCGGTCGGCTGGCTGGGCGCGGACGTCACCGTGCTGGCCGGACCGCAGGGGCGCAAGGTCGCGGAGAGCCTCCTGGGGTCTCGACAAGCTCGACCAACGGCGGAGAGCCTCCTGGGGTCTCGACAAGCTCGACCAACGGCGGAGAGCCTGCTGGGGTCTCGACAAGCTCGACCAACGGAGGTCGAGGCTCGACCGACGCGGGTCGACGGCGCGTCGTACCTCGTCGTGGGCAACGGCTCGGCCCGGCGCCGCGACACCTCGCCCGGCTACGTCGACGAGCGGGCGATCCCGTTCGACGCGGACCTCGGCACCCGGCTGCGCACCGGGGAGCTGTCGGGCATCGACGCCTCGCTGGCGCGCGAACTGTGGGCCGACACCGAGGCGATCGCGCGGCTCGACGGGGTGCTGCCGCCGGGCTGTGCGTGCACGGTCAACTACGAGGACGACCCCTACGGCGTCCAGTACTGGGTCGTGCGGTGGGAGTGGTGAGGGTCCTCGTCGGGCCCGACCTGGACCCGGAGGCCGACCTCGCGACGCTGTACGCCGCGCCGGCCGACCCGTGGCTGCGGGTGAACATGGTCGAGACCCTCGACGGCGCCGCCACCGGCGAGTCCGGCCGCAGCGGGTCGATCAACAACGCCGTCGACAAGGTCGTCTACCACCAGCTGCGCGCGCTCGCCGACGCGATCGTGGTCGGCGCGGGCACCGCGCGCATCGAGGGCTACGCACCGGTCGACCGGCCGACCGTGGTCGTCAGCCGGCGCGGGCAGGTGCCCGACCTGCTCCGCGGCGGTACGCCGGGCGCCGTGCTGCTCGCCACCTGCGCCGGCGCCGAGCTGCTCGACGAGGCGCGCGCACTGCTCGGCGACGAGCACGTCCTGGTCCTCGGCGCGGACACGGTCGACCTGGCCGCGCTCAAGGACGCGCTCGTCGCCCGCGGGCTCACCCAGCTGCTCTGCGAGGGCGGGCCGCACCTGCTGCGCGACCTGGTCGCGGCCGGCGTGGCCGACGAGCTGTGCGCGACGATCGTGCCGCGGCTGGTGGGCGGCGAGCACCCGCGCATCACGCAGGGCCCGCCGGTCGACGTACCGCTGCGGCTGCACCTGCTGCTCGAGGCCGAGGGCACGCTGCTCGGACGCTGGACGATCTCCTCCCAAAGAAGGGGTGTTTGAGAAGACCGCCACGGATAGAGTGCGAGTCCCGTCCGCTCGGTCGGGTCCGGCCCATGAGGGAGAGACATGCCGCGCCATCTCAGGTCACTGGCCGCCCTGGCCGCCGCCGCACTCGCCGCCGCGGTGCTGCCGGCGGGCACGACGGCGAACGCCGCACCCGACGGTGCGATGTTCCGTTCGCTGGACGGCTTCCGGCCATCCGGCCCGCACGTGCGGGTCAGCCCCGACCACTACCGGGCGTTCCGCGTCGACATCGCGCAGGTCCGCTCGACCCTCGCCGACGCGCCGCGCGCCGGCGCCGCCGGCAGCACCGAGATCGCGATCCCGACGCCCGACGGCGGCGTCGAGCACTTCGCGGTGCAGCGCACCAGCATCCTGTCGCCGGAGCTCGCCGCCGCCCACCCGGAGATCTCGACCTGGGCCGGTGACTCCACCGACCACGAGGGCACGAGCATCGCCCTCGACGTCACGCCGATGGGCTTCCACGCGAGCGTCCGGCCGGCCGGCGGCCAGGGCGCCTGGTACGTCGACCCGGCGTACAACATCCGCGGCACCACCACGCACCTGAGCTACTACGGCGGCGACCTGGCCAAGCAGGCCGTGCAGTTCGCCGAGCGCGACATGCCGGTCGTCACGAAGCTCGCGCGGTCCCGCTTCTCGGGGCCCGCGCCCGACGCCGTCGTCCAGCAGAAGGTGTACCGGCTGGCGCTGGTCACCGACCCGACGTACGCCGAGTACTTCGGCGCGGCCAACGTGGCGGCCGAGAAGGTCACGCTGATGAACCGGGTCAACCAGATCTACAACGACGACCTGGCGATCAACTTGCAGCTGACCGCCGACGTCCAGTTCAACACCTGGGAGGACGCCGTCGAGCCGAGCGGCCCGTGCGGTGCCAACCCGTGCTGGGTCAACGAGCCGAACCCCGGCGACACCAACGGCGGCTACGTCCAGGGCCAGATCGCGTACTGCGACGTGGGCACGCTCGAGCGCAACCAGATCGTGCTCGGCCAGCTCGTCGGCGCCTCCAACTACGACATCGGCCACATCATGCTCGGCGTCAACGGCGGCGGCATCGCCCAGCTGCAGGCGGTCGGCAACACCCAGAAGGCGTGGGGATGCACCGGCCTGGCCGACCCCACCGGCGACTTCATGGCGATCGACTACGTCGCCCACGAGATGGGCCACCAGTTCGACGGCTCCCACACCTTCAACGGGACCCAGTGGAACTGCGGCCCGGGCAACCGGATGCCGGGCGCCTCGGTCGAGCCGGGATCCGGGTCGTCGGTGATGGCCTACGCCGGCATCTGCCGGCAGGACAACCTCCAGCTCCACACCGACCCGTACTTCTCCCAGCGGACGCAGGACGAGGTCAACGCCTACACGGCCAGCCCGGCTCCCGACATGGTCGAGGTCCAGGACGTCGCGACCGACGGGTTCCGCGCCGGCGACTCGATCCGGGTCCGCTACGCCGGTGGGGGTGCCTCGGCGACCTTCACTCGCGGCAGCACCGGTGACACGGCGTACACGCGGGAGAACGTCGAGACCCAGCTCGAGGCGCTCACCGGCAAGGACCTCACGGTCACCGGCTGGGGCTACGACCCGTACTCGGCGATCTACAGCACCGGGGAGTTCCCGGCGCCCCTGACCGGCGTCGGGCCCGGTGGCTTCCAGGTGATCTTCGCCGGCAACGCGCGGCCCTACAGCAAGCTCAGCGACCACGTCGACGAGCCGGAGCTCCAGGTGACCTCCAGCGACGTCGGCTACATCCACGTCGGTGAGACGGTGAAGGGCGGACCCACGAGCAACACCGGGTTCGCTGTGAACACCACGACCAACCACAACCCGGTGGTCACCGCACCCGCGGACATGACGATCCCGGCGCGCACGCCGTTCACGCTGACCGGCTCGGGCACCGACTCCGACGGCGACCCGCTGGTCTACCTGTGGGAGCAGAACGACGACGCGCACGGCCGCAAGGGCACCGCGCTGATCAGCAACAAGAAGATCTACGGTCCCCTGTTCCGGGTCTTCGGGACGGTCGCGGACGTCTCCGACGCGGCGTCCCTCCAGTACAACTCCCCGGGCGAGAACCTCGCGTCCGAGGAGACCCGGACCCGGACCTTCCCGGACATGGCGCAGATCCTGGCGGGTCACACCAACGCCAAGTCCGGCAGTTGCGCCGAGGTCAAGCAGGTCACGGACCCGTACGTGCCGGTGAAGCCGGCGCCGCTGGACTGCTACTCGGAGTTCCTGCCGACCGAGGCCTACCTGGGCACGCCCGGCATGGCCGCGCACGCCATGCACTTCCGGCTCACCGCGCGGGACCGGGTGCCCGGCGGTGGCGGCGTCAGCTACGACGACGTCACGCTGACCGTCGACCCGACGGCCGGGCCGTTCCTGGTCACGTCGTTCGGCAAGAAGGGGCAGTCCGTCAAGGGCGGGAAGCCGGCCACGTTCACCTGGCAGGTCAAGGGCACGCACAAGCTCGCGCCCAACGTGCGGATCGTGCTGTCGACCGACAACGGCCACGCCTGGACGACCGTCCTGAAGGACGCGACTCCGAACGACGGCAAGGCCACCGTCAAGATGCCGACGATGAAGGCCGCGAAGGCACGGATCGCGATCCTGGCCGTCGACAACTACTTCTTCGACGTCAACGACAAGCCGTTCGCGATCAAGTAGCAGTCGCTTCACAGGGATAGTCCCTGACGAAAATGTCGTCGGAACGCCGTTCTGACCACACGATCGTCAGGGACTATCCCTTTTCCACAGGTACGGGGAGGTCGAGGGCCCGGATCGCGTCGGCGAGGGTGGTGCCGTCCAGGATCTGGCCGGCGGGGTCGAGGGCGTGGCCGTCGTACTTCCTCATCAGCCGGGCGATCTCGCGCGCGACGGCGGGGTCGGGGTCCGGGTCGGCGCGGGTCCACGGCACGATCTGCACGAGGACGGCGTCGGGGTACCGCTCCCGCAGCCGCCCCAGGTAGACCTCGATCGCGTCGAGGATCGCCGGCGTCGCGTACACCCCGAGGTCGTTGCGCCCCGCGTCGACCACCACGACGTCCGGCTCCTGCGCGGGCAGGTCGTCGAGGCGACCGCCGAGCACCCGGTTGTCCGGGTCGAACGCCGTGCCGTCGCTGAGGAAGCCGGTGCCCTGCTGGGCGTCGACCGCGCACTCCCACCCCAGCGCGGTCGCGGCGTCGCACGACCGGGCGGTGTAGCCGTCGCCGATCCACACCGACCGCACCCCGGCCCGCTCGCTTGGGGAGGCGGTGGGGCTCGGCGGGTCGGACAGGGCGGGCTCCCGCGCGATCCGCGACGCCGTCCGGTCCACCTCGTGCCGGAAGTCCACCCACATCGCGGCCGTCGCCACCACGACCAGCACGGCGAGCAGGGCGACCAGGACGCCCCCGACGCGTGACGACATGGTCCGACGCTAGCGGCTCCCAACCGCCAGACTGTGCAGGTGGACGTGGGGATGACGCTGCCCGTCATGGAGCCGGACCTGTGGGCCGAGACCGACACGCTCGAGCGCTGGTCGCGCGCGGTCGACGAGGGCCCCTGGTCGTCGCTCTGCTTCGGCGAGCGGATGGCCTTCGACAACCCGGACACGCTGACCCTGCTCGGGGCGGTCGCCGCGTGGACCAGCCGGGTCCGCCTGGTGACGACGGTCGTCGTACCGCAGCTGCACGCCCCGGTGCCGCTCGCGAAGGCGCTGGCGACCGGCGACCGGCTCAGCGGCGGCCGCCTGACGGTCGGCCTCGGCGACGGCGGACGGGACGAGGACTACCGCGCCGCCGACGCCGACCTCGGCACGCGGACGATCGTGGGGCTGGCCGAGCGGGTCGCCGCGATGCGCCGGGTCTGGGCGGGCGAGCGGGTCGCCGACGCCGTCCGCCCGGTCGGTCCGCCGCCGGTGCAGCCGGGCGGACCCGAGCTGCTGGTCGGCACCCTCGGGCCGCGCACCATCCGGGCCGCGGCCGCCTGGGCCGACGGGCTCGCCGGGATGTCGCTCGACCTCGACCTCGCCGAAATGGCGAAGGTCTTCGAGCTGACCCGCGACGCCTGGCGGGAGGCCGGCCGCCCGGCGCCGCGGCTGACCACGTCGTTCTGGTTCGCGCTCGGCGAGCCGGACCGGGCGCGCGCCCAGGTGCACCGGCACCTGCGCCACTACATGAACTGGATCCCGGCCGAGTACGTCGACGCGCTCGCCGCCACGGCGGGGTTCGCGGGGACGCCCGCGCAGCTGGCCGGCGTCCTCCGGCAGGTCGCGGACCTCGGCGCGGACGAGGTCCAGCTGATCCCGACGAGCTCCGGCGTCGACCAGGTCCACCGGATCGCGGAGCTCCTGATGGATTGACCGGGGGGTTTACGGGTCACTGACGCATGTGGAGCCCTACTCTTCGCAGGTGAGGATGGACTGGCTGCCTGTCTCGGCGGCACTGCTGCTGACCGGGGCGCTCGCGCTCTGCCTCGGCGGCTTCCTGCTGCCCCAGTCCGACAGCTCCGCCGAGTCGCTGCGGATCGTCCAGGAGCAGGGCGGCCAGTGGATGGCGGCGGCCGTCGTCCTCTTCATCGCCTCCATCTGCCTCTCGCTCGGGCTCCCGGCGGTGATGACGCTGTTCCAGCGGCGCGGCTGGACGGTCGGGGTGATCGCGGCGGTGGTGCTCGAGGTCGGGTTCATCGGCACCGCCGGCTTCGCGATGCTGATGGGCTTCTTCCGGGCCCTGGTGAACACCCAGACGATCAAGAGCCAGGGCCTCGACGACGTCGCCACCGACGCCGGGCTGGCGATCTTCCTCTACGCGTGGATCGCGGGCCTCTACGTGGGCGAGCTGCTGCTCGCGATCGCGCTGCTGCGGGCCGCGACGGTGCCGCGGTGGGTGCCGATCGCGCTGATCGCCCACGCGCTGACCTTCCCGATCTCGGGCCTGCTGCCGGAGTACCTCTCCAAGGCGACCGTGCTGCTGCTGGTGCTCGGGTTCGCCGGCGTCGCCATCCACGCCACCTCGCCGCAGAACCGACAGCGCCTCAGCTGAGCGCACGGGCCAGGTCGCGCACCTGGTCCAGCGGCGCGTCGTACCCCGGGAAGTAGGCGCAGACCCGGTCGGCCACGTCGCCGAACCGGCGCCGGATCTCGGCCGCGCACTCCTCCGGCGTGCCGCGGACGGCGAGGGTCGCGAGCATCTCGTCGGTGACCAGGCCGAGCATCGCGCTCCGGTCGCCGGCCTTGGCGAGCCGGTTGAGCTCGGGCTGGACGTGCGCCCAGCCCTCGACCTCGAGGACCGGGCGGTACGCCGGGGTCGAGCCGTAGAACGCGAGCAGCCCGCGGACGCCGGTGGTCGCGGCGGCCAGCTCGTCGCCGGTGCGCCCCATCGCGACGATCGCCTGCGGCACGATCGCGAACCCGTCGCGGCTGCGGCCGGCCGCCGCCAGGCCGGCGTCCACCGCGGGCAGGGTGCGCTCGCGGAAGTGCCGGTGGCTGTGGAACGGCATCACCAGCAGGCCGTCGGCGACCTCGGCGGCGGTCCGCGTCATCAGCGGCCCGAGGGCGCCGAGCAGCACCGGCGGGACGCCGTACGGGTTCGGGCCGGGCACGAACGCCGGCGGCATCAGCGTGTGCCGCGTGAACTCGCCGCGGAAGTCCAGCAGGGTGCCGTCCTGCCAGGACCGCAGGATCGCCTTGACCGCGAGCACGGTCTCGCGCATCCGCGCGGCGGGGCGGCTCCACGTGGCGCCGTACCGGTGCTCGATGTGCGGCCGGACCTGCGAGCCCAGGCCCAGGCGGAAGCGTCCGTGCGACAGCAGCTGCAGGTCGTACGCCGAGTGCGCGAGGTGCATCGGGCTGCGGGGGATCGCGATCGCGACGTTGGTCAGCAGGTCGGTCTCGACCGCGCCCGCCGCCGCGGCCAGCGGGAGGAACACGTCGTGCGGCCCCTCGAACGTGAACAGCCCGGCGACCCCGGCGCCGACGAGCTCGCGGGCGCGGTCGGCGGCGGCGTGAGGCCGCGCGTCGAGCTGGACGTCGAGAAGCACCCGAGCAACCTAGCCGCTCGGGAACCCCGCTCGCGCTGTCAGCGCAGCGACAGGCAGCCCTTGGTCTCGGGGGCCCAGGGCAGCGCCGCGTCCTCGGCGATCCGGCCGTCGAGCGCGGCCGCGACGTCCTCCGGCCACGGAGCAGTGCGCCGGGTGTTCATGTCGATGTGGAGGAAGATCTCCTCCATCACGCAGCTGAGCTGCTGGTGGGTCTCGTCGAGCAGGTACACCAGCGCGTGCGCCGCCCGCTCCGAGCGGCCCAGCAGCCGCACCCGCGTCGACATCCGGTCGCCGGTGCGCAGCTCGGCCACGTAGGTGACGTGGTGCTCGGCCGAGAAGCAGGCGTGGCCGTGGGCCGGCCAGTTCTGCGGGATCCCCAGCGGCACCAGGGCCTCGTCGAGGCCTTCGCTCGCGATGCCGGTGTAGTGCCGCACGTTGAGGTGCCCGTTGACGTCCTCGAACGCGATCGGCACCGGCTGCTCGGCGTACGCCGGCAGGGCGGCCAGCTGGTCGTAGGTGGGGTGGCTCACGGTTCGCGACCCTACCCGCATCTAGGCTCGGCAGATGACCACGGGGGATCGGGACGACCACGTGCACGAGGAGCTCGCGGCGGCCCTCGCGGCCGTCGCCGAGCACGCGCGGCTGACCGCACGGCTGGAGCGGGCGCGAGCGGCGGAGACCGAGGCGGCGGCCGCGTCGTCGCAGGCACGCGGGCGGCTCGCCGAGGAGACGGCCGACGTCGAGGCCCTGGAGTCGTTCAGCCCGACCCGGGTCTGGGCGGCCCTGCGCGGCAGCCGCGACGCCGACCTCGACCGGGAGCAGGCCGAGAAGCAGGCGGCCGAGTACGCCGTGGCGCGCGCCGACGCGGTGCTGCAGGCAGCCCGCGACGAGGTGCGTCGCGCCGAGACCGGGCTGGCCGCCCTCGGCGACGTCGCCGGCCGGCGCGACCGGGCGCTGCAGGCCAAGGAGGACTCGCTGGTCGGGGCCGGCGGCCCGGTGGCAGCGGAGCTCACCCGGATCGCCGGCGAGCTCGGCACGGCCGACGCTGAGGCGGCGGAGGTCGCGGAGGCCGCCGCAGCCGGGGAGATCGCCGCGACCTGCCTGGCGCGGGCCGACGAGCTGCTCGGGAAGGCCGGCGACTGGGCGTCGTACGACACGTTCCTCGGCGGCGGGATGTTCACCGACGCGATGAAGTACGACCGGATGGACCAGGCGCAGCGGCTGCTGCACGACGCCGACCTGGCCCTGCGCCGGTTCGCGCACGAGCTCGCCGACGTAGGCCTGCAGGCGACCGTCCAGGGGCTCTCCGTCGACGGGCTGACCCAGGCCTTCGACGTGTGGTTCGACAACATCTTCACCGACTGGTCGGTGAAGAACCGGATCAGCGACGCGGCCCGCCGTACCGCCGAGGCCGCGCAGGCCGTCCACGACCTGCGCGTCCGCCTCGACCGCCGTCAGCGCGAGCTCGCCGACCGGCAGGCCGCCCTGCGGGCCGAGCGGGAGCGGTTGCTCGCGGGCTGAGCCCTACTTGCTCGCCTTGCGCGCCCGGCTGGCGATCTTGGCCCGCTCGTTCTGGTCGAGCACGACCTTGCGGATCCGGACCGTCTCCGGGGTGACCTCGACGCACTCGTCCTCGCGGCAGAACTCCAGGCACTGCTCGAGCGAGAGCTTGCGCGGCGGCACCAGCTTCTCGAAGTTGTCGGAGGTCGCGGACCGGATGTTGGTCTGCTGCTTCTCCTTGGTGATGTTGACGTCCATGTCGTCGGCGCGGGAGTTCTCGCCGACGATCATGCCCTCGTAGACCTCGGTCGCCGGCTCGACGAACATCACGCCGCGCTCCTGCAGCGAGGTCATCGCGTACGCCGTCGCCGCACCCGCCCGGTCGGCCACCAGCGAGCCCGAGGCGCGCGAGCGGATCTCGCCGGCCCACGGCTCGTAGCCCTCGGAGATGTGGTGGGCGATGCCGGTGCCGCGGGTGTCGGTGAGGAACTCGGTCCGGAACCCGATCAGGCCGCGGGCCGGGACCAGGAACTCCATCCGCACCCAGCCGGTGCCGTGGTTGGTCATCTGCTCCATCCGGCCCTTGCGGGTGGCGAGCAGCTCGGTGATCGTGCCGAGGTACTCCTCCGGCGCGTCGATCGTGAGCCGCTCGACCGGCTCGTGCACCTTCCCGTCGATCTCCTTGGTGACCACCTGCGGCTTGCCGACGGTCAGCTCGTAGCCCTCACGGCGCATCTGCTCGACCAGGATCGCGAGCGCCAGCTCGCCGCGGCCCTGCACCTCCCACGCGTCCGGACGCTCGGTCGGGAGGATCCGCAGCGACACGTTCCCGACCAGCTCGGCGTCCAGGCGGTCCTTGACCAGCCGGGCGGTGACCTTCGAGCCCTTCAGGCGCCCGACCAGCGGCGAGGTGTTGGTCCCGATCGTCATCGAGATCGCCGGCTCGTCGACGTGGATCAGCGGCAGCGCGATCGGGTTCTCGGCGTCCGCGAGCGTCTCGCCGATCGTGATGTCCGGGATGCCGGCGACGGCGACGATGTCGCCCGGGCCGGCCTCCTCACCGGGCTTGCGCTCCAGGCCCTCGGTGATCAGCAGCTCGGTGATGCGCACGTTCTTCTTCTCGCCGTCGCGGCGGATCCACGCGACGGTCTGGCCCTTGCGCAGCGTGCCCTGCTTGATGCGCAGCAGCGCGAGCCGGCCCAGGAACGGCGACGCGTCGAGGTTGGTGACGTGCGCCTGCAGCGGCGCGCCCTCGTCGTACGTCGGCGCCGGGATGGTCTCGAGGATCGTCCGGAACAGCGGCTCGAGGTCGGTGCCGTCCGGCAGCTCGCCGTTCGCGGGCTGCTCCAGCGACGCGATGCCGGCCTTGCCGGAGGCGTAGACGACGGGGAAGTCCAGCGCGTCCTGGCTGTGGTGCTCGTCGAGCAGGTCCATGAAGAGCTCGTAGGTCTCGTCGACGACCTCCTCGATGCGGGCGTCGCTGCGGTCGACCTTGTTGACGACGAGCACGACCGGCATGTCGGCGTTCAGCGCCTTGCGCAGCACGAAGCGGGTCTGCGGCAGCGGGCCCTCGCTCGCGTCGACCAGCAGGACGATCCCGTCCACCATCGACAGGCCGCGCTCGACCTCGCCACCGAAGTCCGCGTGGCCCGGGGTGTCGATGATGTTGATCGTCATGCTGTCGACGCCGGCCTCGCGCGCGGACGGGCCGGTGTAGTGGATCGCGGTGTTCTTCGCGAGGATCGTGATGCCCTTCTCGCGCTCGAGGTCGCCGGAGTCCATCACCCGGTCGGCGACGCTCTCCGCCTGGTGCTCGGTGAAGGCACCCGCCTGGCGGAGCATCGCGTCGACCAGGGTGGTCTTGCCGTGGTCGACGTGGGCGACGATCGCCACGTTGCGGAGGTCGGTTCGAGCGGTGGTAGGCACGAGGATCGAGTCTAGTTGTTGCCGCGCGTCGCGCCCTCATCGTCGCGAGGGTGGCTGACGACACGTCGGTTTTCTCCGGTCAGCCGGTGAAACCCGACCGACACGCCGTGAGCCGTCGGCGTGTCGGTCGGGTTTCGGCGGACAAGTCGGCGTCACGCCGCCCAGGTCTCGCCACGCAT
This sequence comes from Nocardioides aquiterrae, assembly GCF_039526625.1. Classification (NCBI taxonomy): domain Bacteria; kingdom Bacillati; phylum Actinomycetota; class Actinomycetes; order Propionibacteriales; family Nocardioidaceae; genus Nocardioides; species Nocardioides aquiterrae. The sequence continues at coordinate 62,911 of NZ_BAAAJE010000012.1, forward strand.
CGTCGCGACGATCCGGGCGACGATCAGCTCGGGGCGGTAGAGATCGGCCCAGACGATCCGGATGCAGCGCCAGCCGGTCAGGCCACAGACGAGCTCCTCGCGACGCTTCTCGCGCAGCACGCAGTCGGCGACGCTCTCGCCCTTCCGTCGGTACTTGAGGTACTTCTCCTTGCCGTCGAACTCGAGGAAGACGCGCAGTTCCGGCCATGCGAAGTCGACGCGGTGCACAACCCGGCCGGACCGGTCACGGATCTCGTACTGCGGTTCCGGGCGGGGGAGAAGCGCCCGCCGGAGCATCCAGGACGTGCGGGTCTCCCCGGCGGACTCGTGGCGCCCGTCGGCATGCATCAGGACGACGGGCACGTTGAGCGATCCGGGGTCGTGAGCCATGCCCGCCGCTCGCCGTTCGAGCAACGGGATCGTGGTCTCGCGCGTGTGCAGGAGTCCGTCGACCACCACGAGTGCATGCTCCTCGTCGGTCATCTCGATGATCTCGAGCGCGGTGCGGGTGCCCGCGGTGATGGGCAGGCCGTTCCTGATCGTGGTGTCCTCGACGAGGAGGTCACCCCGGTGCGGTCGGCGGCCGGCGTTGCGCCGGTCTGCCTTGCGATCGAGGCTGTTGACGTGGACGTCGTCGCCGAGGTCCCACACCGGAACCGCCAGGGCGCGCGCTGCCGACGGGCCGGTGAGCAGCGTCGGCTTGCGTGCTCGCCGGAGCACCGCACGGCAGAGCAGGATGTGCCGCTCCTCCTCGTCGAGTCGCCGCCAGGCCTCGGCGAACACGTAGGCGCCCTGGCGGATCCGCACGAGTTCGCCGCGCTTCACCAGCCGGGTGATCGCCTTGTCGTGGTAGCCCATCGCCAGCAGGTCGCCGGTGGTCATCAGGTTGTCGTCGCGAAGGACGATCTTGGGTGACTTCATCATGGCCGATCGCATTCCGCGTTCGGCCATCGCTTCTGCTGGGCCGAGCCGCACCTGTGGACGAACGTGCAGGGGGCGTGGTCTGTGGACACCAACCGGGCCGCCGGTCCCGGACTTGTCGTGCGAAAGCCGACCGACACGCCGTGCCTCCGCGGCGTGTCGGTCGGCTTTCTCCGGTCAGCCGGTGAAACCCGACGTGTCGCGACCTTGCGCAAACCACCACCCGCACGAGTGAGCCGCGGCTACCCTCGATGGCGTGGGGGGAGCGCTTCGGCGTGCGTTGACGGGGGGCCTCGCGACGACGCTGCTCGTCGGGGGCCTCGCTGCGCTGCCCGCCCGGCCCGCCGCCGCGGTGAGCACCGGGCGGCCGATCGCGGTCGCTGCTGCCGGCGACGGCACGTCGTACGTCGGGTACGCCGCCGGCGACCGGCTGCTCCGCCTGGACGCCGGCGGCACCGTCGTCGGCTCGGTGCTGCTGGACCGGCCCGGGCCGGTCACCGCCCTCGACGTCGGACCCGACGAGCACGTCTGGGTCTTCTACGGCGACAGCGTGTCCGAGCTCGCGCCGGACGGGACCGTGCTCGAGCACTTCGGGGTCCGGTCGGGCGCCGGCTGCCCGCTGGACCGCGCCCACGACCCCGCGCGCTACGGCGGCCTCGAGGTGACCGACGACGCGGTCTACGTCGCCGGCCGCTGCGTCGCGACCCTCGGGATCTACCGGCACGACGGGGACCTGGTGGCCAGCGTCGACCTGCCCGGCTCGGCGTACCCCGGCGACGTCGCGGTCGCGCCCGCCGCCAAGGACCTGCCCGGACGGACCTACGTGTCGCAACCGGACACCGGCAAGGTCTTCGCCTACAACACCTCCGCCCTCCGGTCGGCGCACCCGAGCCCGGTGAAGACGCTGGCGATCAAGCGGTTCTTCGGCTACCACCGGCCCGCCCCGGGCCCGCTCGCGGCCGACGAGAAGGGCCAGCTCGCCGTCGTCGACGTCGCCAACAACGCCGTGCACTTCTACAACGGCCCCCAGAGGTACTGGTACTACCGGACCCTCGGCCACCCGCCGGAGCCGGCGTCCGACCGCGGCTTCCTCGACCGGCCGGCGGCGTTCGACTACGCCCGCGGCAGCTTCAAGCAGGGCTTCTGGATCGCCGACACCGGCAACGGCCGGGTCCAGCACTGGGACTACCTCGGCACCACCGACTGGATGGCGGACGCCGTGCCGCCCGGCGACTCGGGTGCGCCGGTCAGCTCGCAGCTGCCGCGGATCAGCGGCCCGCCGTACGCCGGCCGGCTCCTCACCTGCGACCCCGGGACGTGGGACGCCGCGCCGGCGTCGTACGACGTGGCCTGGCTGCGCGACGGGCTGCCGATCCCCGGCGCCCACGAGCTCGAGTACACGGTGACCTCGCGCGACGTGGCGACCGAGCTGTCCTGCACGGTGACCGCGCACGCCGCCGACGGCGCCGCCTCGGCCCCGATCTCCAGCGAGGTCTTCCCGATCCCCGGGCCGCACTCCCCGCCCTACGTCCTGGAGCGACCGGTGATCCGCGGCACCGCCCGGTCGGGGTCGGTGCTGCGGTGCAGCAACGGGACGTGGACCGGCAAGCACCCGACGTCCTACCTGCGCGGCTGGCTGCGCGACGGGCAGCTGCTCCCGGGGACCAACGCCCCGGAGTACCTCGTCACCGACAACGACCGCTACCACGAGCTGACCTGCCGGGTGGCGGCCGTGAACCGCAACGGCACCGGCAAGGTCGCGCTCAGCGACCCGGTCGAGGTGGACGACGGCGGCGGTGGTTCCCACGTCGGCCCGCCGCGCAACACCGCGCGGCCGCGGGTCGTCGGGAAGGCGAAGCTCGGCTCGGTCCTCTACTGCGACCCCGGGCGGTGGCGCAACGCACCGGTCTTCACCTACGTGTGGCGGCGCGACGGCGCCCCGATCGGTGGCTCGGAGCAGGACCGGTACGAGGTGCTCGGCGACGACCTCCACCACCAGCTCACCTGCCTGGTCACCGGCACCAACCCCTCCGGGTCCGACCACGCGAGCTCGAAGGCGGTCCGGCCGCGCCGGTAGGGCGCTCCTGAGGCGCCGTTCCTGCGCAATTGAACGACCACCCTCCCGCTACCGGCGAGTAACGGAGGCTGGGCGTTCAATTGAACGATCCGGTCACGCCCACGTCCGACGTAGGTTGGGCGCCATGCCCCGGATCGCCACCAACGACCGCGTCGACCGCGACCAGCTCCTGGACTTCGTCCGCACCCGGCACCACCTGGTGCTGGTGACCACCCGCGCGGACGGACGGCCGCAGGTCTCGCCGGTGACCGGCGGGGTGGACGCCGAGGGGCGGATCGTCATCTCGACGTACCCCGACCGCGCCAAGGCGACCAACCTGCGCCGCAACCCGGCCGCCAGCGTGCTGGTGCTCTCCGACGAGTGGGACGACGCCTGGGTGCAGGTCGACGGCACCGCCGAGGTGCTGGACATGCCGAGCCCCGAGGCCGAGGACGGCCTGGTCGAGTACTTCCGGTGCATCTCCGGCGAGCACCCCGACTGGGACGAGTACCGCCAGGCGATGCGGCGGCAGGGCAAGTCGCTGGTCCGGATCACCGTCGACCGCTGGGGCCCGGTCGCCACCGGCGGGTTCCCGGCGGACCGCGTACCGGACTAGAGCGGCCGGGCTAGAGCGCCGGGCGGAGGGCGATCGTCCGGTTAGGCTCGACACGTGCGCGCCCAAGCCCCCCTGGGCCGCCTCGTGGGCATGGCCATGATCGTGGCGGGGCTCGGGACCGTCTCCTTGGCGACCCCGGAGGTGGCCGCCGCGGCCACCTCCGACAGCCCGACCGCGATCGCGGTCGCGCCGAACGGCACGACGTACGTCGGGTTCTCGACCGGCGGCAAGCTGGTGCGGATCTCGGCGGGCGGCAAGCTCAAGGGTGGCCTCGCGCTCGACCAGGACGAGGCCGTCGACGGTCTGTACGCCACCGATCGCGGGGACGTCTGGGTCGACTACGAGACCGGGTTCTCGCTGCTCGGCCCGACGGGCAAGGTCAAGGCGCACCACGACCACGACCCCGTCCGGACGTGCGACAGCAGCACGCCGGCCTCCCGGTACGGCGGCATCACCGCCAACGGCAACCGGATCTACATCGCCAACCGCTGCCACGACAGCATCTCGGTCTACGCCCGCAACGGCGACCTGACGGCCACCGTGAAGCTGCCCGGCCGGCCCCGGGGGATCTCGTACGGCGGCCCGCAGGCCGGCCGCCCGGCGTTCGTGTACGTCGCCCTCCCGGACCAGGGCAAGGTCCTCTCGTTCAAGGCGTCGTCGCTGCGGAGCTCGTCGAGGCCGGCGCACACCTACACGCTCAAGAGGCCGGCGGGCGGCAAGAAGCCGGTGCCCGGCGGGGTCGCCGTCGACAAGTACGGCCAGCTGGCCGTCAGCGACATGGCGAACAACGCGCTGTACCTCCTGGACGCCAACCACGACTTCTCGCTCTACCGCACCCTCGGCCACCCGCCGCGGGCCAGCCGCGCGGCCGGCCGGCTCGACAACCCCACCGCGATCGCCCAGCACGAGCAGGACGGCGGCGGCCTCGCCGGCAACCTCTTCATCGCCGACACCGACAACAACCGCGTCCAGCGCTGGGACACCGCCGGCTACACGTTCTGGAGCAAGGGCGTGCACCCGGGCTCCGGCGGCGGTGGTGGCGGCGGCGGTGGCGGCGGTGGCGGCGGGGGTGGCGGCGGCGGTGGCGGCGGCGGTGGCGGCGGCGGTGGCGGTGGCACCGGCGAGGGCCCGGCCAACATCACCCCGCCCAGCATCACCGGTACGCCGGCCGTCGGCGAGCGACTGATCTGCAACAAGGGCACGTGGGACGAGGGCGGCAACCTCGTCCTCTACGCCTACCGGTGGCTGCGCGACGGCACCGCGATCACGGGTGCGACCACGCCGTCGTACGTCGTGACGGCCGACGACGCCGGGACCGACCTCACCTGCGTGGTCCGGGCCACCAACGCCGACGGCACGACCGAGAAGAGCTCGGACCCGGTCACCATCGGCGGCGGCGGTGGCGGATCGGGGCCGACGAACTCCGCCCCGCCGACGATCACCGGTACCCCCACGGTCGGCCAGGTGCTCACCTGCAACGCCGGCACCTGGACCGGCACCGGGATCGGCTACGGCTACCAGTGGCAGCGCGACGGAGCGGCGATCGGCGGCGCGACCTCCCCGACGTACACCGTGGTCGCCGCCGACAGCGGCCGGGCGCTCACCTGCGCGGTCACCGCCACGAACTCCTCCGGCAACCGGACGGTGACCTCCGCCGCCGTCACGGTGGGCGCGGCGGGCACCGGCCCGGTCAACACGGTGCTGCCGTCGATCACCGGCACCGCGGCCCCCGGTCAGGTGCTGACCTGCAACCCGGGCACCTGGACCGGCACCGGGATCAGCTACACCTACGTGTGGAAGCGCGGCTCCACCGCGGTGGGCGTCGGGCCGACGTACACGCTCGTGGCCGACGACGCGGGCACGTCGCTCACCTGCACGGTCACCGCCACGTCCACCGCCGGCAGCACCGTCGTCACCAGCGCGGCGTTCGCCGTTCCCGCCCTGCCGCCGGTCGCCCCGGCCAACGCCACGCCCCCGTCGATCACGGGCACGCCGACGGTCGGGCAGACCCTGACCTGCAACCCCGGCGTGTGGACCGGCAGCCCGACGTTCGCCTACCTGTGGCGACGCAACGGCGGGCCCACCGGCGTGACCACCACGACGTACGTCGTCGCCGGGGCGGACGCCGGCGCCAGCCTGGTGTGCACGGTGATCGCGACCAACGCGGTCGGCAACGGCGCCGCGAACTCGCCCGCGGTCGTGGTCGCGGACCTCAACCCGCCGACGAACACCGGCTCGCCGTCGCTCACCGGTTCGGGGGCGGTCGGCACCGCGCTCACCTGCGAGAAGGGCGCCTGGACCGGCACGAACCTCACCTTCCGTTACGCCTGGGTCCGCAACGGCGTCCCGGTCGCGGACACGGGGTCGGACCGGTACGTCGTGCTGTCGGAGGACCAGGGCGCCGCGCTGTCGTGCGCGGTGACCGCGCGCAGCTCCGCCGGCAGCACCTCCGCGTCGACGTCGTCGCGGGTGGTGCCGACGTCCGTGACCGGCGCGCCCACGCCCGCGACCGCCCCCGCGATCACGGGCACCGCGGCGCTCGGGCAGACGCTCACCTGCGACGTCGGCACCTGGACCGGCGACCCGACGATCACGTTCACCACCATCTGGCAGCGGGACGGGGAGACGATCGCGCCCGGCGCCACCCACGTCGTGGTGGCCGCCGACCAGGGAACGACGCTGCGCTGCCTGGTGGTGGCGGCGAACGCCACCGCGAGCAGGGGCGCGGCGCGGTCCGCGCCGGTCGGTGGCGGCGCGTGCAACGGACCGGTCGGGGTCCTGATCAACGGGGGCGCGGCGGAGACCGTCAGCCCCGACGTCCAGCTGTCGGTGCACGCGCCGGCCGGCACCGCGACGCTGCTGATCTCCAACAACGCGGATATGTCCGGAGCGACGTCCGTGCCCGTGTCCGGCACCTGCACCTACCCCTGGCGGCTCAATTCGATCCCGGGGCTGCCGCTGGCTTGGTCGGTGTACGTGCAGTTCGACGGCACCGGCACGCCGGTGACCGACTCGATCCGGGTCAACCAGCCGGCCCGGCCCGTAGCCCGCCTCTGGTGACATGCTGGAGGCATGACCTGCCGGTTCGTGCCGCCGTACCTGCTCAGCCGGATCGCGCCCGAGACCCTGCTCGTCGACGAGGCGCACCGGCGACGCCGGACCGCCCTGCAGCTCGAGGGCCGGGCGCTGGTCGCCGTCGGCGGGCCCGCGTGGGTGGTGCACACCGCCGACGGTGACACCACGCTGCCCGGCGCCGTCGTCCGCTCGGCAGGCGACCCCGCCACGGGCGACGTCGCGGTCGACGAGGCCGCGAACGGCATCACCGGGGCGCTCGCGCTGTTCGCGGACGTCTACGGCCGCGCGTCGTACGACGGCCGCGGGGCGCGCGTCGTGCTGACCGTCCACTACGGCCGCGACTACGACAACGCCTTCTGGAACGGCACCCAGCTGGTCTTCGGCGACGGGGACGGCAAGGTCTTCGGCCGGTTCACCGCGCCGGTGGACGTGCTCGGCCACGAGCTCACCCACGCGGTCACCGAGCACACCGCGGGGCTGCGCTACCAGGACCAGCCGGGGGCGCTCAACGAGTCGGTCTCCGACGTGTTCGCCGCCTGCCTCAAGCAGCGGCTGCTGGGCCAGTCCGCGGAGGAGGCGGACTGGCTGATCGGCGAGGGCATCTTCCTGCCCGGCGTCCGGGCGCGGGCGCTGCGCGACATGGCCCACCCCGGGACGGCGTACGACGACCCGGCCCTGGGCCGCGACCCGCAGGTCGGCACCCTCGCCGACTACGTCGAGACCGAGGACGACAACGGCGGCGTGCACATCAACTCCGGCATCCCGAACCGGGCCTTCCAGCTCGCCGCCACCGGCATCGGCGGCACGACGTGGGACGGCGCCGGCCGGGTCTGGTACGACGCGCTCACCGGCGGCGCGGTCCGCGCGGACACCGACTTCGCGGGCTTCGCCGCCGCGACGGTCGCGGTGGCCGGCGAGCACGCGGACGCCGTACGCCGGGCGTGGTCGGCCGTCGGCGTCCCGGTCGACACCGGCGCCGGCCGGCGGGTGGCCGTGCGCCGCACCGGCGGGTTCGCGGGCCTGCGGGCCAGCGGCGAGGCGGACCTCGACGGCGACGACCCGCGGGCCTCCGAGCTGGCCGCCCTGGTCGACCGGGTCGACGTCGCGGCCCTGTCCGCCGGCGACCCCCAGCCGGACCGCTACGTCTACGAGTTCGACCTCTGCGGAAGTCGCTGCCGGGTCCCCGAGCAGCACCTCACCCCCGACCTGGCGCGGATCGCCGAGCTGCTGCTCTGAGGGATAGTCCCTGACGAAAATGTGGTCTGGGAACGCTCCCACACCCCGAGAAGGTCAGGGACTACCGCTCAGGCGAGCGCCCGGTCGAGTGCGGCCGCGACGTGGAGGGTGGTGCAGGGGAACACCGGGATGTCGGCGTCGGCCTGGCGGACGAGCAGCTCGAGCTCGGTGCAGCCGAGGATGACGCCGCCGGCGCCGGCGTCCCAGAGCTCGTCGATCAGGCCCACCATCGTGCGGCGCGAGGAGTCGAGCACCTTGCCGTGGACCAGCTCGTCGTAGATGACGCGGTTCACGACCGCGTGGTGCCGCTCGTCCGGCACGTGCACGGTGAGCCCGTGCGAGGCGATCCGGTCGGTGAAGAACGACCGCGACATCGCGAACGTCGTGCCGAGGAACCCGACCTCCTGCACGCCCTGTGCCCGGCAGGCGTCCGCGACCACGTCGGCGAGGTGCAGCAGCGGGATCTGCACGGCGTCCGCGACCTGGTCGGCGACGCGGTGGAACGTCGTCGTGCACAGCATCAGGAAGTCGGCCCCGGCCGCCTCCACCCCGCGCGCCGCGCGCGCGAGGATCTCCGCGACCTCGTCCCAGCGCTCCTCCTCCTGGAGGGCGGTCACCTCCGCGAAGTCCACCGACGCGAGCACGGTCTTCGCCGACGACAGCCCGCCGACCCGCGCCTCGACCCCCTGGTTGAGGGCCTCGTAGTAGGCCGCGCTGCTCTCCCAGCTCATCCCGCCGACGAGTCCGATGGTCTGCATGCGGGCCACTCTCTCAGAGAACCCGGGTGGGTCTCGACACGCGGACCACGGCCTCGCAAGCTCAGCCGTGCCGCTCGCTCGACCTCCACCGCGTCAGGGCTTCGCTCCGCTCAGCCCTGGCGGTGGACCTTGTGCTGGGCGGCTTGCGCCTTGGGACGGATCACCAGCTCGTCGATGCTGACGTGGGCGGGCCGGGTGACCATCCAGGTGATGGCGTCGGCGACGTCGTCGGCGACCAGCGGCTCGGCGACGCCGGCGTACACCGCCTGCGCCTTCTCCTCGTCGCCGCCGAACCGGACCAGCCCGAACTCCTCGGTCTTCACCATCCCGGGCGCGATCTCCATGACCCGGACCGGCTGGTCGTAGAGCTCCAGGCGCAGCGTCTCGTTGACGACCTGGGTCCCGTGCTTGGCGGCGGTGTAGCCGGCGCCGCCCTCGTAGGCGATCCGGCCCGCGGTCGAGCCGACGTTGAGGATCACGCCGTCCCTGCTGGCGACCAGCGCGGGCAGCAGCGCCCGGGTCACCTGCATCAGGCCGATCACGTTGACCTCGAACATCCGCCGCCAGTCGTCGCTGTCCGCCTCGGCGACCGGGCTGGCGCCGAACGCGCCGCCGGCGTTGTTGACGAGTACGTCGAGCCGGTCGCCGACCGCGCTCGCCAGGCCGGCGACCGAGTCCTCGTCGGTCACGTCGCACGCGACCGGCGTACCCCCGATCTCGGCGGCGAGGGCCTCGATCCGGTCCGCGCGTCGGGCGGCGCAGTACACGTGGAACCCCTCGCGGGCGAGGTGGCGGGCGGTCGCGGCGCCGATGCCGCTGCTCGCGCCGGTGACGACGGCGGTGCGGGTCTGGTCCATGGCGCCATTCTGGTCGCCTCCCGGCGGCCGTGGCACACTGACCTGTCGTTCTCGGAGAGGTGGGTGCGATGCGCGCTGTGGCGGCCGTGGCCGGACTGCTCGGCGGGCTCTGCTGGGTCGGGGTCCTCTGGGTGGACGCCCTGGCCTGGCCCGGCGCGGTGCTGCTCGCCCTGGCCGTGCTCGGCACCGGCGCCGGCCTGGTCAGCCGGAGCGCCGTCTGGCTGCGCGTCCTCGTCGCGGTCTGCTTCCTCGCGCTGGTCGCGTCGGTGCTGCAGGTGCTGCGGGACGGCCTCGACGACCGGGCGGTGCTCCCGGCGGCCGGTGCGGTCGCGTTCGTGGCCGCCGCGCTCGCGCTGGCCCGGCGCCCCGAGCGCCCGCCGGCGCGGCGCGGCTCCCACGCCGCCTGAGCCGACTGGGAATCAACACGGGCGGGAACCTGTTCTTCGTAGTTGGACCAGAACTGCGAGCGAACCCGAGGTGGACGTGGACCCGATCCGGCGTGTGGCGATGATCAGCCTCCACACCTCCCCGCTGGACCAGCCGGGCACCGGCGACGCCGGCGGGATGAACGTCTACGTCATCGAGCTGTCCCGCCGGCTGGCGGCCCGCGGCATCGAGGTGGACGTGTTCACGCGCGCCACCAGCTCCGCGGCCGACCCCGTCGTACCCGCGTTCGACGGCGTGACCGTCCGGCACGTCCACGCCGGCCCGTTCGAGGGTCTGACCAAGGGCGAGCTGCCCGGCCAGCTGTGCGCGTTCGCGCGCGAGGTGCTGCGCGCCGAGGCCGCCCAGCCCGAGGGCCACTACGACGTCGTGCACTCCCACTACTGGCTCTCCGGGCAGGTCGGCGCGCTGGCCCGGGACCGCTGGGGCGTGCCGCTGGTGCACTCGATGCACACCATGGCCAAGGTCAAGAACGAGGCGCTCGCGCTCGGCGACACCCCCGAGCCGCTGGCCCGGATCATCGGCGAGGAGCAGGTCGTCGAGGCGGCCGACATGCTGGTCGCGAACACCGACCTCGAGGCCAAGCAGCTGATCAACCTGTACGACGCCGAGCCGGCGCGCGTCGAGGTCGTCCACCCCGGCGTCGACCTCGACGTGTTCCGTCCGCACGACAAGGCGGTCGTCCGCCGCGAGCTCGGCCTCCCCGCGGAGGCGGCCGTGCTGATGTTCGCGGGCCGGATCCAGCCGCTCAAGGCGCCCGACGTGCTGCTGCGCGCGGTGGCCGAGCTGCTCGACCGCGACCCCGCCCTCCGCTCGCGCCTCGTGGTGCCGATCGTCGGAGGACCCTCGGGCACCGGGCTCGAGCACCCCGAGTCACTGGCCCAGCTGGCGAGCGACCTCCGCCTCGAGGACGTCGTCCGCTTCGTGCCGCCGGTCGCCCAGGACGAGCTCGCCCGCTGGTGCTCCGCGGCGACCCTGGTCGCGGTGCCGTCGTACAACGAGTCGTTCGGCCTGGTCGCCGTCGAGGCCCAGGCCACCGGGACGCCGGTCGTCGCGGCCGCGGTCGGCGGCCTGACCACCGCCGTCCGCGACGGCCACAGCGGGCTGCTGGTCGACGGGCACGACCCGGGCGCGTGGGCGGAGGCGCTGCGCCGGGTGGTCGTGGACGACGCGCTGCGGGTCCGGCTCGAGGCCGGCGCACTCCAGCAGGCGCGGCAGTTCTCGTGGGACCGGACCGCGGAGCGGGTCCTCGCCGTCTACGGTCAGGCTCAGGTCGACCTCAAGGAGGCGGTGTGACGGATCCGCGACAGGTGATCCGCGACCACCTCACGGCGAACGAGCTGGAGTACGACGAGGTCGCCGACGGCGTCTTCTCGTTCTCGCTGCCCGGGGAGCGGAAGCTGCAGACCGCCGTCCGGCTCGACGTCGGGCCGCACGCCCTCGGCGTGCACGCGTTCGTCTGCCGCAAGCCCGACGAGAACCACGAGCGGGTCTACCGCTGGCTGCTCGAGCGGAACCTGCGGATGTACGGCGTCGCGTTCGCGCTCGACGCGCTCGGCGACATCTACCTCGACGGCCGGCTGCCGCTCGCGGCCGTCACCCCCGAGGAGCTGGACCGGCTGCTCGGCTCGGTGCTGACCTACGCCGACGAGTCGTTCAACTCGATCCTCGAGCTCGGCTTCGCCTCGTCCATCCGCAAGGAGTGGGAGTGGCGCACCCTGCGCGGCGAGCCGACCAGGAACCTCGACGCGTTCCGCGGCTGGCTGGAGGCCGGCGAGGACCCGGCCCCGGACGCGGCCGGGCGCCCACCTAGGCCGGCGGGCTGACCTCTTCGGCGACCGTGCGCGGCTTGCGGCGGGCGACGGCCACGCCGACCAGGGCGAGCGCGCCGCCGACGTACGCCATCGCGGGCGGCGCCTCGTCGAGGAAGACCAGGCCCATCACGATGGTGATCGGCGGGACCAGGTAGGTGGTCACGCCGAGGCTGCTGGCGCTCATGTGCCGCAGCGCGTAGGCGTAGGTGGTGAACGCGAGCGCGGTCGGGAAGACGCCGAGGTAGACGATCCAGAGATTCGAGGACGCCGGCGCGTCGGCCGCCTCGTGGAGAAGCGTCGGCGCGAACGGCAGGCACCCGATCGCGCCCACCGTGCACGCGAGCCAGACCACGTGGATCGCGGGGAGCTTGGCGACCAGCGGCTTCTGGAGGATCAGGCTGACCGAGTAGACCACCGCCGACAGCAGGCAGAGCAGCACGCCGACCACGTCGTTGTCACCGCCCTCTCCCGACCCTTGGGACATCGACAGGCTGATCAGCCCGACGCCCCCGAACGCCAGCGCGAGGCCCAGCCCGAGGTAGAGCGTGAACCGCTCGTCGAGGAACACCGCTGCCAGCAGCGCGATCAGCACCGGCGAGACCTGGATCAGCATCGCGGCGGTGCCGGCGTCGACCCGGCGCTCGCCGGCGTTGAGCGCGACGTTGTAGACGCCGAACCACAGCACGCCGATGCTGACGATCGAGAGCCACTGCCGGCCGGTCGGGCGGGGCAGGCCGCGGCTCAGCGCGGCGACGCCCAGGCAGAGTGCGCCGACCACCAGCCGGCCGAGCGTCAACGAGCCCGGCGAGAAGTCGCGGCCGAGGTGGCGGATCGCGACGAACGCCGACGCCCAGAACACCAGCGTCACCGCCACGGCCGCGACCGGCAGCCAGGCCGGGGGTGCCGCGGTCTGCGCGGTGGGCGTGGTCGTCGTACTCGTCACCCGGCAAGCGTAGGGACGGCCACCGACGCCCGACACGCGGATTTCGGACGTCTATGCGCGATCCGCCGCCAGTCGGCTCAGAGATCCAGTTTGTAGCCCAGCCCGCGGACCGTGACGAGGTACTTCGGCTCGCTCGGGTCCGGCTCGATCTTGGCGCGCAGCCGCTTCACGTGGACGTCGAGCGTCTTGGTGTCGCCGACGTAGTCCGAGCCCCACACGCGGTCGATGAGCTGGCCGCGGGTGAGCACCCGGCCCGGGTTGCGGAGGAACATCTCCAGCAGCTCGAACTCCTTGAGCGGCAGCCGCTGCTGCTGCCCGTCGACGGTCACGACGTGCCGCTCGACGTCCATCCGCACCGGGCCGGCCTCGAGGGTCGCGGGCGCGAGGTCGGGCTCCTGGCCGCGGCGCAGCACGGCGCGGATCCGGGCGACCAGCTCGCGCGGCGAGTACGGCTTGGTGACGTAGTCGTCGGCGCCCAGCTCGAGGCCCACCACCTTGTCGACCTCGTCGTCCTTGGCGCTCACCATGATCACCGGCACGCTCGACGTCTGCCGGATCTGCCGGCACACCTCGGTGCCGGGCAGGCCGGGCAGCATCAGGTCGAGCAGCACGATGTCCGCGCCGTTGCGCTCGAACTCGGTCAGCGCGGAGTTGCCGTCCGCCGCGATCGCGACCTCGTAGCCCTCCTTGCGCAGCATGTAGGCGAGAGCGTCGCTGTAGCTCTCTTCGTCCTCGACGACGAGTACGCGGGTCATCGGCCTGCCTCCTGTGTTCTCGGGGCCGAGCTGTGGCGGGGCAGGGTCAGCGTGAACGTCGACCCCTGCCCCTCGACCGACCACACCCGGACGTCTCCGCCGTGGGTGGCCGCTACGTGCTTGACGATGGACAGGCCGAGGCCGGTGCCACCGGTGGAGCGGTGCCGGGCCGGGTCGACCCGGTAGAACCGCTCGAAGATGCGGTCGATCTCGCCCGCCGGGATGCCGATGCCCTGGTCGACGACCGAGATCTCGACCATGTCGTCGTCGGCCTTCGTGGAGACCAGCACGGTGGCGTCGCAGTCGGAGTAGGAGACCGCGTTGGCCACCAGGTTGGCGACGGCGGCGGTCACCTGCTCCTCGTTGCCGAAGACCTCGAGGTGGGGCGTGCCACCGGTCACGACGGAGATCCGCTTGGCGTCGGCGTCGATCGCGCTGGTGTCGACCGCGATCTTGATGACCTCGTCGATGTCCACCGGGATCGGCGCGTCCAGCGGCTCGTCGCCCTGCAGCCGCGACAGCTCGATGACCTGCTGCACGAGCCGCGAGAGCCGGTCGCTCTCGGTGAGCATCCGGTCGGAGAAGCGCTTCACGGCCTCGGGGTCGTCGGCGGCGTCGTGCACGGCCTCGGCGAGCAGCCGGATCGCGCCGACCGGGGTCTTGAGCTCGTGGCTGACGTTCGCGACGAAGTCGCGGCGTACCGCCTCGACCCGGCGCTCGCGGGTCCGGTCCTCCACCAGCGCCAGCACCAGCCGCGCGCCGAGCGGGGCGACCCGGGCGGTCACGTGCCGGGCGGGGGCGCCGGAGCGTCCCATCAGCAGCTCGGTCTCGCGGATCTGGCCGTCGCGGCGCACCTGGCGGACCAGCTCGGCGAGCTCCGCGGACGCCAGCGAGGTGCCGCGCACCAGCCCCATCGCGTACGCCGGCGCGGAGGCCTTGAGCACCACGTCGCTGTCGTCGACGAGGACGGCGCTGCTGCGCAGCACGGAGAGCACGGTCGCGACGCCGACGGGGACCGCCGGCTCCTCGACGGGCGTGACCGCGTGCTGCTGCCGGTCGCTGACGTGCCACGCGAGCACGGCGCCGCCGGCGACAACGGCTCCGATGAGCGCGGCGAGGAACGCCTGCGTCGTCGGATCCACCTCTCAATCGTACGAGCCAATTCATCCCGAGTTCGCCGTCGAGCCCGCACCTACCAGATGTTCACTCCGCGTTCATGCTGCGGCCCGGGCTGGACACCTGACCGACCTAGGCTGCGGAGCATGCGAGAGGCATTCCACGAACAGCTCGACCGGATCTTCCGCGACCTCGCCGCCATGTGCGGCGACGTCGAGACGTCGGTACGGCTCGCCACCGAGGCGTTGCTCCGCGGCGACGCCGGCATCGCCGAGCGGGTCATCAGCGGCGACGTCGACATCGACCGGACCCGGGAGAACATCGAGGCCTCCGCGTTCCTCCTGCTCTCGCTGCAGCAGCCGGTCGCCAGCGACCTGCGCACGGTGGTCGCCGCGCTGCGCATGGTGAGCGACCTGGAGCGGATGGGCGACCTGTCCGTGCACGTCGCGAAGATCGCCCGGCTGCGCGTGCCGAACGTCGCCGTACCGGCCCCGATGCGACCGACCATCGAGCGGATGGCCGAGGTCGCCGAGGAGATGGTGCGCCGGGTCTCGAAGGTGATCACCGACCGCGACGTCGAGGAGGCGCTCGCGCTGGCGCACGCCGACGAGGAGATGGACCGGCTGCGCCGCACCACGTTCGCCGAGATGCTCTCCGCGGACTGGCCGCACGGCGTCGAGGCCGCGATCGACGTGGCCCTGCTCGGCCGCTACTACGAGCGGATCGCCGACCACGCCGTCTCGGTCGCCCACCGGGTGGTCTTCGTCGTCACCGGCGAGAACCCGGCCTCGGTCGGCGCCTGAGCGGAGACGCGTCAGCGGATCCGCTGATGGTGGTCGAGCGAGCCGCGCGACCGAGGAACGAGGTCGCGACCGGCGTGTCGAGACCCAGTCGCAGTCCCAGTCGCAGTCCCAGTTGCAGTCCCGAGCGATTTCGACGCGCCCGTCGCGACCTCCTCCGTCGGTCGCGGGGCTTGCTCAATCTCGCTGAGCCCACGCGTCGAGCGACTTCGTCGCTCGACGCTGCTCAGCGACCCTGGTTGGCGACGGCGGCGGCAGCGGCCGCGGCGGCGTCGGGGTCGAGGTAGCGGCCCCCGGGGACGGTCGGCTCCAGGTCGTCGTCGAGCTCGTAGACCAGCGGCATGCCGGTGGGGATGTTGAGGCCGGCGATGTCCTCGTCGCTGATGCCGTCGAGGTGCTTGACCAGCGCCCGCAGGCTGTTGCCGTGCGCGGCCACCAGCGTGACCAGGCCGGCGCGGAGGTCGGGGACGATCGCGGACTCCCAGTACGGCAGGAACCGCTCGATCACGTCCTTGAGGCACTCGGTGCGCGGCATCTCGTCGCCGAGGTCGGCGTACCGCGGGTCGCCGTCCTGCGACCACTCGCTGCCGGGCTCGATCGGCGGGGGCGGGACGTCGAAGGACCGGCGCCAGAGCATGAACTGCTCCTCGCCGTACTCCTCGAGCGTCTGCTTCTTGTTCTTCCCCTGCAGCGCGCCGTAGTGCCGCTCGTTGAGCCGCCACGACCGCCGGACCGGGATCCAGTGCCGGTCCGCGACGTCCAGCGAGATCGCCGCGGTGTTGATCGCCCGCCGCAGCAGCGAGGTGTGCACGACGTCCGGCAGCAGGCCGGACTCGCGGATCAGCTCACCGCCCCGGACCGCCTCGCCGCGCCCCTTCTCGTTGAGCGGGACGTCGACCCAGCCGGTGAAGAGATTCTTGGCGTTCCACTCGCTCTCGCCGTGGCGGAGCAGGACGAGCGTGTGGGTCATCGGGGTGGCTCCGATCAGTGCTCGGCGGTGTCGGGCGACTCGGCGGTGCACTCGTCCGACGTGGCGGTGCCGTCGCCGGACGTGTCCAGGCCCTCGTACTCGTGGCACGGCGGGTAGACCGGCACGTGGAGCTGCACGTTCGAGCCGTCGCCGAAGCCGATCTCGAGGTCCAGGAACGCGCCCGTGGCGACCCGGTCGCCCTCGAGCACCACGCCGCCGTCGGTGGCCAGGTTGACCAGCCCGCCGGCGTCGACCTGGATCGGCTGGAAGTCGGTGACCTGGAGGTCGGCGTCGTCACCGGTGCCGGCGATCGACGAGACCGTGGCGGTGTTCTTCGAGTCGTTGTTCGCGAACGACGCGATGAAGGTGCCGGAGCCGGCCTGCGCGGACACGACCACCGCGCCGAGGACGTCGACCTGGGCGTCGCGGTCGTTCGTGCCCGCGCCGGGGGTGTAGACCCGGTCGGTCGGGTAGTCGAAGCCACACGAGGTGAGGACGGTGGCGAGCGCGAGCGCTCCCGCGGCGGCGAGCACGCGGGCGGACATGCGGAGCTGCATCTTCAGGGCCTTCACGGGTCGACTCGACGGGTGCGGCGACAGCCTAGCGGTCGGGGAACGGGCCTACTGAGCCAGCCCGACGCTGTTGCCGACCACCAGCATCGCGGCCACGGCCAGCACCGTCCACGCCAGCGCCAGCACCAGCAGCGGGGTCGCTCCGATGCGCAGCGCGATCCGCAGCGGCAGGTGCCGGCGGCCGTCCTCGTGGTCGGCCACCAGCCCCGGGAGCGCGCACAGCACGTGCACGCCGACGCCGAGCAGCGCCGCGAGCGCCACGAGGACCGGCTCGGGCGGCTCGCCGGTGGCGGCGCCGCCCCAGCCGCCGTACGAGAGGAAGAACGGGTACAGCGCGAACGCCGCGGCCCACGGCAGCCACGAGAGCCAGCCGTTGCGCAGCACCACGTTGCCGACCAGGCCGACCCCGACCGAGGCGAGGTACGCCGCCCCGGCCGTCACGCCGTTCTGGATGGAGAGGGGTACGACGAGGAGCACGCCGCAGATCAGCGCGAACCAGGCCGTGCCCGGGTCGAGGTAGCCGTCGGCGAGCGGCTTGCCGCTGGGCAGCCGGGACGCGTCGCGGCGCCGGTCCACGAGGTCGTTGTGCCAGCCGAGGACCGCCTGGCCGACGAGCACGGTCGCGAGCACCAGCGCCACCTCGCGCCCGGGGCGCCCGCTGATCGCGGCGGCGATTGCGAGCCCGCCCGCCGTGATCACCGCCTGGCGCGGGTGGGCGGCGCGGAGCAGCAGCACGGGGGTCGTGTGCGCGAGTGCGCGCCGCCGCTCCCGCCGGGCGAGAGGCTCGGTCGTCATACCCCGCAGTATCACCCGCAGATCCCTCAGACCCGGTCAACTGCGCGGGAAACGCCGTGCCGCGAGGGCCGCCACCACACGAACCACGGTTCTGTCAAGCCTGGATTGTGCCCCTGACCTGCGCAAACGCTCCGGGAGCACCTTCGAACGCGTGTTAAACTGGACGCCTAGGAAGGGGTACCTGACATATGACTTTCACTGTCGGCGAGACGGTTGTTTACCCGAATCACGGAGCCGCGGTCATCGAGGACATCGAGACCCGGACGATCAAGGGAGAGGACCGGCAGTACCTGGTACTCCGCATCGTCGCCCAGCAGGACCTGGTGGTGCGCGTCCCGGCCTGCAACCTCGATCTGGTGGGCGTTCGCGACGTCGTGGACAAGGAGGGCCTGGACCGCGTGTTCGACGTCCTCCGTGCGGCCCAGGTCGAGGAGCCGACCAACTGGTCGCGGCGCTACAAGGCCAACCTCGAGAAGCTGCACAGCGGCGACGTCATGAAGGTCGCCGAGGTCGTGCGTGACCTGTGGCGCCGGGAGCGCGACCGCGGCCTGTCCGCCGGCGAGAAGCGGATGCTGGCGAAGGCGCGGCAGATCCTCGTCTCCGAGCTGGCCCTGGCCGAGCACACCAACGAGGACAAGGCCGAGGCCCTCCTCGACGAGGTTCTCGCCTCCTGATCCACCGTTCGAACCGTCGACGAGGCCCCCGGAGCGATCCGGGGGCCTCGCGTCTTTCTGGCAGCGTGCATTTGTAGGGTCGGGGCGTGGAGACCCCAGCGCTCGGCACCGTCCTCGAGCAGGACCGCGGCCACCTGCCGTTCGCGCTCATCCACGGCGAGGCGCTGGTCGCCGCGGCCGCCTGGGCGCTCGGCGAGGCCGGTGTCACGCCGGTCGACACCGGTACGACGTGGGCGGCGCTGGTCGCCGCCGGAGAGCCGGTCGTCCTCCACGACCCGCTGTGCCCGATGACCCCGCCCGACTTCATCGCCGCCTGCGTCGAGGAGGCGGCCGAGAAGGACTGCGTCGTCGTCGGCGTCCGCCCCGTCACCGACACGGTCAAGGTCGTCGAGGACGGACTCGTCGGCGAGACGCTCGACCGCGGCCGGCTGGTCGCGGTCGTCTCGCCGGTGGTGCTGCCGCCCGCCGTGGTCGCGGCGCTCGACGGGCTCCCGACCACCGACTTCGCGGCGCTGGTCGCCGAGCTGCGGCGCCGTCACCCGGTCGAGCTGGTCGACGCGCCCCCGGCCGCGCGCCGGGTCGGGTCCGAGGAGGACGTGCGCGTGCTGGAGGCGCTCACGCGAGCCTGAGCGCTGCGCGACAACCTTTCGCCCGGCCCAGCCCCTTTCCCGAGCGGGGGCGGGGACCGGAAGGAAGCGAGCGGTGCCAGCAGTGGTGTCTGATGTCGGCGTGAGCACGCCGGGGACCCCGTCGTTCGAGGAGTTCGTCGCCTCGCGCGGGGACGCCCTCTGGCGCAGCGCCTGGCTGCTCACCGGCGACGGCCACCTGGCCGAGGACCTCGTCCAGGCGGCGCTGGCCAAGGCGTGGCCCCACTTCGACCGCACCGGTCCGGGTTTCGAGGCGTACGTGCGCCGGGTCATGTTCACGACCTACGCCGCGTGGTGGCGCCGTCGGTGGAACGGCGAGCGGCCGACGGCCGAGCTGCCCGAGCGCTCCGCCGAGGTCGCGGATCTCGACGGCCGCCGCGACCTGGTCGCCGCCCTGGCGCAGCTGCCGAAGGGACAGCGCGCCGTCGTCGTGCTGCGGTGGTTCGAGGACCTCACCGAGGCCCAGGCCGCGCAGACCCTCGGCGTCAGCGTCGGCACGGTGAAGAGCCAGTCCGCACGCGCACTGAGGTCCCTCCGCAGCCTCCTGGACCCGAAGGAGCCCGGTGATGACCGACCAGCGTGACGAGCACTGGCTGCGCGAGCGGCTGGCAGCCGCCGTCCCCGATGCCCCGTCCGTCCCGGGTCGGGCGGCGAGCGCCCGAGACCGCCGCCGACGGCAGGTACGCCGCACGACGGCCCTGACCGTCGCGGGTGCGGTGCTCGTGGTGCTGGCGACGGTGGTGCCTCTCGCGCTGCGCCCGCCCGCGGACGAGGGCGGTCCGACGACCCCGTCCCCCACGGGCGCGCAGACGTCCGGTGCCGGGCCAGACCTGACCTGCGGTCGCTCGAACCGTGGGGGCGGTGGCGGAGTCCCGCCGGACGGAGCTGTCGCGATACGCCTCTGCGACGAGCCCGGGATGCACGGCGCGCCCGCGCCCACCGACGTGCTCACCAGCGGGATCGCCCGCGTGCTGGGCTCACTGCGTGACCTGCCGGCCGCGACGGTGTGCATCGGTGGCCTGGGCAGCCGCTACACGATGCTGGTCGGGTACCCCGACGGCACGGTCCGTCACGTCGGCCTCGACATGTCCGCGTGCGGGACGGTGACGATCGGCCGCGCGACCTTCGGGAGGCCGGACCGGCCCTACGAGGCGTTCCTTGCCGCCATCCGGGCGCAGCGGCGGACCACCGCGCCGCCCGACGCGCCGGTGGCGGCCCCGACCTGTCCCCGGTTCGGCGGCGGGACCAGCCCGCTCGGCGAGCCCGGTCAGATCGTCGCCGCCCGGCTGTGCGTGGGCTACGGGGAGCCGGGTAGTGGGGAGACGAGCGTCGAGGTGCCGGCCGACGACCTGGACGCACTGCTCGTCTCCTGGGCTGCCGACCCCCACCACCCGGCCTCGAAGGGTCCGGGTTGCTCACCTGTGACTCCGAGCTGGGAGCTCGCCGGCGTGAACGCCTGGGGCGACCGCGTCATCGTCGAGGCCGAGTGCGGCGTCCCCCGCTACGGCGACGACGAGGTGGTCCTCGACGAGGAGGCGCAGGGCATCATCGACCGCCTCGTGCTGCGGGCCGGGTTCCCTTCTGCGGCGTCGGTCGTCCCCGGCGACGTCGCCTGGAAGACCGCCGAGGCCTACATCGACGACGTCAACTTCGGGCATCGCGAAGCAGCGGCCGCGTTGTGGCAGGGCGATCCGCAGCTGCCGGCGGACGGCACGGTGCTCGACCTCGTGCTGGCCCCACCGGGTTGCCGCAGCCTGACCGTCGAGCCCTGGCGCTTCGCGTGGTCGTGTCGCTACCGCGCTGCGAGCACGGGCGCCACCACCACCTTCACCATGGTCCGCGACGCGAGGGACGAGATCTGGCGGATCTCGTCCGTGTCGTGACGGCCGGCGCGCGGCGGGCTCACGCGAGCCTGAGCGCCAGCTCCAGGTCCTCCGGGAACGTGATCTTCAGGTTGCGCGGGCTGCTCGGCACCGCCACCACCGGCAGGTCCGTGTAGCGCGCCCAGCAGGCCGCGGTGTCGGTGCCCTCGAAGCCGTCCGCCTCGGCCCGCGAGTACGCCGCGAGCAGCTCGGCCGCCCGGAACGCCTGCGGCGTCTGCACGCCGTCCAGCTCGGCGGGCAGCTCGCGGCCGTCGAGGGCGAGCAGCCCCGGCAGCCGCACGCAGGGGATCGCCCCACCGCGCCCGCGGGCCGCGTCGACCGTCGCCGCGAACAAATCCCGGCCCGCGAGCGGCCGCGCCCCGTCGTGGATCGCCACGACGTCGACCGACCCGTCCTCGATCTCGGGGCGCAGTGCGACCAGCGCGTTCCACTCCGAGGCGTGCCGGCTCGCGCCGCCCTCGACCACGCCGACCGCCGCGTCGCCGAGGTACGGCGCCAGCGCGTCGGCGACCTGGTCGTGCTCGCCGGGACGGACCACGACCAGCACCCGGCGGACGCCGTCGAGCGCGAGCGCGTCCTGCACCGACCAGGCCAGGACCGGGCGGTCGCCGAGCGGCAGCAGCACCTTGTTGGAGCCGGCGCCGACCCGCTGGCCGGCGCCCGCGGCGAGGATCACGACGGCGGCGGGCACCCGGCGAGTTTTTCACGGCCGTCACACGGCGAAACAGCCCCGTCACACCGCGCGCCTAGGTTTCCGGGCATGTGGCAACCGGTGTGCCGCCTGGCCGAGCTCGAGGTCGAGCGCGGCGCGACCGCGCTCGTGCACGGACAGGCGGTCGCGATCTTCCGCACCCAGGACGACCGGGTCTACGCGCTCGGGAACCACGACCCGTTCGCGAAGGCGTCGGTGCTGGCCCGCGGGATCGTGGGCGTCCGCGACGGGATCCCGTTCGTGGCCTCGCCCGCGCACCGGCACGCGTTCGACCTGCGCAGCGGCAGGTGCCTGGAGGACGACCACGTCTCGGTGCCCGCGTACGACGTGCGCGTGGTCGAGGGGGTGGTGCTGGTCGGCGGCCGCAAGGACGCCGCCGCCTAGGTGTACCCAGCCAGGACGTTGGTAGCGGGCGCGTCGGCTTGAATGGGTGAGAGCCCC
>NZ_BAAAJE010000013.1:0-45914 GCF_039526625.1 Nocardioides aquiterrae
CGCGCTCGTGCTCGCCGGCACCCCGCCCCCGCGGTGGGAGCCGGCCCCGGTGGCGGCGGCCCGGGCCGACGCGCGGTTCGGCACCGTGGCGGCCTCGACGGTCGCCGAGCGCGCGGAGCGCGCGGCGTTCGGCCCGCCCGGACCGGTCGTGAACCCGCGCGCCCACGTGCGGGAGCTGCGCCGGGCCGCCCGGGCGACGCTGCCGCTGTGGCGGCGCTGGTGGTGGTGGTTCGACCCGCGGGTGCTGCGGCGGCCGGTCAGCCGGTCACGCAGCGGGTCCCGCTGAGCCCGACCTCCCCCGTCGGCAGGTGCACGGTCATCACGAAGCAGGTGCGCACGCCGGGCTTGACCACGAACGGCAGCGTCCCCTCGGTCGTGCCCGCCTCGAAGTCCCACACCGGCAGCTTGCGCGGGGACACCTGGGACAGCGCGAACACGCCCTCGCCGTCGGTCGGGTCGTTCCACTTCAGCGTCAGGGACGTGCCGTCGCTGTCCAGCTTCAGCAGGTCGAAGGCGAGCCGCGGGTCCGAGCGGTGCGGCTGCGGGTCGCCGGACTCGACCGGCGACGCCGAGAGCGTCGCGACCGGGCCGCCGGCGTCCGCGGGCGGCGCCTGGGGGGTCGCGCCGTCGTCGCCGCGCAGCACCGCGCCGGTCACGCCGAGCGCCAGGCCGACGACGGCGGCGGTGGCCCCGAGGCCGACCAGCAGCCAGCGGCGCCGCGACCGCGGCTCCTCGGGCGGCGGCAGCGGTGGCGGGGGCCCGGTGGGCGGGGGCGGGATCTCCGGCTCGGGGGGCCGGGTCCCGGTCGGCGCCACGTCCGCGACCTCGGCCGGCGCGTGCGCGAGCACCGACAGCGCCACGGGGTCGGCCTGGACCGGCGGCGGCGGCTTCGGCGCACCGGGCTCCCAGGCGCTGACGCGCAGCCGGGCGAGCGCGTCACGCAGCTCGGCCGCCGACGCCCAGCGGTCGTCGACGTCCTTGGCCAGACAGCGGTCGATGACGTCGGCCAGCCGGCCCGCGCCCGGCGCCGCGAGCGGCCGGTGCGGCTCCGTGCGCGCCCGCCGCAGGTAGGCCAGCGCCGAGTCGTCGTCGGGGTCCTCGCTCGCGAACGGCGGCCGTCCGTCGGCGAGCGTGTACAGCGTCGAGCCCAGCGACCAGATGTCGTCGGCCTCGGTCGGCGGCCGGCCGTCGAGGATCTGCGGCGACGCGTGCCGGTAGGTGAAGGTCTCGACCGACGAGGTGTGCTCGGCGTCGACCAGCCGGGCGATCCCGAAGTCGGCGAGCACCCACGAGGTCGGCAGCACCAGCACGTTCTGCGGCTTCACGTCGCGGTGCAGGACGCCGTGCGCGTGCGCGAACGCCAGGGCGTCGGCCAGCACGGTGCCGATCGTGACCACCTCGTCGGCCGGCAGCGGACCGTGGGTGCGCAGCCGGTCGTGCAGCGAGCCGCCCTCGTAGAAGTCCATGACGATCGCGGGGTGACCCGAGGCCGTCGTCCCGCTGGTGAGGATGTTGACGATGTTCGGGTGCTGGCGGCCCAGCCGGACAGTGATCTCGATCTCCCGGCGGAACCGCGCCACCGCCCGGTCGTCGTCGGTCTGCAGGACCTTGATCGCGACGTCGCGGCCCATCGCCGTGTCCCGGGCCCGATACACCACGGAGTCGCCGCCGCGGCCGACCTCCGTGAGGTGGTCGTACCCGGCGAGCGACTCCGGTGGCTCGTCGGTGGGTGCGACCCGGGCAGGCGGACGCCATGCCTCGTCGACACCCGAGGGCCCGGTCATGAGCAACGTCTACCCACGACCGGACGGGCTCACTCCTCGGTGGCGGTCTCCTCGGCAGCCTCGTCGGCGGCAGCCTCGTCGGCCTCGTCGGCCTCGGCCTCCGGCTCGCCGATGGTGCCGTCGGGGCGCAGGTTCTTCAGCTCGACGACGTTGCCCGAGGCGTCCTTGACCACGGCCGACTCGACGATGCGGGCCAGCGCCTTGCCGCGCAGGATCTCCTGCACCAGCTCGGGGATGTGGTTGTGCTCGAACATGTGGTTCGCGAACTCCTGCGGGTCCTGGCCGGACTGCTGGGCGCGGCGCACGAGGTGCTCGGAGAGCTCGGCCTGGTCGATGCCGAACTCCTCCTTCTTGGCGATCTCGTCGAGGATGAACTGCGCGGCGACGGCGTCGCGGACCCGGCGCTCGAGGTCGGCCTCGAACTCCTCCTGGGTCTGCTTCTCGTCCTCGAGGTACTTCTCCATCGTGATGCCGGCGAACGCGAGCTGCTGCTCGATGTTGCGGCGGCGCGCGTTGAGCTCGTCGGTCACGACGACCTCGGGCAGCGGGATCTCGACCTTCTCGAGGAGCGCCTCGAGGACGGCGTCGCGCGCGGCGGCGGCCTGCTCGAGGCGCTTGCCACGCCCGAGCCGCTCGCGCACGTCGGCGGTCAGCTCGTCGACGGTGTCGAACTCCGAGGCCATCTGGGCGAACTCGTCGTCGAGGTCGGGGAGCTCCTGCTCCTGGACCTGCGAGACCGAGACCCGGACCTCGACGTCCTCGCCGACCAGGTCGCCGCCCACGAGCTGCGAGGTGAAGGTCTTCTCGTCGCCGGCGGCCATGCCGACCAGGGCCTCGTCGAGGCCGTCGAGCATGCCGCCGCGACCCACGCGGTAGGACATGCCGGTGACCTCGGCGCCCTCGACCGGCTCGCCGTCCTTGGTGGCGACCAGGTCCATGACGACGAAGTCGCCGTCGGCGACCGGGCGCTCGACGTCCTGCAGGGTGGCGAACCGCTCGCGCAGCGCCTCGACCTGCTCGGTGACCTCGTCGTCGCCCAGCTCGATGTCCTCGACCTCGGCCTCGACGCCGTCGTACTCCGGCAGCGTGATCTCCGGGCGGATGTCGACCTCGGCGGTGAACTCGAGCGCGGCGTTGTCCTCGAACTTGGTGACCTCGATCTCCGGCTGCGCCAGCGGCTGGAGGTCGTTGGCCTGGAGCGCCTCGACGTACTTCTGCGGCACGACCTCGTTGATCGCCTGGTCGAGGACGGCGCCGCGGCCGACCTGGCGGTCGATCACGGCCGGCGGGACCTTGCCGCGGCGGAAGCCGGGAACGTTGATCTGCTTGGCAATCTGCTTGTACGCCGCGTCGAGGCTCGGCTTGAGCTCCTCGAAGGGCACCTCGACGGTCAGCTTGGCCCTGGTCGGGCTCAAGGTCTCGACGGCGCTCTTCACAGGTCTTCTCCTAGATCATTCAAGGGATGGGTGGTGCGTCGGGGCGACAGGACTCGAACCTGCGATCTCCTGCTCCCAAAGCAGGCGCGCTAGCCACTACGCTACGCCCCGCCAAGACCCCCGCCTGCACGTGGTCAGTGGGGCCCTTGGAGCGGATGACGGGAATCGAACCCGCGTAGCCAGTTTGGAAGACTGGGGCTCTACCATTGAGCTACATCCGCGCGCGCTCGATCCTGCTCGAACGCGAGGGTCATCGTGCCACACCGGACGTGGCCCCTCGGAATCAGCGCCGATGGATCAGCACCAACGCCCGGTCGTCGTTCTCCGACCCCAGCGACTCGACCAGCCGGTCGGCGCCTCCGTCGAAGGTGCCGCGCAGCAGCCGCTCGGCCTGGCCGAGCATCCGATCGATGCCCATGCCGATGTCGCGGCGCGGGGTCTCGACCATGCCGTCGGTGTAGAGCAGCAGCGCGTCCCCCGGCCGCAGCATCCCGGTCACGACCGTGAACTCGGCGTCCTCGATCAGTCCGAGCACCGGGCCCTCGGGCTCGTGCACGATCCACCGGCCGGTGCCCGCCGTGAGCTGGGCGGCGGGCGGGTGGCCCGCGGCGCGCACCTCGAACGCACCCGTCGCGGTGTCGAGGGAGAGGTGGATCGCCGTGGCGAACCCCTCGGCCCAGTCCTGGCGGAGCAGGTAGTCGTTGGCGGCCGGGAGGAACTCACCGGGCGGCAGCGCCCCGAGCAGGCCACCGAACGCTCCCGAGAGCAGCAGCGCGCGGGTGCCCGCCTGCTCGCCCTTGCCGGAGACGTCGACGACCGCGAGCTCGACGCGGGTGCCGTGGCGGGGCCGGGTCGAGACCACGAAGTCCCCGGCGAACGGCGTCCCGCCCGCCGACCGCAGCGCGCTCTCGGCCAGCCAGCCGGCAGGCAGCTCGGGCACCCCGCCCTGGCTGAGGATCCGGTCGCGCAGGTCCACCAGCATCGACTCGCCCATCGCGCCGGCGACGCCGAGCTGGGACCGCCGGAACGAGGTGACCAGCACGATGAAGCAGAGCAGGTAGAGGACGGCGATGGCGAAGACGGTCTTGCGGGTGATGTCGCTCTGCACGCCGATCGTCAGCATCAGCATGATCATCAGGAAGACCACGAACCAGGGCAGCTGGCGGGGGCTGATCATCAGGCTGCCAAGCAGCAGCGGCACGACCAGCACCGTGAGGGCGACCGTGTCGGTCCAGAGGAGCACCGAGCCGGTCAGCACGAGCGTCAGCGCGACGAGCAGGATCAGCGTGCGGTGATGGCGTGGGAGACGACGACGCAGCACCCGCCTGAGGCCTCGGGGCCGAACGGTCATGCGTCGTTCCTCTGCGTCGGGGGCTGCATCACTGTAGCGATCTGGACCGGAACCTGCGCTGGCATCGCGGACACCAGAAGAGGTTTCTGCCTTGGAGCTCGGTGGTGTGAACGATCGAGCCGCAGACGTGGCACGGCATCCCGTCGCGGCGGTAGACGTACACCTCGCCGCCGTGGTCGTCCTTCCGTGGCGGGCGGCCCATCGCCTCGGGCTCGTGCTCGGGCCGGACGGTGTCGATCCGCCCGGTGCGGACCCCCTCGCGCATCAGCCCGACCAGGTCGTCCCACATCGCCCGCCACTGGCCGCGGCGCAGCGTGGTGCCGGGGCGCATCGGGTCGATCCGGTGGCGGAAGAGCAGCTCGGCCCGGTAGACGTTGCCGACGCCGGCGAGCACCGCCTGGTCCATGAGCAGCCCGCCGATCGGCGCCCGGCTGCGCCGGATCCGCTCCCAGGCGCGGTCCGGGTCCGCGTCGTCGCGCAACGGGTCCGGGCCGGAGCGGGCGACCACGGCGTCCCGCTGCTCGGTGGTGACCAGCGCGCAGGTCGTGGCGCCGCGGAGGTCGGCGTACGCGCCCTCGCCGACCAGGCGGAGCCGCACCTGGCCCACCGGGGGCGGCACCTCGGTGACGCCGGCGTGCACGTCGAACCTGCCGTACAGCCCGAGGTGGACGTGCACGAACCGCTCGGCGGGGAAGGCGACGAAGAGGTTCTTGCCCCACGCCTCGGCGCCCTCGAGGACCTGCCCGTCGAGGAGCGCCGCGGCGTCCGCGAACCGCCCCTGCGGGCTGGCGACGCGCACGGCACCGCCCGCGAAGGTCGCGGCCAGCTCGTCGGCGAGGCGGTGGAGGGTGTGCCCCTCAGGCATCGATCGCCGAGGCCGGCAGCGGCGGCAGCTCGCCCGTCTGCTCGTACGACGTGAGCTGGCCGATCCGGCGCACGTGCCGCTCGTCGCCGCTGAACGGCTCGGTGAGGAACACCTCGACGAACCGGGTCATCTCCTCGAGGGAGTGCATCCGGCCGCCGACGGAGACGACGTTCGCGTCGTTGTGCTGCCGCGCCAGCCGCGCGGTCTCCTCGGACCAGGCGAGCGCCGCCCGGACGCCCTTGACCTTGTTCGCCGCGATCTGCTCGCCGTTGCCCGAGCCGCCGATGACCACGCCGAGGCTGTCCAGCCCGGCCGCGCGGTCCCGGGCCACACCCTC
This sequence comes from Nocardioides aquiterrae, assembly GCF_039526625.1. Lineage (NCBI taxonomy): Bacteria > Bacillati > Actinomycetota > Actinomycetes > Propionibacteriales > Nocardioidaceae > Nocardioides > Nocardioides aquiterrae. The sequence goes on from NZ_BAAAJE010000013.1 coordinate 5,774, forward strand.
GGCCGCCCGCAGGCAGAACACCGGGTAGTCGTCGAGCGCGTCGTACCGGAACGGTCCGTGGTCGACCGGCTCGTAGCCGTGCTCGGTGAGCCAGGTGGTCAGGTGTTCCTTGAGGTCGAGGCCGGCATGGTCGCAGCCGAGGTGCACGCGCATGGCGGCATCCTCTCAGCCGTGCGGCCCTCGCACGCGGGGGCCCTCCCCGCGCAATTGAACGCCCAGGCTGCCGCTACCCCCGCGTAACCCAGTCTCACCGTTCAATTGCGAAGACAGCCGGCCCACGCGGCCGACCGACCCCCCGCGCATCAGCCGTGCAGAGCGAGGAACCCGGCGACCTGCCGCATCAGCGGCTCGGCGGACGGGAACACGCGCGGGTGGCGCCAGAACCCGTGCAGCTGGCCGAGGTAGCGGGTCGCGACGACCTCGACGCCGGCGTCGGCGATCCGGCGGGCGAGCTCCTCCCCCTCGTCGCGCAGGGGGTCGTGCTCGGCGGTGACGACGAGGGTCGGGGGCAGCGTGCCGAGCCGGTCCGACAGCAGCGGCGCCAGGTCGGGGTTCGCGAGGTCGGCGGGGCTCGCGTACTGCTCCCAGTACCAGGCCGCCTCCCGCGGGTCGAAGCCGTCGGCGGCGGTGGCGTACGACTCGAAGCCCGCGGCCGGGTCGAGGAACGGGTAGACCAGCGCGAGCGCGGCGTACCGGCCGGGGTGGCGCAGCGCGTCGACCAGCGCCAGGTTGCCGCCCGCGCTGTCGCCGTGCGCCAGCAGCCGGTCCCCCAGCGTCCGCGCCGCCCACGCGCCGGCCGCCGCGACGTCGTCGACGGCCGCGGGGAACCGGTGCTCCGGCGGCCGCCGGTAGTCCACGCTCAGCACCCGGAGGCCGGTGCGGTTCGCGAGCCGCCGGGCGCTGGCGTCGTGCACCTCGACGTCGTTGAAGACGAAGCCACCGCCGTGCGCGTGCACGACCACCGCGTCGCCGGCGGCCGCGGGGGTGTAGAGCCGGGCGGGTACGCCGTCCGCGTCGACGTCGGCGACCTCCGCGACCTCCTCGCGCGGCTCCTGCGCCGCCAGCGCCCGCGCCTGCTCGCGGGCCGCCGCGACGTCGTACCCCTCGGTCCAGACGGGGGTCTCACCGGCGTACTGCTCGAGGGCGCGCCGAGACTCGGGAAACAGCATGCCGCGCACGGTAGTCGGCGGGAGGATGGACCCGTGACGTTTCTCGGCTGGTGTGTGCTCGCGCTCGTCTTCGTCGACGAGGTGATCGCCCTGGTCGCGTTCGCGTGGTGGGGCTACCAGCAGGACCCGTGGTGGATCTGGGTCTGGCTGCTCCCCGTGCTCGGCATGCAGGCCTGGTTCTGGTTCGCCTCGCCCAAGGCCCGCTACGCCACCCCGCTCCTGCGACCCGCCGTCAAGGTGCTGGTGTTCGGCCTCGCCACGCTCGCCTTCTGGGACCTCGGCCACCCCACCGAGGCGATCGGCTTCCTCGTGTTCTCGGTCGCGATCAACGCCCTCGCGCAGATCCCCGCGATCTCGTCGCTCGCCGACCCCGGCCGGGTTCAGAGCCGGGAGCCGTAGGTCCCAGTGCGGGTAGTCCGAGATGATCAGCGTCCGTTCGTGAGCGGCACCAGCACGCCGACGAAGCGCCCGCCCTGCGCGGAGCGGCGGACCTACTGAGGAGCCGTCATGCCCGAGTCCACGTCCGTCGCCCGTCGATCTCTCCTGCTGGGTGCCGCCGGCACGGCGGTCGGCGCCACCGTCGCCGGCCTGCCCGGGACGGCCGCCCTCGCCCGCGAGGCCCTCTCCCCCGCCCGCGTCGTGGACGCCACCGGCCGCCCGCCGCTCTGGCGGCAGGCAGCGAACAAGGGCATCGTGTTCGGCTCCTCGATCGCCACCTGGCAGCTGGACAAGCGCTATCCCCACCTGTTCGCCCGCGAGGCCGGGCTGCTGTTCACCGAGGACGACCTGCTCTGGTACCAGCTCAAGCCGAGCCCCGACGCCAAGCTGAACTTCGGTCCGGGCGACCAGATCATCGCGTTCGCCGAGCAGCACCGCCAGCTCACCATCGGCGCCCACCTGGCGTGGGACGAGGGCTTCGGCGACGGCTGGACCGACGACGACCTCTGGGGCATCAGCCGCCGGCGGGCGCGCACGCTGCTGTACGGCGTGATCCGTCGCGAGGTCGCCCACTACCGGGGCCGGATGAACGGCTGGATCGTCGCCAACGAGGTGACGGACCCCTACGACGCCGACAAGCACGGCTTCCGCACCAACGTGCCCTGGTACAGCACGATCGGCCCCGGCTACATCGCCGAGGCGTTCCACCTCACCCAGGAGCAGGACCCGAAGGCCCTGCGGATCATCAACGAGTTCGGCTTCGAGACCGTCGACCAGTGGGGCGACCGGGCGGAGCCGCGCCGCCGGGCGTTCCTCAGGGCGCTCGACCGACTCCACCACGTCGGCGCTCCGGTCCAGGCGGTGGGCATCCAGGGCCACCTGCTGGCGGACGGGTTCCGCCACAAGTTCGACGAGCGCGGCTACCGCGCCTTCCTCCGGGAGATCGCCGACCGGGGCCTGCACATCCTGATCACCGAGCTCGACGTCCTCGACGACGGGCTGCCCCAGGCGTTCGGGCCGCGCGACAGGGCGGTCGCCGACGTCTACCGCCGCTACCTCGACGTCACGCTCGACGAGAAGGCCGTCAAGGTCGTCAACGCGTTCGGGCTCACCGACCGCTACACCTGGCTCGAGGACCAACCCCGCGAGGACGGCTCGCACCGTCGGCCGCTGGCCTTCGACCGCAGGATGAAGCCGAAGCCGGCGTACTACGCGATCAGCCACGCGTTCCGGCACGCTCCGCAACGGCACCAGCTCTGGAAGCGGAAGTTGGGCCGGTAGGGGGACGGCTCGCGGGCTACTGCACCCCCCTCGCGGCTCCGTGGGCCGCGGACCGGTAGCCCGCGAGCGCCACCTCCGGAGCCCGTGCCGGGGCGGGTGACGATCGCCCACGTGGCGACGCGCGCCGGGGTCAGCCCGACCACGGTCTCGCACGTGCTGTCCGGCAAGCGGGTGGTCGGCGCGTCGACGCGGGACGCGGTGATGGACGCGATCCAGGAGCTGGGCTACCGGCCCAACCACGTGGCGCGGAACCTGCGCACCCGGCAGTCGCACATGATCGCCGTGGTCGTCCCGGACATCACCAACCCCTTCTACGCCGTGCTCACCCGGGGGCTGGCCGACGCAGTCGACGCGGCCGGCTACGGCTCCTACGTGTGCAACACCGACGGCCAGCACGAGCGCGAGCGCACGTTCTTCCAAGACGTCATGGACCGCGGCGTCGACGGGATCGTGTTCGCCTCCGGCGAGACGGCCTCCGAGATCCAGTTCGGGCCGGCGGACTACAGCACGCCGATCATCTGCATCGGCGACTGGTCAGCGTCCGCTGGGGTTGCGGTGGCGGGTTACGGCGGTCTGCCGGCTCGCGGTCCGCGGGGGTCGACCGTTGTGGTCACCGTCGCAAAACGGGCGTCAGGACATGCTGATGACCCCGCCAACCGTGATCGGCAGGGTCGGGTTCAGCCGATATGTCGGTGGCCGAGCGGTGAGGTCCATTCCCAGCCGAGGCCGGGGATGCGGCGGTAGGTCCAGGCGGTGAAGGTCTTGAGGCGGTGGTGTCCGCGGCACGGCGGCGCCAGGTTCGACGTCGTGGTGGGCCCGGCGGGCCACTCGGTGATGTGGTCGTTGTCGGCGTTCGGACCTTGGCGCCACGAGGGGCGGTCGCAGTGCGGGAAGGGGCAGGTCGGCCACCGCAGCCGGGTCTGCTCCTTCTGCCGCTCGGTCGGGCGGTAGTCCTCGGTGACCAGCTCTTCGTTGAGGTCGATCACCGGCTTCAGGGTCACCGTGGTGCCGGCCTGTCGGCACCACTCCTGGAGGTGCTCGGGGGTGATCACCGACCGGGTGTTGTCGACGTCGACCATGGCCTGGCCGGGGCGGACGTGGGCATAGATCACGACCTCACGGTTCGCCTCGGTGTCGGGGTCGGTGGCGCCGAGCATGCCGGCGGCGGCCGCGCGCCGCACGTCCAGGGGCAGGGCGGGGTCCAGGGTGGCGGCCTTGGCGGCGATCCGCTCGTTCAGGGCGACCGCGTCGGCCAGGTCGAGCATCCCGGTGACCGGGACCAGCCCGTCGTGGGTCATGTCGCGCAGGTGCACGTCGAAGCGCCGCTGCTCCGCGGCCTTGCGGCGGCGTTCCTCGGCGGCCTCGGGGTCGAACTCCGCGCGCGCTCTGTCGACCTGCCGGTCGATCTCGGCGAACGAGCACTTCCGCAGCACGAAGTACAACGCCCGGTCCACGAACGCCGCACCCTCCACGGGCAGGGAGCGGGTGGCCTGGGCGACCTTGCGGGCCTTCCACACCGGCACCACCCCGCTCGTGACCTTCGCCCAGATCCGCGGCAGCCGGTACTTCAGCTCCACCGCATCCCCCAGGTACAGGCGGCCGGAGTCGGTGGACACCCCGATGGCGAGGGCGAACTCCGCGACCGCGCCCTCGTCGATCGTGGGTGCCCCGTCGCCGGCGATCTCCAGGTCCCGCATCCCCCACTCAACGGTGGTGTCGACCTGGTCGCCGGGGTGCAGCTCCACCCACTCCACCGCGAGCTCCAGTTTGTCGATCTCGGCCCGAGTCACCGTGGCCTGGCGTTCGCGAGCAGCGTCGATCACCAGCTGTTCGCGGGTGACCGACCGGCTGCTCATGGGTCTACTCAAGCACCGACCACCGACAGTGGGATGGCGAGATTCCCCTGTATCCACAGGGAATGTGGCCCATTTCGAAGAATTCGTCAGGCAAAGTTTCGGGCGCTCGCCGGGTGGTGGTTTCGAGGCTCGTCGCTGGCGCTCCTCGCACCTCAACCACCGTGCCCGCGCGGTCCGCGGGCCGGCCGCCGGCCGCAACCCCCCGCCCGCCGTCCCCGCTTTGCTGCCTGTCGGTCGCAACCCCGACCAACCCTGAAGACGCCGGCAGTCACCCGGCTTCCGGGGTCTCGACCAGCTCGACCAACGGCGGACGTCACCTCTGCAGCCGCAGCTCCAGCAGCGTCTCCAGCGCGACTGACTCCCCCGGCGTGGGCGACCTCGCCCAGGCCGGTCACCCGACGCGCAGCTTACTCGAGGTGGTCCCTCTCGTGGTTGGGTCAGACCTGGGTCCAGGCGGCGTTCTCGCCCGAGGAGCGCTCGACCGCATCGAGCACCTGGTGTACCTGGGGGCCGCCGGCGAACGACGGGGTGGGCCGATCAATGACCCTCACGGCCGGGCGTGCAACCGCCCCACGCCGAGCTCGGCCGCCCGGGCGAACGAGGCCTGCGCACCGGGGCGCCCCACGGCGTACGTGCCGGCCCGGACGCCGATCCGGACCGCGTCGACCAGGTCGGTGCCGGCGCTGAGTGCGGCGGCGAGCGCGCCCGTGAACGCGTCCCCGGCGCCGGTCGTGTCGACCACCTCCACCGCCTCGGCGGGCACGTGCGCCGAGCCGTCGGCGGACCCCACCACCGCACCGCGGGCGCCGACCGTCACGACCACGGAGCGGCAGCGGGCCAGCAGCTCCGTCACGGCCTCCCGCGCCTGCTCGAGGCCGTGGACCGGCCGCCCGAGCAGTCCCCCGGCCTCGGACTCGTTGACGACGAGCGGGTCGCACAGCGCCAGCACGTCGTCCGGCACCGGACGGTACGGCGCCAGGTTGACCACCGCCCGGGCGCCGACCTCGCCCGCGGCGCGGATCGCCGCCTCGAACGCCGGGACCGGGATCTCGGCCTGGGTGACGACGACACCCGACGGCGCCACCAGGTCGCGGACGGCGCGCGACGTCGTGGCGGCCTCGAGGAGCTCGTTGGCGCCCGGCGCCACGACGATCGAGTTCTCGCCGGTCGCGTCCACCATCACGAACGCCATGCCGGTCCGGGCGCTGGTCGCGACCAGCTCGGTGGTGTCGACCCACGACTCCGCCAGGTCCTTGGCCAGCGCCCGGCCGTCGTCGTCCCGGCCGACCCGGGCCACGATCGCCGTGCGCGCCCCCATCAGGCTCGCCGCGACCGCCTGGTTGCCGCCCTTGCCACCGGAGCCGACGCTCGCCTCGCCGCCGAGGACCGTCTCGCCGGGCGCTGGCAGCACCTCCACCCGGCAGACGTAGTCCCGGTTGACCGAGCCGACCACCACCACGTCGACCTCGCGCCTCACGGCAGGCTCGCCATCCGCTCGACGAACAGCTCGCGGAACGCCTCGGCGTCGACGGCGGTCGCGATCCGACAGTTCGGCGCGGGCGGGTCCGCCCACATGAGCAGGTTCGCGACGGCGAGGGCGCAGCTGCCCTGCTCGAGCTCCTCGCGCGGCTTGACCCGCTCCTGGAAGTCGATCCAGCCCAGGGTGTGCTCGGACGCGAGCCCGCCGAACGCGCCGCCGTCCGCCAGCCGCAGCGCGGCCCCGCTCTCCATCACCGTCTGCGCCGCGTCGAGGTCACACCAGAAGTTGTACTCCCCCGGCATCGCCCCGACGCTGGTCTGCTCGAGGAACACGCCGCCCATCACCACGATCTCGGCGGCCGCACCCTCGTCGGCGGGCGCGCCCTGCACCACGGGCACGTCGGTGCGGCCCAGCACCCCGAGCAGCTCGTGGGTGCGCCGGAGCGTGACGCTCTCGCGCGTGCGACCGCGCGGGTCAGAACCCGACGCGCCGCCCAGGCAGGTCGTTGCGCACCGCGGCGCCCTTCTCCTGGGCCGTCTTCTTCAGCTCCGCCTGGAACTCCACCATCCGCGCCTGCAGCTCCGGGTCGGTCGCGGCGAGGATGCGGACCGCGAGCAGCCCGGCGTTGCGGGCCCCGCCGACGGCTACCGTCGCGACCGGGACGCCGGCCGGCATCTGCACGATCGAGAGCAGCGAGTCCATGCCGTCCAGGTACTTCAGCGGCACCGGGACGCCGATCACCGGCAGCGGCGTGACGGCCGCGAGCATGCCGGGCAGGTGCGCCGCCCCGCCGGCGCCGGCGACGATCACCGAGAGCCCGCGCCCGGCGGCGGAGCGCCCGTACTCCAGCATCTCCTCCGGCATCCGGTGCGCGGAGACCACGTCGGCCTCGTGCTCGACGCCGAACTCGGCCAGCGCCTCGGACGCCGCCTTCATCACCGGCCAGTCGGAGTCGGACCCCATCACGATGCCGACGCGTGCGCTCATCTCACTCACTCTCGTTCCCCAGGTCGCCCCGGAACCAGGCGGCGGCGTGCCGCGCCCGCTCGAGGCAGTCGTCGAGGTCGTCGCCGTAGGCGTTGACGTGGCCGACCTTGCGGCCCGGCCGCAGGTCCTTGCCGTAGAGGTGGACCCGCAGGTACGGGTCGCGGGCGAGGGCGTGGGGGTAGCCGTCGTACAGGCGGCCGACGCCCTGCCCGTCGGGGCGGTCGGGGCCGCCCAGGATGTTGACCATCACGGTCCACCGCTCCCGCGGCTCGGGCGAGCCGAGCGGCAGGTCGAGCACCGCGCGGAGGTGGTTCTCGAACTGCGAGGTCACCGCGCCGTCCTGGGTCCAGTGCCCGGTGTTGTGCGGCCGCATCGCGAGCTCGTTGACCAGCACCCGCCCGTCGTTGGTCTCGAACAGCTCGACCGCGAGCACGCCGGTGACGTCCAGCTCGCCCGCGATCCGCAGCGCGATCGCCTGCGCCTCCCCCGCCAGCTCGGGCGACAGGTCCGGGGCGGGCGCGATCACCTCGTGGCAGATGCCGTCCTTCTGGGTCGACGCGACGACGGGGTACGCCGCGGCCTGGCCGCTGGGCGACCGCGCGACCAGCGCGGACAGCTCGCGGCGGAAGTCGACCAGCTCCTCGGCCAGGATCCGCACGCCGCTGGCCTCCGCCGTCGCGAACGCCTCGGCGCAGTCCTCGACCGAGCGCACGAACCAGACGCCCTTGCCGTCGTATCCGCCGCGCGTGGTCTTGAGGACGCACGGGAACCCGAACGCCGCCACGTCCCGGGAGGACGCGACGAGCCTGTACCGGGGACCAGGCAACCCCAGCCTCGTGATCGCCTCCCGCATGACCGCCTTGTCCTGCGCGTGCACGAGCGCCTCGGGCCCGGGCCGGACGGCCACGCCGTCCTCCGCGAGCGCGTACAGGTGCCCGGTCGGCACGTGCTCGTGGTCGAAGGTGACGACCGGGCAGCCGGCGGTGACCTTCCGCAGCATCGCCAGGTCGCGGTAGTCGCCGACCAGGTGGTCGGGGATCACCTGCGCGGCCGAGACCCCCTCGGCCTCGGCGAGCAGTCGCAGCGGGATGGCCATCGCCGCGGCCGGCTCGGCCATCATCCGGGCCAGCTGGCCACCGCCGATCACGGCCAGGGTCGGTGCGAGCACGCCCCAGACTCTAGAGCGTGTGGCCCTCGGTCTCGAACCGCAGCCCCTGTCCGCGGATCGTGGTGATCAGCCGCGGGTGCCGGCTGTCGTCGCCGAGCTTGCGGCGCACCCAGCCCAGATGGACGTCGATCGTCTTCGACGAGGTCCAGAAGTTCGTGTGCCACACCTCGCGCATCAGCTCGTCGCGGGTGACGATCGTGCCGGCCCGCTCCATCAGCGCGAGCACGAGGTCGAACTCCTTGCGGGACAGGACGACCTCCTCCTCGCCGTGCCAGGCGCGACGGGACTCGGGATCGAGCCGGATGTCCTGCACCTCGATCATCTGCCCACGGTAGGGAGCGCAGGCGCCGGCTGACCGGCGTTTCCGAAAACTGTGATCCGGACGATCTGAGCCGCGATTTCAGGCGCGCCGGACCGCCACCGGCTCCACGATCCCGAATCCCCGGACCGGGCGCGCCGGCAGCGGCCGGGTCTCGAACTCGGTCGGCGGCAGCAGCTCCGCGGTGGCCTGGTCGATGATGATCCGGTTCCGCCGGGCGACGGCGGTCAACCGCGAGGCCAGGTTGACCGGCGGCCCGAACACGTCGCCGAGGCGCATGACCACCGAGCCACTGGCGAGCCCGACCCGCACGTCGGGCATCCGGCTGTCGCGGCCGATCACGTTGATGATCCCCTCCGCGGTGTCGTACGCGCGGACGGGGTCGTCGTTCACGAACAGCACCGAGTCGCCGATGCTCTTGATCACCCGGCCGCGCTGGGCCGCCACCACGTCGGCGCACCGGGACTCGAACAGCTCCACCAGGTCGCCGATCCGGTCCTCGGAGAGCCGGTTCGACAGCGCCGTGAAGCTGACGATGTCGGCGAAGCCGACGGTCAGCGGCACCGTGTTGAGGTCCTCCTCGTTCGCCCCGAGCGCCTCGACCCGGCCGACCGCGGCGGCCAGGTGCCGCTTCCACACGTAGACCAGCAGCTCCTGGAACGGCCCCTGGAGCTCGTCGATCAGCCGCAGCGCCGACCCGACCCGGCTGCCGGTCGCGTCGTCGCCCGCCTCGAGCTCCTCGACCCGGTGCACCAGCGTCGCCACCTCCCAGTCCGCGAGCCGGGCCATGGTCTGCCCGACCGCACGGGTCAGGTTCACCGCCATGTCGAAGTCGATGAGCCCCGAGCGCACCACCGAGAGCAGCGTCGACAGGGCGTCGGTGTCCGCGTCGGTGAACGCCGTCTCCAGGCCGTGCTCGGGGAAGCCCAGCGCCCGCCACAGCCGGCGCGCCTCGTCGATGCTGACCCCGGTCTGCTCGGCCACCTCGGGGGCGTTGAAGACCGGTTCCTGCCCGAGGATCGCGCGCTCCAGCTCCTCGGGGGCCGGGTGGTCAGGTTCCTTCATGTCCCGCCGCGGCGTCGTTGGTGCCGTGGAGCAGCTCGTTGAGCTTGCGCTGGGTCTCCTCCACGTGCGGGATGTCGTGCAGCTTGACCTGGCCGTGGGTGCTGGCGTCGGAGATCACCAGGGTCCCGCAGCCCAGCAGCCGGTCGATCGGGCCGAACTCGTAGGCCACGTCGCTGATCCGTGCCAGCGGGATGTCGTGCCCGCGCCGCACGATCACGCCGTGCCGGGTGATCAGCCGCCGGTCGGTGACCGTGTACGTCGCGGTGGCCCAGACCACCAGCGGGCGGAGGACGAACCACACGGCGAGGCAGGCGAGCAGGATCCAGATGACGAGCGTGACCGTGCCGTTGTCGATCTTCGTCTGCGCGTAGGTGCCGACCGCGAGCAGGATCACCAGGCAGATGAGCGGCCACAGCAGGGCCTTGACGTGCGTGCGGGTGTCGACCACGACGGTCTCACCCTCGTTCAGCAGTCTGCGGGAGATGGCCACCCGCCGATCATGTCACTGATCGGGCCCGGCGTCGGCGGGGCGCACGTGGACGACGTCCCCGGCGCCGACGACGGTCTCCCCCTCCGGTCCGGTGACCACCAGGCGGCCGGCCGGGTCGATCCCGGTCGCGCGCCCGAGCAGCTCGCCGCCGCCGGGCAGCGACACCCGCACCTCGCGGCCGACGGTCACGCACGCGGCGGCGTACGACGAGCGCAGGTGCGTGGTCGCGTCGGGGCCGCCCGCCTGCCAGGCGTCGTACGCCTCCCGGAGCGACCGGAGCAGCTCGAGGAGCAGCCCGGTGCGGTCCGGCTCGGTCCCCGACTCGAGGGCGAGCGAGGTCGCGTTCGGCACCGGGAGGTCGTCCTCGGTCAGCGAGACGTTCAGCCCCACGCCGACGATCGCGGCCGGGCCGGCGGGGGTCTCGACCCGCTCGACCAGGATCCCCGCGACCTTCCGCTCGCCCAGCAGCACGTCGTTGGGCCACTTCACGCCGGCTGCGGCGTACCCCCGGCCGCGCAGCACCTTCGCCACGGTGTGCCCGGTCAGCAGCGGCAGCCACGGCCACTCGCCGGCCGGCACCGCCGGGCGCAGCACGAGCGAGAACGTCAGCGACGCGCGCGGCGGCGTCTCCCAGGTCCGGTCCAGCCGGCCCCGCCCCGCGGTCTGGTGCTCGGCCACGACGACGGTCCCCTCGGCCGCTCCCCCACGGGCCCGCTCGGTGGCGACGGCGTTGGTGGAGGTCGCCGACTCGAGCACCTCCACGGCCAGCTCCGGGGCCAGCGCGGCCAGCGGTTCGTCGTCGAGTGATAGGCGTCTCATCTGCGGGGCGGTCACGGGCACTAGATTGGCCCACGGTCCAGAACCCCTGCCAGTGAGGAGCCAGAAACCCGATGAGTGCGCACCCCGGCGAGGGCACCGACGTCCCTCAGGACATCGACCTCCACACCACCGCAGGCAAGCTCGCGGACCTGGACCGGCGGCTCGACGAGGCCGTCCACGCGGGCTCGGCCAAGGCCGTCGAGAAGCAGCACTCCAAGGGCCGCAAGACGGCCCGCGAGCGCATCGAGCTGCTCTTCGACGAGGGCTCCTTCGTCGAGCTCGACGAGCTGGCCCGGCACCGCAGCACCGCGTTCGGCCTGGAGAAGAACCGGCCGTACGGCGACGGCGTGGTGACCGGCTACGGCACCATCGACGGCCGCCAGGTGTGCGTGTTCTCCCAGGACTTCACGATCTTCGGCGGCTCGCTGGGCGAGGTGTACGGCGAGAAGATCACCAAGGTCATGGACCTCGCCATCAAGACCGGCTGCCCGATCATCGGCATCAACGAGGGCGCGGGCGCCCGCATCCAGGAGGGCGTGGTCTCGCTCGGCCTGTACGGCGAGATCTTCCGCCGCAACGTGCACGCCTCCGGGGTGATCCCGCAGATCAGCATGATCATGGGCTCCTGCGCGGGCGGGCACGTCTACTCCCCCGCGGTCACCGACTTCACGATCATGGTCGACGGCACCTCGAACATGTTCATCACCGGCCCCGACGTCATCAAGACCGTCACCGGCGAGGACGTCTCGATGGAGGAGCTCGGCGGCGCGCGCACGCACAACACCAAGTCCGGCAACGCCCACTACATGGGCTCGGACGAGGAGGACGCGATCGAGTACGTCAAGGCGCTGCTGTCGTACCTCCCGCAGAACAACCTCGACGAGCTGCCGAGGTACGACGAGGCCGCGGACCTCGAGATCAGCGATCTCGACCGGGCGCTGGACACGATCATCCCGGACTCCCCCAACCAGCCCTACGACATGCGCGACGTGATCACCGCGGTCGTCGACGACGAGGAGTTCCTCGAGGTCCAGGAGCTGTTCGCCCCCAACATCGTCGTCGGCTTCGGCCGGGTCGAGGGCCTCCCGGTCGGCGTGGTCGCGAACCAGCCGATGCAGTTCGCCGGCACCCTGGACATCGACGCCTCCGAGAAGGCCGCGCGCTTCGTGCGGTTCTGCGACGCCTTCAACATCCCGGTGCTGACCTTCGTCGACGTGCCCGGGTTCCTGCCCGGCACCGACCAGGAGTGGAACGGCATCATCCGGCGCGGCGCCAAGCTGATCTACGCCTACGCCGAGGCGACGGTCCCGCTGGTCACGGTGATCACCCGCAAGGCGTACGGCGGCGCGTACGACGTGATGGGCTCCAAGCACCTCGGCGCCGACATCAACCTCGCCTGGCCGACCGCGCAGATCGCGGTGATGGGCGCCCAGGGCGCGGCGAACATCGTGCACCGCAAGACCCTGAAGAAGGTCGCCGACGAGGGCGGGGACGTCGAGGCGAAGCGCGCCCAACTGATCGACGAGTACGAGACCACCCTCGCCAACCCCTACATCGCGGCCGAGCGCGGGTACGTCGACGCGGTGATCGCGCCGCACGAGACCCGCGTCGAGGTGGTCCGGGCACTCCGGCTCCTGCAGTCCAAGCGGGAGACCCTCCCGCCCAAGAAGCACGGAAATATCCCGCTGTGACCGCCGAGGAGAACGCCGACACCCAGCCCTTCCTCCGCATCATCCGCGGCGACGCGACGCCGGAGGAGGTCGCGGCGGTCGTCGCCGTGCTGTCCTCGCTCCAGGCCGCGCCGGCGGCGAAGCCCCGCCGGCGGCCGGAGTGGAGCCACTACCGGCGCGCGCAGCGGGTCACCCCGCGGCGCGGACCCGGCGGGTGGCGCGCCAGCGGCCTCCCGGGCTGAATCCCGCCGTCTCCCCGGTCTGGACCACTATTCTTGAGCCAATCTTCGAGATCGGCTGTGTCGCGTCTTGAGGGCCGGCGCCCAGACTGGAGCTGTCCAGCTGGGCACAGTGCAGGAGACGAACGCGTGAACGCGAACCACATGGGGCCGGACGGCGTCCCCCACGCCACCGGTGCGGCCTACCCCGCGCCCCCACCCCCGACGGCCACCGCGGGCGAGAACGAGTACGTCCGCACCGCCGACCCCGGCCTGTCCGACTACGAGACCCAGTTCCTCGACGAGCTGGAGGACGTCCCGACGTACCGGCCGACGGTCGGCTGCATCATCCCGGCGTACAACGAGGCCGAGACCATCGCCGGCGTCCTCGACTCGCTCCTGCAGCAGACCCGGATTCCCGACGTCATCCACGTCATCATCAACAACACCAGCGACGACTCGGTCGAGATCGCCAGCCACTACGCCGGCCCGCAGACCCGGATGACGCCCACCGGCGAGCAGAGCACGATCATCTACGTCCACGACATCGGCAAGAACCCGGACAAGAAGGTCGGCGCGCTCAACTACGGCTACTCCCTCGTCGAGCAGATGGACTACCTGCTCGGCGTCGACGGCGACACCACGCCCGAGCCGGACGCCGTGCAGCACCTCGTCGACGAGATCTCCAGCGACGACCGGATCGGCGGCATCTCCGCGATCTACTCGATCGACGACAGCGCGCTCGACGGCTGGATGGCCAAGTTCCTCATCGCCGGCCAGCGGGCCCAGTTCGCCGCGTTCAACATGCAGAACCTGCTCAAGGGCCGCAACATGGCGGTGCTCGGCGGCCAGTTCTCGATCTTCTCGACCCAGGCGCTGCGCGACGTGCTCCGCGACAGCCACCAGCGCACCCCGTGGGTCAACGACAGCGAGGTCGAGGACTCCCTGCTGTCGCTGCAGATCAAGAGCGCCGGCTACCTCACCAAGATCTCCGCCCGCGCCCGCGCCCACGTCGGCGGCATGGACACGCTGCGGTCCCTCGACGCGCAGCAGGTGAAGTGGAACTTCGGCGCGATCGACCTGATGTGGCCCGGCCAGCGGGGCGACACCAAGGGCCAGCCCTTCCACCCGAACCTCCGGCTGCGCTGGTTCGAGCACATGTCGATGGTCATCAACATCACGACCCGCACCCTGTTCGTCCTGCTGCTCGCCGGCTCGTTGAACATCCACGCGTTCGTGTTCAGCCCGTGGTGGCTGATCCCGCCCCTGGCGGCGGTCTGGCTGAACTTCCGGGTGGCCCGGTCGATGGAGTTCGCGAACAAGCGCGACTACCTGTTCGCGCTGCTGGTCGTCCCTGCCGAGGCCTACATGGTGATCCGGATGGGCCACTTCGTCCGGGCCTGGCTGAAGTTCTTCAGCCGGCAGCAGACCGACAACTGGGCGGCCCAGGCGAAGGCCGAGCGCGGCAAGGGCATCGCCTGGCTCTACCCGTACGCCGCCTTCCTCGTGCTGTTCGTCGTGACCGCCGCGATCTGGACGCAGCTGCTGCCGATCCCGCTGCGGTCGGACATCCTCGCCGTGTGCTGGCCGATCCTCGGTGTCATCACCGTCCTCCAGACCGCCTGGATGATCCTGAAGGCCATGAAGCGCTACCGCGGCTTCAAGGCCTGACCCCACGACCCCCCACCAGCAGGAGAACCCATGACCCGCACCCGCTCGCGCCCCTTCCGGGCGGCAGCAGTCCCGGCGGCCGGCATGCTGCTCGCCGCCGCGGTACTGCTCAGCGGTTGCTCGGCCCTCGACGGTCTCACCGGCTCCGACGAGCCGTCCTCGACGCCGAGCGCGTCGCCGACCGCCACGGCGACGCCGTACCCCTCCCAGTTCACCCGCGACGGCACGTTCCAGTCGCACATCGAGATCAACGGGATGGACTACGTCTACACGCTCTACCCGACCAAGTCGACGCCCCGCACGAACGAGTGGTACCCCCGGGGCAACAAGTACTTCTCGTTCACCTTCCAGGCCTACGACCTGAACCGCGGGATCCGCGACCCGTTCGCCACCAAGCGGCGCGCCTACCTGTCCCGGATCACGGTCGAGTCCGACACGGTCACCACCGGTGGCGGCCGGGTGGAGCACCCCTACGAGCTCGACGCCGAGGCGAAGTCGGTCACCTTCGACCCCGAGCCGCTGTCGACCAAGTACGGCATGCTCATCACCTCGCCCAAGGGCGCCTTCGAGCTGCGCAACCAGAAGATCAGGCCGACCTCCCTGAACACCCGCGGCATCGACCTGCACTTCACCGCGGTCGTCTGGGTCGAGGAGTCGCCCGGCTCGGAGCGGTTCGACAAGTTGGTCATCAAGCAGAAGGTCCCGATCGCGATCTTCCCGAGCAAGGAGCCCACCAAGGCCCAGTCGATCCCGGTCGACGCGAACTGAGCTGCCCTGGACCGAGCTTGCTCGGGCCAGGAAGCTGCAGCGGGCGCAGACAGGGTCGTGTGCCTGAGCCCGCGCTATACCGCGTTCTCAGGCACACGACCCGGCAGCGGGCGACCCGATCAACCGCGCAGCACCTTCTCCATCGGCCTGCCCTTCGCCAGCTCGTCGACGAGCTTGTCGAGGTAGCGGATCCGCTGCATCAGGGGGTCCTCGACGTCCTCGACGCGGACCCCGCACACGGTGCCGGTGATCAGCGCGGCGTGCGGGGTGAGCCTCGCCCGGGCGAAGAAGTCCTCGAACGTCGTGCCGCCGTCCAGGTGTGCCGTCAGCTCGGCCTGGTCGTAGCCGGTCAGCCAGCAGATCACCCGGTCCAGCTCGTCGCGGGTCCGGCCCTTCCGCTCCACCTTGTTCACGTAGTGCGGGTAGACGGAGGCGACGCTGGTGGTGAAGATCCGGCTCACGCCCGGGAGCGTACCGAGGTCGCGGGGCCGGCCGGAGTGGTTTGCCCCGTCGGAGACCGGGTACGTCGGGGCCGCGCAGCGGCCGTGCGGACTCGGGGGTCTCCGCGGTCGAGGCACCACGCCCCGTCACCCGTCCCGGGTGGCGGGGCGGTCTACGTCGTGGCTCAGGCGGCCTCGGCGAGCCGGTAGCCGACGCCGCGCACGGTCTCGATGAACTTCGGCGTGCCGGCGTCGTCGCCGATCTTGCGGCGCAGATTGGCGATGTGGACCTCGACCGAGCGCTTGTCGGCCTCGTTGACGAAGTACGACGTGACGTACTGCTGGCCGCGCATGGTGAGGACCAGGTCGGCCTTCGAGCGGACCCGGCGGCCGGTGCTCAGCAGCGACGCCAGCAGGTCGAACTCCGTCCGGGTCAGGTCGACGGCGGCGCCGTTCACGGTGACGACCCGCGTCTCGTTGTTGAGCGCGAGCCCGTTGAAGCGGATCCAGCCCCCCTGGCTCGGGGGTGCCCCGAGCAGCGCCGGGTCCGTCGGGACCGGCTGCTGGTACGCCGGCGCGGGCAGCTGCGGGGCGGGCGGGTGCGCCGGGGCCGGCTGCTGGTACTGCGGCTGCTGGTACTGCGGCTGCTGGGGCTCCGGGTACTGCGGCTCCGGGTGCTGCGGCTCCTGGTGCTGCGGCTGCGGTGGCGGCGGGGCGGGCTGCTGGTACGGGGGCGGCGGGGTCGGCTCCGGCGCGGGCGGCGCGGGCGGCGCGGGCGGCGGTGGCGGCGGAGGCGGCGGTGCGGCCGGCTCGTCGTGGTGCAGCGGGCGCAGCGGCGCGTTCGCGGTGAGGTCGCGCGCCGCCTGGGCGGCCCACGACTCCTCCCGCGGCTCGGCGGGCGCCGGGTCGGCCTCGTGCCCCGACTGCTCCGCCCAGCCGGCCGGGGTCTCGAAGCGGGTCCGCGGCCGGCGCAGCATCGAGTCGGCGCGGGCGCGCAGCTCGCGCGGGCGGAACGGCTTGACCAGGTAGTCGTCGGCGCCCGCCTCGAAGCCCTGCACGACGTCGATCTCGTCGGCGAGGGCGGTGATCATGATCAGGTAGGTGTTGCTGAACTCGCGCAGCCGCTTGGCGACGGCGAAGCCGTCCATGCCGGGCATGTTCACGTCGAGCGTGGTGATCAGCGGGTTGTGCTGGCGCACCGCGTCGACCCCCTCGGGGCCGTTCTCGGTGACCACGGTGCGGAAGCCGGACTGCGTGAGCACGATGTCGATGAGGTCGCGGACGTCGGGGTCGTCCTCGATGATGACGGCCACCCAGTCGCTGCCCGGCTGCATGGGGCGAATGCTAACAACGGCACTCGGTGGACCCTCCGGAGGCGCAACTGGCTGGTCGGAAAGTCTCACCACCCGGACGAGACGGCCATCTCCAGCGCGCGCTCCGGCCAGAACTCCCCCGCCGGCGGGCCACCGTGGCACTCGCCGTCGCTCTCCCCCGGCGGCTTGACCCAGACGTACGCGTCGAGGTGGGCGGCCGCGCCCCGCGGCGCCGCGGCCGGGTCCTGGCCGTACGCGCGGTCCGGCGGGTTGCACCAGTCGTCGGTGGAGCCGTTGCCGTTGCGGCCGCTGTCGATGATGTAGTGCGCGCCGCCGAGCAGGGCGCTGAGCTTCTCGCCGTACTTCCGCTCGTCGTCGTCGGACTGGTAGTTCGAGACGTTGCTGGCGAACCCGCGCACGGCGTCGACGCCGACCCGCTCGAGCAGCGGCGCCAGCCGGTCCGGGTCGACCCAGTTGGAGTGCCCGCCGTCGACGTACGTCGTGACGCCCGCCTCCTGCAGCCGCGCGACCGCGTCGGCGATCAGCTCGACCCGCTGCGCCCGGCGCGCGCACTCCAGGGCGGCCGCGAGGGCGTCCGGCTCGACCACCACGACCGACGGCCCGGCCGCGGCCGCGTCGGCGATCTCCTGCACCCAGGGGCCGTACTGCGCGGCCGGCAGCCCGCCCTCGGAGAACCCGCCGGTGCAGTCCCGGTCGGGGATGCCGTAGACCACGAACGTCGGCAGCCGGCCGGCCTTCCCGGCGGCGGCGACGGTCGCGCTCACGAACCGGCCCACCTCGCCGGCGGGGTGCTCCTCCGGAGTCAGCCAGATCCCGCTCGGGGTCGAGGCGAGCCGGTCGAAGACCGCCTGGGCCTCGGTGTCGCCGCGCCGCTCCGCCCGGTCCGCGGCCTGGGCGGCACGCGAGTGCGGCTCGGCGTAGCCCGGCAGGTCGGCGTACCGGTTGACCGCCTGCGGGTCGCCGGCGTCGCCGCCCCCGCCGCCGCTATCACTCCCCGAGCAGCCCGCGAGGGCCACGGCCGCGAGCAGGAGCGCAGGCAGTCGGCGGAGGAGGCGCACCGCGCCATCATGCCCGAGACGGCGCCGGCTCCCGGCGACCCGGGGCGAACAGGCTGGCGACCGTGGCGACCGCCACCGCGGCCGCGCCGGTGAGCAGCGCCGGGCCGATCGCGCCGTCGTACCCGAACGGCGTGAGCGCGCCACCGTGAGGTCTTCGAGACCATCCGGCCCCCGGCTGGGACGACGAGCGGTGCCGCGACTTCGTCGCCTACGGGATGCTGCTCAACGTGATGATCTCGATCGGCGCCGCCGAGCACATGTCGCCCGGCGACCCGCTCAGCGTGCTCGCGACCTGCTCGTTCGGCGACGCGCTCGAGCTGCTTGGATCGGACGCGTGACGCCTCCCCGTACGCCGCTGGTGCTCGCCTCGGCCTCCCCCGCCCGACTCCAGACGCTCCGCAACGCCGGCGTCGAGCCCGTGGTGATCGTGTCCGGTGTCGACGAGTCGGTGCTCGACGGCCTGCCGCCCCTCGAGCTCGCGCTCCAGCTCGCCGAGCTCAAGTGCGCGGCGGTCGCGGAGCGCGACGAGCTCCCGGAGGGGGCGCTGGTGCTCGGCTGCGACTCCGTGCTGGACCTGGACGGCGAGGCGCTCGGCAAGCCCGGCCACCCCGAGGAGGCGGTGCGCCGCTGGCAGGCGATGCGCGGCCGCACCGGCGTGCTGCGCACCGGCCACTGCCTGCGCGACACCGCCACCGGGAGGGTGGCCGCGGCCACCGCGTCCACGACCGTCCACTTCGCGGACGTGACCGACGAGGAGGTGGCGGCGTACGTGGCGACCGGCGAGCCGCTCGCGGTCGCCGGGGCGTTCACGGTCGACGGCCTGGGCGGCGCCTTCGTCACCGGCATCGAGGGCGACCACCACAACGTGGTGGGCGTGAGCCTCCCGCTGGTCAGGGACCTCGCCGCGGAGCTGGGTCACTCGTGGACGGACCTGTGGACTCGTCGCTGACCTCGACCTGGACCGCGATCACGATCGGCCCGGTGTCCGCCCGCAGCTCGCTGAGCTCGAAGACCTGCATCGGGTGCTGCTTGAGGTCGGCGAGGTGGACCGGCCGGCGGAACACCAGCGTGCGGAACAGGTAGAACCGCGCCACCATCGCCAGGAACAGCCCCACCACGTTCGCCGCGAGGTTGTCCGAGTACGGGTCGTCCAGCCCCAGGGCGTTGCGGCTGACCCACAGGCAGGCCATCGGAATCAGCATCGTCACCAGGTTGATCCCGACGAACATCAGCCGGCCGCCGTCGGCCGTGCGCGGGGGGCGGTCCTTGAAGACCCAGCTCCGGGAGCCGCGGTAGCTCACCACCATGCCGACCACGTTCGCGAGCGCGTAGGCCAGGTAGGGATGGCCGGACAGCGGCGCGTCGTACCCCGTCGCGAAGCCGTGCACCAGGAAGTTGAAGATCAGGAACGCCACGATCGTGGCGAGACCACCGACCGCGAGGAACCGGTACGCCTCGGTGAGGAGCCGACGCCACCGGTGGGACATGGGTGAAAGGCTAGCCTTTCACCCCGTGAACAGGCCGACGGCCTTCCGCAGCGTCTCCACCAGTCCATAGGCGAGCGGGATGCCCACCAGGGTCCAGGCGACCACCAGACGGCCGGTCATGCCCGGCTCCTTTCCGGCTCCCGCGGCTGTTGTGGCTCGTGGAAGCGAGCGTCGACCGGCCGGATCAGCAGGTTGGCCACGAAGCCGAGCGCGAGCACCCCGACCATCGTGAGCAGCGCGGGCCGGTACGCCGACGCGGTGAGCTCTCCCGGGGTGCCCTGGGCGTCGAGGAAGCCGTTCACGATCAGCGGCCCGGCCACACCGGCGGCCGACCAGGCGGTGAGCAGCCGGCCGTGGATCGCGCCGACCTGGTAGGTGCCGAACAGGTCGCGAAGGTAGGCGGGCACGGTCGCGAACCCGCCGCCGTAGAACGACAGGATCACCGCGGCCAGCAGCACGAACAGCGCCACCGAGCTGTTGCCCGTGGTCGCCAGCAGCAGGTACAGCACCATGCCGGCGCCGAGGTAGACCAGGTACATCGGCTTGCGGCCGGTGTAGTCGGAGGTGGTCGACCACACGAACCGGCCGGTCATGTTCGCGATCGAGAGCAGCCCGACGAACCCCGCCGCGGCCGTGGCGCTGACCGTGGAGACGCCGTCGCCGCCCCGGAAGAAGTCCTGGATCATCGGCGCCGCCTGCTCCAGGATCCCGATCCCGGCGGTGACGTTGCACAGCAGCACGAGCCAGAGCAGCCAGAACTGCGGGGTGCGGATCGCGTTCGCGGCCGACACGCTCGCCGTGGTGACCAGCTTCCTCTCCTCGATCTCGTGCGGGTCCCAGCCCTCCGGCCGCCAGCCGTCGGCGGGCACCCGCACGGTGAAGGCGCCGAACATCATGAACGCGAAGTAGGCCAGGCCCAGGGTGACGAACAGCAGCATCACGGCGTGGCCGTCCGGGACCGACGACGGATCGGTGGCGACGTAGCCGCTCTGGTCGTAGAGCTGCAGCAGCCGGGCGCTCAGCGGGCTGGCGATCAGCGCGCCGCCGCCGAAGCCCATGATGGCCAGGCCCGTGGCCAGGCCGGGCCGGTCGGGGAACCACTTGATGAGCGTGGAGACCGGCGAGATGTAGCCGATGCCGAGGCCGATGCCGCCGATCACGCCGTACCCGAGGTAGACCAGCCACAGGCTGCCGACGCCGATGCCCACCGCGGCGACGAGGAACCCGACGGACCAGAAGCACGCGGAGGTGAACATCGCGGCCCGCGGGCCGTTGCGGTCCACCCAGGTGCCGCAGACGGCGGCCGAGAGCCCGAGCATCACGATCGCGATCGAGAACACGATCCCGATCGCGGTGAGGCTGCTGTCGAAGTGCTCGACCAGCGCGGTCTTGTAGACGCTGGTCGCGTAGACCTGGCCGATGCACAGGTGCACCGACAGGGCAGCCGGCGGGATCAGCCAGCGGCTGAACCCGGGTCCGGCGATCGTGTGATCACGGGAGAGGAAGGGCGGGAGCACGGTCTTCCCATACCCGCTTGTGGCGCCGATCACACGCGAGCCCTCTCCGCGGCTACTCGACCGGCAGGCCGAGCCCGCGCGCGATCAGCATCCGCTGCACCTCGGAGGTGCCCTCGCCGATCTCGAGCACCTTGGCGTCGCGGTAGAACCGGGTCACCGGGTACTCCTCCATGAAGCCGTAGCCGCCGAACACCTGGGTCGCGATGCGGGTCGCCGTGACCGCGGACTCGGTGGCGTACAGCTTGGCCACGGCCGCGGCCTGCTTGAAGTCCTTCATCGGCGCGCCGGCGTCCTTCATCGCGGCGGCCCGGTAGGTCAGCAGCCGTGCGGCGTGCAGCATCACCTCGAGGTCGGCGACCTGGAACGCGACGCCCTGCTTGCGGCCGATCGGGCCGCCGAACGTCTGCCGGTCGCCGGCGTACGCCACGCTCATGTCCACGCAGGCCTGGATGCAGCCGACGGCGAGCGCGGCGATCGCGACCCGGCCGTCGTCGAGCGTCGCGAGGAACTGCGCGTAGCCGCGACCGCGGGCGCCGAGGAGGTTCGCCGCCGGGACGCGCACGTCCTCGAAGGACAGCGGGTGGGTGTCGGAGGCGTGCCAGCCGAGCTTGTCGTACGCCTTCTCGGCCGTGAAGCCGGGCGTGCCGCTGGGCACGATGATCGCGCTGATCTCGGCCCGGCCGCCCTCGGACTCCCCGGTGCGCGCCGTGACCGTCACCAGGCTGGTGATCTCCGAGCCCGAGTTGGTGATGAACTGCTTGGCGCCGTTGACCACCCACTCGCCGTTCTCCAGCACCGCCCGGGTGCGGGTGGCGCCCGCGTCGGACCCGGCGCCCGGCTCGGTGAGCCCGAAGCCCGCGAGCGTGGTGCCGGCCACGAGGTCGGGCAGCCAGGTCTGCTTCTGCTCGTCCGTGCCGTAGGTGAGGATCGGGTTGATGCCGAGGCCCACCGCCGCCTCCAGCGTGATGCCCATCGACTGGTCGACGCGGCCGATCTCCTCGATCGCGACGCAGAGGCTGGTGAAGTCGCCGTCCTCGCCCGCCCCGCCGAACTCCTCCGGGGCGGTCAGCCCGAACAGACCGAGGGCGCCCATCTTGCGCACGACGTCGACCGGGAAGTGGTGGTCGCGGTCCCACTGCGCGGCGTGGGGGGCGATCTCCGCCTCGGCGAACTCGCGGACCGACCGCCGGAACTCCTCGTGCTCACGCGACAGCTCGTAGCTCATGACGCGCAGGATAGCGGCAGAGGTTAGCGATTGTTAACCACGGCGGCGGGCGAGACGAGGCCCACACGCCGTGGGGCCCGCGCTGGCGATACCCTGCCCCGCGGAGATCTCGTCCGTTCCACACCGAGGAGCAGGAGTCGCACGTGCCGGAGACCAAGCCGCTGCAGAAGGTCCTGATCGCCAACCGCGGGGAGATCGCGGTCCGGGTGATCCGTGCGTGCAAGGACGCCGGCATCGGCAGCGTGGCGGTGTACGCCGACCCCGACCGCGACGCCCTGCACGTGCGCCTCGCGGACGAGGCCCACTCGCTCGGCGGCGCGACGCCCGCGGACTCCTACCTGGACATCGACAAGCTGATCGCGGTGGCGCAGAAGTCCGGCGCCGACTCGGTGCACCCGGGCTACGGCTTCCTCGCCGAGAACGCCGGTTTCGCCCAGGCCGTGATCGACGCCGGGCTGGTCTGGATCGGCCCCCCGCCGTCCGCGATCGAGGCGCTCGGCGACAAGGTCCGGGCCCGCCACATCGCGGAGAAGGTCGGTGCGCCGCTGGCGCCCGGCACCAAGGACCCGCTGGAGAACGCCGACGAGGCGGTGGCGTTCGCCGAGGAGTTCGGCCTGCCGATCGCGATCAAGGCGGCCTTCGGCGGCGGCGGCCGCGGCCTGAAGGTCGCGCGCACCATCGACGAGGTCCCCGACGCCTTCGAGTCCGCGGTCCGCGAGGCGGTCACGGCGTTCGGCCGCGGCGAGTGCTTCGTGGAGAAGTTCCTCGACAAGCCGCGGCACGTCGAGACCCAGTGCCTCGCCGACCAGCACGGCAACGTCGTCGTGGTGTCCACCCGCGACTGCTCGCTGCAGCGCCGGCACCAGAAGCTGGTCGAGGAGGCGCCCGCGCCGTTCCTCACCGAGGACCAGGTCCAGCGCCTCTACGAGTCGTCCAAGGCGATCCTGCGCGAGGCCGGGTACGTCGGCGCCGGCACCTGCGAGTTCCTCGTCGCCCGCGACGGCACCATCTCGTTCCTCGAGGTCAACACCCGCCTCCAGGTCGAGCACTGCGTCTCCGAGGAGGTCACCGGCCTCGACCTGGTCCGCGAGATGTTCCGCATCGCCGCGGGCGAGGAGCTCGGGTACGACGACCCCGAGGTCCGCGGCCACTCGATCGAGTTCCGGATCAACGCCGAGGACGGCGGCCGCAACTTCATGCCGGCTCCCGGCACGCTGTCGGCGTGGAACCCGCCGCAGGGCCCCGGCATCCGCATCGACGGCGGCTACGAGAACGGCGAGACCGTGCCCGGCTCGTTCGACTCGCTGATCGCCAAGCTCGTGGTCACCGGCCGCGACCGCACCCAGGCGCTGGAGCGCTCCCGCCGCGCACTGGACGAGTTCACGGTCGACGGGATGCCGACCGTGATCCCCTTCCACCGGGCGGTGGTCAGCGACCCGGCGTACGTCGCGGACAACGAGCAGTTCGACGTCTACACCACGTGGATCGAGGCCGAGTTCGACAACCGGATCGAGCCCTACGCCGGGGACGCCGCCGAGGCCGAGGAGGCCGGTGAGCGGCACTCGGTGGTCGTCGAGGTCGGCGGCAAGCGGATCGAGGTCGTGCTGCCCGGCGGGCTCGGCGGGCTCGCCGCGGCGCCGGGCGGCGGCGGGGCGAAGAAGCCCAAGCGCGGCGGTGGCAAGAAGTCCGGCGCCGCCGCGAGCGGCGACGCCGTCACCAGCCCGATGCAGGGCACGGTCGTCAAGGTCGTCGTCGAGGAGGGCCAGCAGGTCGCCGAGGGCGACACCGTGGTCGTCATCGAGGCGATGAAGATGGAGCAGCCGCTCAAGGCCCACAAGGCCGGCACCGTGACCGGCCTGCAGGCCGAGGTCGGCCAGACCGTCGCCAACGGCGCGGTCATCTGCGAAGTGCGCAGCAGCGAGTGAGGAACGAGCTCGCTGCGTGGGCGCACGCAGGTTGAGCAAGCGCGCGGCCGGGCCTGCGAGGCCGCGGCCGCGCGTCGAAACCAAGAAGGACTGAGCCACCCCGGCCGTAGGGTCGGTGGCATGCAGCTTCGGGAGCCCCGCGAGCGGGTCAGCCCGCGAGCCCGGCTGATGTGGGCGCTGACCGCCGCCGTCGAGGGCCTGGTGCTCGTGGTCGCGGCCACCGTGGCGGGCCCCGTGACCGGCTGGCTCCCGCTGCCGTGGTGGGCGGTCGGGGCAGTGGCGGTGGTCGTCGTCGCCTACGTCCTCGTCGTCCCGTCCTGGCGGTACGCCGTGCACCGGTGGGAGGTCACCGACACGGCCGTGTACACGCAGACCGGCTGGTGGGCCCGGGAGCGCCGGATCGCCCCGATGTCGCGGATCCAGACGGTCGACCACGTGGAGGGCGCGATCGCCCGGCTCTTCGGGCTGTCGACGGTCACCGTCACCACCGCCTCCGCGGCCGGTGCCCTCGAGATCGCCGGCCTCGACCGCGACCGGGCCCTGGCGCTCGTCGACGAGCTCACGCGGATGGCCGACAGCGTGCCGGGGGACGCCACGTGACCACGGCGCCGGACCCGGGGTGGCAGCGGCTCGACCCGCGGATGCTGCTGGTCCACCCGGTCAAGGAGCTGGTCCGGTTCCTGCCGGTCCTCCTCGGCCTGTTCATCGCCGGTACGGCGTCGGGCGGCTCGGGCGGGTGGTGGAACCTGGTCGGCGTGCTGATCCCGGTCGGGCTCGGCGTGCTCCGGTACTACACGACGTCCTTCCGCGTCTCCGCCAGCCGCATCGAGCTGCGGCGCGGCCTGGTCAACCGGCACGTCCTGTCGACCCCGCGGGACCGGGTCCGCACCGTCGACATCACCGCTCCCCCGATCCACCGGCTGCTCGGCCTGACCAGCGTCCGGGTCGGCACCGGCACCGCGTCCACCGACGAGGACGAGGAGCTCAGCCTGGACGGCCTGCCGGTCGCGCAGGCCCGCGCGCTGCGCACGGAGCTGCTGTCGTCGGACCCGGCCACCGCGGAGGCGGTGCCGGCCGAGCAGCAGGTCCTGGTGTTCGACCCCTCGTGGGTGCGGTTCGCGCCGTTCACCAGCGCCGGCCTCGCGATCGCCGGCGGTGTCCTGGCCGTCGCCAGCCAGGTGCTCAACAGCGTCGGCGGCCTCGAGCGCCTCGACCCGGACCGGGTCGTGCGCGACGCCGAGGCCTGGTCGCCGTGGGTGGCCGTGCCGACCGCGCTCGTGGGCCTGGCCGTCGTGGTCTCCACGCTCGCGATCGGCGGCTACGTGATCACCAACTGGGGCTTCCTGCTCACCCACACCGCCGGCGCCTGGCACCTGCGCCGCGGCCTGCTCACGACCCGCGAGACCACCATCGACGACGAGCGGCTCCGTGGCGTCTCGGTCGGCGAGCCGCTCGGGCTCCGCCTCGCCGGCGGCGGCCGGGCCTCCGCGATCGTGACCGGCCTCGGCAAGGGCCAGTCGGCGCTGCTCGTCCCGCCGGCGCCGCGGGACGTCGTGCACCGGGCCGCCGGCGCGGTGCTCCGGACGGACGGGCCGCTCGACGCACCCCTGACCGGCCACGGTCCGCGCGCCCGCACCCGCCGCTACACCCGGGCCGTCGGTCCCGCCGTCCTGCTCCTGGTGGCCGCGGTCGCGCTCGTCCCGCTCGCGGACGCCCCACGGTGGCTGCCCGTCCTCGCCGCGCTCGGCGTACCCCTCGCCGCCGCCCTGGCCGCCGACCGGGTGCGGGCGCTCGGGCACGCGCTGGCCGCCGGCCACGTCGTGGTGCGCTCCGGCAGCCTCAACCGGCGTCGCGAGGCGCTGGATGCGGCCGCCGTGATCGGCTGGAACCTGCGGTCCAGCTGGTTCCAGCGCCGCGCCGGCCTCACCACGCTGACCGCCACCACGGCCGGGGGCCGCCAGGCGGTCACGGCGCTCGACGTACCGGAGCCGGCCGCGCTCGCGCTGGCGCACGCCGCCCACCCGCACCTCCTCGCGCAGTTCCTGGCCGAACAACCGGTCCGGACCACCCCCTGACCTGCTGCTCCCGGGCGCCGCGGTGACCTAGCGTGGAGGCACCATCGGGTGCTCGGGCACTCGTCGTCCCCCTGGAGCGCCGATGTCCCGCACGATCGCGCGTCGCCGAGCACTGACGTGTGCCGTCGCGACCGTGCTCGCGGTCGCGGCGACGCTGGTGCTCGTCCGGCCCGCCGAGGCGATGTACACCACCGTGGTGGCCGGCTCGTCGCCGATCGCCTACTACCGGCTGGGCGAGGCCGCCGGCCCGACGATGACCGACAGCTCCGGCAACGCGCACCACGGCACGTACGCCGGCGGCGTGACCCTCGGCGGGGCGCCGGCGATCACGGTCGACACGAACACCTCGGCGTCCTTCGACGGCACCGGCTCCGGCACGGCGTCCGGCATCGCGGCACCCACCACGGCGTACACGCTGGAGGCCTGGATCCGGCCGACCAGCGGCGACGGCACGATCGTCGGCCAGGTCGGCGGCGGCCGGCTCTTCCTCGGCAGCGGCCAGCTGGCGCTCGACCAGACCGGCGACGTCCTCACCGGACCCGCGGTCCCCCTCGGCACCTGGTCGCACGTCGCCGCGACCTGGGACGGGACGAACACCCGCCTCTTCCTCGACGGGACCCAGGTCGCGACGACGGCCACCGCGCTGACGGCGCCGTCCGGCGCCGGCGACGTGTACGTCGGCTCCGACGGGGTGACGGGGTTCCAGGGCGATCTCGACGAGGTCGCGTACTACGGGACCGCGCTGCCGGCCGCCACCATCGCCGACCACGTGGTCGTCGGGACGGACGCCACCGCGCCCACGATCACCATCACGGTCCCGGCCGACAAGCAGCACTTCGTGCTGCACGGGTTCTCGCCGTCGTACTCGTGCAGCGACCCCGGCGGCAGCGGCATCGAGAGCTGCACGGCCACCCCGGCGGCCCACGACCTCGGCCCGCACCTGTTCACGGTCCAGGCGACCGACCGCGCCGGCAACACCGCCACGAAGAGCGTGGCGTACGTGGTCGACCCCTACCGGTACGGCGACGACGTGGTCTCCCGCTCGCCGATCGCCTACTACCGGCTCGACCAGGCGGTGGGCTCCACGACCATGACCGACTCCTCGGGTCACGGGCACGACGGCACCCTGATGAACGGCGCGGTCCCCGGCGCCCGCAGGTCCGCCGGGATCTCGTGCGAGCGCCGCCCGCACCCGCCGCGGTCGTGCGAGCTCACGAACGACCCGCAGGGCTGGTCCACCCACTTCGGGGGGCTCGGCTACGGCTACGTCAACGACGTCGCGGCGCCGCGGACGGCCTACACGCTCGAGGCGTGGATCCGGCGGGACGACCACAGCGACGGCTCGATCGTCGGGCAGGGCGGCGCCGGCCAGCTCTACGTCGTCAACGACCGGCTGGCGCTGCGCCAGACCCAGGACGACGTCGTCAGCCCCGGACCGGCGCTCCCGGTCGGCGACTGGGTGCACGTCGCGGCCACCTGGGACGGCTCCACCACCCGCCTGTACGTCGACGGCAGCCAGGTGGCGTCGTCGAGCTCCGCGAACAAGCCGCCGTCCGGCTTCGCCACCGTGTACGTCGGCCAGGGCGAGCGGGCGCCGACGTTCCGCGGCGACATCGACGAGGTCGCCTACTACGACACCGCGATCTCCGCGCACGTGATCGGCGACCACTGGATGGTCGGCAGCGCGTACGACCACCCGTCGCTCACGCCCGGCAACTCGCCGTTCAACACGGCCGAGCCCACGATCGACACCACCAGCCCGGTGAACAACGGCCTGTACGCGCCCGCCAAGGTGCCGGTCGCGGCGTTCACCTGCGCGGACCCCGACGGCCCGGGCGACATCGCGAGCTGCACGGCGACCGTGGACGGCAACCCGATCGCCTCCGGCGATGCGCTCCCGGACAGCCTCGGGGTGCACACCTTCACGGTGACCGCGGTCGACCAGAGCGGCAACACCTACGTGCACAGCCACACCTACACGGTGATGTCGTTCGCCGACGTCTACCGTGCCGACTCGCCGGTCGCGTACTACCGGCTGGGCGATGTCGACGAGGTGATGGCCGACGACAGCGGCAACGGCCGCGACGGGGAGTACAAGAACGACCAGGAGTCGGGGCCGATCGGGATCTCCGGCGACCTCGACCACGCCCGGCGGTTCTGGGGCGACAGCGGCTACGGCTTCGCCAACAGCATCGCCGCGGCGCCGTACCAGGCCACGGTCGAGGCGTGGGCGAACCCGGACGACGGCACCCGCGACCAGTCGATCGGCGGGCTGGCCGGCAGCGACGAGCTGTTCGTCGCCGGCGGCCTGTTCGGCTACCGCCACCTCGACCGGGTCGTCATGGCCGACGTCGGCCCCAACCCCGGGAACTTCCGCCAGGTCGTGGGGGTGTGGGACGGCGTGGACGTGCTGATCTACGTCGACGGCGTGCTGCACGGCAGCGCCCCCGCCGCGACCGGGAAGTCGAGCGCCGGCGGCGGGACCTTCTACGTCGGCTACGGCCACCAGGGACCGTGGTTCGCGGGCTCCCTCGACGAGGTCGCCTACTACGCGACCGCCCTCTCGCCCGAGCGGGTCTACCAGCACTTCCTCGCGGACCCACCGCCCCCGGTCGCGGCGACGCAGGGCGGCACCGGCTGCCTGGTCCCCGAGCTCCGGGGCCTGCGCCTGCGGACCGCGAAGACCGAGCTCGAGTGGGCGAACTGCAGCCTGGGCACCGTGCGCACCAAGCGCGCGGCCGCGTGGAAGCGCGGGTACGTGCTCCGGCAGTCCGTCCCCGCCGACAGCGTCCGGCGGGCCGGCTTCCCGGTGAACGTCACCGTCGGCCGCTGACCCCCGCACCCGTCTCGTCGGAGCGGAACCGCCACGCCACCCGCCGGCCGGGCTCATAGGGTGTGCGCATGTTCTCCAAGGTGCTGGTGGCGAACCGTGGCGAGATCGCGATCCGGGCGTTCCGCGCGGCGTACGAGCTGGGTGCGCGCACGGTCGCGGTGTTCCCGTACGAGGACCGCTGGTCCGAGCATCGGCTCAAGGCGGACGAGGCGTACGAGATCGGCGAGCGCGGCCACCCGGTGCGCGCCTACCTCGACCCCGAGGGCATCGTCGCCGTCGCGCTGCGCGCGGGGGCGGACGCGGTCTACCCGGGGTACGGCTTCCTGTCCGAGAACCCCGGGCTCGCCGAGGCCTGTGCGAACGCCGGCATCACGTTCATCGGCCCGACCGCCGAGGTGCTGACGCTCACCGGCAACAAGGCCCGGGCGATCGCCGCGGCCAAGGCGGCCGGCGTACCGACGCTGGCGTCGGTCGACCCGTCGACCGACGTCGACGAGCTCGTCGAGGCGGCGAGCGACCTGCCCTACCCGCTCTTCGTCAAGGCGGTCGCCGGCGGCGGCGGGCGCGGCATGCGCAGGGTCGACGACCCGAAGGACCTGCGCGAGGCGGTCGAGACCTGCATGCGCGAGGCCGACGGCGCGTTCGGCGACCCCACGGTCTTCATCGAGCAGGCCGTGGTCGACCCGCGGCACATCGAGGTCCAGATCCTCGCCGACGGCGACGGCGAGGTCATCCACCTGTTCGAGCGCGACTGCTCCGTGCAGCGGCGGCACCAGAAGGTCGTCGAGATCGCCCCGGCGCCGAACCTCGACCCCGAGCTCCGCGACCGGATCTGCGCCGACGCGGTGCGGTTCGCGCGCGAGATCGGCTACCGCAACGCCGGCACCGTCGAGTTCCTGCTCGACCCCGACGGCAACTACGTCTTCATCGAGATGAACCCGCGCATCCAGGTCGAGCACACCGTGACCGAGGAGGTCACCGACGTCGACCTGGTGCAGTCCCAGATGCGGATCGCGTCCGGCGAGACCCTCGCCGACCTCGGCCTCTCCCAGGACGGCATCACGCTGCGCGGCTCGGCGCTGCAGACCCGGATCACCACCGAGGACCCGGCGAACAACTTCCGCCCGGACACCGGCGTCATCACGACGTACCGCTCCCCCGGCGGCCCGGGCGTCCGGGTCGACGGCGGCACGACGTACACCGGCGCCGAGGTCTCGGCGCACTTCGACTCGATGCTCGCCAAGCTCACCTGCCGCGGCCGGACCTTCGACAAGGCGGTCGAGAAGGCGCGGCGGGCCGTCGCGGAGTTCCGCATCCGCGGGGTGTCCACGAACATCCCGTTCCTGCAGGCGGTGCTGGCGGACCCGGACTTCGCCGGCGGACGCGTCACAACGTCGTTCATCGAGACGCACCCCCAGCTGCTGCAGGCCCGCGGCTCGGGCGACCGGGGCAGCAAGGTGGTCTCCTACCTCGCGGACGTGACCGTGAACCAGCCGTACGGCGCGGCGCCGGTGGAGATCGATCCCCGCACGAAGCTGCCGGACGTGAACCTGGAGGTCCCGGCACCCGACGGCTCGCGGCAGCTGCTGCTCGAGCTCGGGCCGGAGGAGTTCGCGCGGCGGCTGCGGCAGCAGAAGGACGTGGCGGTCACCGACACCACCTTCCGCGACGCGCACCAGTCGCTGCTCGCGACCCGGGTACGCACCCGCGACCTGCTCGGGGTGGCCGGGCACGTCGCCCGCACGACGCCGCAGCTGTGGTCGCTGGAGTGCTGGGGCGGCGCGACGTACGACGTCGCCCTGCGCTTCCTCGCCGAGGACCCGTGGGAGCGGCTGGCGGCGCTGCGGCAGGCGGTGCCCAACATCTGCCTCCAGATGCTGCTGCGGGGCCGCAACACCGTCGGCTACACGCCGTACCCGACCGACGTGACCAACGCGTTCGTCGCGGAGGCCGCCGCCACCGGCATCGACGTGTTCCGCATCTTCGACGCGCTCAACGACGTCGAGCAGATGCGGCCGGCGATCGACGCGGTGCGCGCCACCGGCACCTCGGTCGCCGAGGTCGCGCTCTGCTACACCGGCGACCTGTCCGACCCGAACGAGA
Source organism: Nocardioides aquiterrae (assembly GCF_039526625.1). NCBI lineage: Bacteria > Bacillati > Actinomycetota > Actinomycetes > Propionibacteriales > Nocardioidaceae > Nocardioides > Nocardioides aquiterrae. The sequence continues at coordinate 37,170 of NZ_BAAAJE010000013.1, forward strand.
CGCTGTACACGCTCGACTACTACCTGAAGCTCGCGGAGCGGATCGTCGACGCCGGCGCGCACGTGCTGGCGATCAAGGACATGGCCGGCCTGCTGCGGGTGCCGGCCGCGCGGACCCTGGTCACCGCGCTGCGCGAGAACTTCGACCTGCCCGTGCACCTCCACACCCACGACACCCCCGGCGGCCAGCTCGCCACGCTGCTGGCGGCGATCGACGCCGGCGTGGACGCCGTCGACGCGGCGACCGCCTCGATGGCCGGTACGACGTCGCAGCCGCCGCTGTCGGCGCTCGTCTCGGCCACCGACCACGGCCCCCGCGAGACCGGGCTGTCGCTGACCGCGGTGAACGCGCTCGAGCCCTACTGGGAGGCGACCCGGCGGGTGTACGCGCCGTTCGAGTCCGGGCTGCCGGCGCCGACCGGACGCGTGTACCGGCACGAGATCCCCGGCGGCCAGCTCTCCAACCTGCGCCAGCAGGCGATCGCGCTCGGCCTCGGCGAGAAGTTCGAGCAGATCGAGGACATGTACGCCGCGGCCAACGACATCCTCGGCAACGTCGTCAAGGTGACGCCGTCCTCGAAGGTGGTCGGCGACCTCGCGCTGCACCTGGTCGCCGTCGGCGCCGACCCGGCGGAGTTCGCCGAGAACCCCGGCAAGTTCGACATCCCCGACTCGGTCATCGGCTTCCTCAACGGCGAGCTCGGCGACCCGCCGGGCGGCTGGCCCGAGCCGTTCCGCACGAAGGCGCTGGAGGGCCGCACGCACAAGCCGCCGGCCGAGGAGCTCACCGCCGACCAGCGCGAGGCGCTGTCCGGCGGGAGCCCCACGCGCCGCCGTACCCTCAACGAGCTGCTGTTCCCCGGGCCGACCCGGGAGTTCAGCGAGTCCCGCGCGACCTACGGCGACCTGTCGGTGGTGCCGACGCTGGAGTACCTCTACGGGCTGCGGCAGGGCGTCGAGCACGAGGTGGAGATCGAGGAGGGCAAGACCCTCCTCCTCGGCCTGCAGGCGATCGGCGAGCCCGACGAGCGCGGCATCCGCACGGTGATGGCCACGATCAACGGCCAGCTGCGACCGGTGAACGTGCGCGACCGCAGCGTGGCCTCCGAGGTCGCCACCGCCGAGAAGGCCGACACCTCGCAGCCCGGCCAGGTGGCGGCGCCGTTCCAGGGCGTGGTGACGATCGTGGTCGAGAAGGGCCAGCAGGTCGCGGCCGGCGACACCGTCGCGACGATCGAGGCGATGAAGATGGAGGCGGCGATCACGGCGCCGGTCGCGGGCACCGTCGAGCGGCTCGCGCTGTCGGGGACCCAGGCCGTCGACGGCGGCGACCTGGTGCTGGTGCTGTCCTGAGCGGCGCCCACGACCACGGCGGCCCGGTGGTCGCCGGGATCGTGACCGCGGTCGTGGGCTTCAGCAGCGCCTTCGTGGTGGTGCTGGCCGGTCTGGTCGCGGTCGGCGCGAGCTCCGCCGAGGCGGCGTCCGGGCTGCTCGCGCTGTGCGTGACCCAGGCGCTGGGGATGGTGTGGCTCAGCGTGCGCACCCGCGAGCCGGTCTCGCTCGCCTGGTCGACGCCCGGCGCCGCGCTGCTCATCGCGACCGGCGCCGTCGACGGGGGCTGGGCGGCTGCGGTCGGGGCGTTCCTGGTCACCGCCGTGCTGATCGTGCTGACCGGCCTCCTCCCCTGGCTCGGCGCGCTGATCGCGCGGATCCCGGTCCCGCTGGCCCGGGCCATGCTCGCGGGCGTGCTCCTGCCGATCTGCCTGCAGCCGGTGACCGGCCTCGCGGACTCGCCGTACGTGGTCGGGCCGGTGGTGCTCGCCTGGCTGGTCATGCACCGGATCTCCCGCCGCTGGGCGGTGCCGGTCTCGCTCGCGGTCGCGCTCGCCGTGGTGCTGGTCGAGGCGGGCTCGGACGTCCGGGCCGGCGACCTGCTGCCGACCCTCGCCTGGACCACGCCGCACTGGACGGTCCCGGCCGTCGTCAGCATCGCCGTGCCGCTCTACATCGTGACGATGGCGTCCCAGAACGTCCCGGGCGTCGCGGTGATGTCCAGCTTCGGCTGGACCGTGCCGTGGCGCCAGGCGATGACCGTGACCGGCCTGGGCACGGCCGTCGGTGCCCCGTTCGGGGGCCACGCGATCAACCTCGCCGCGATCACCGCGGCGATGACCGCCGGGCCGATGGCCGGCCCGGACCGCTCCCGGCGGTGGATCGCGTCGGCCAGCGCCGCGGGGACGTACGTCGTGCTCGCGCTGGCCGCCTCCGCCCTCGCCGCGCTGGTCGCGGCCGCACCCGGCGACGTGATCCCGGCGGCCGCGGGTCTCGCCCTGCTCGGCACCCTGGGCGCCGCGCTCGCCGGAGCCCTGGACGACCCGGACGAGCGCGAGCCCGCGGCGGTCTGCTTCCTGGTCGCCGCCTCCGGCATCAGCGTCCTGGGCATCGGCGCCGCGTTCTGGGCGCTGCTCGCCGGGCTGGTGCTGCGGCCGCTGCTGCGCGCCCGCGTTTGACCGGCGACGGGGGCGGGCAACCGACCGGGCATGAGCGCGCCTGTGGCGACCACGAACGACCGAGCGGTCGGCAGAGGGACGGCGGCCTCCGCGGTGGGCCACGTCGTGCTCCTCGCGATCGCGGTGTACGCGGCCCGCGACACCGGCGCGACGGCGTTCCGGGTGCTGGCGCTGGCCGCGGCCCTCAGCCTGGTGGCGACGCTGCTCGCCTGGGCCTCGGTGCGCCTGAGCAAGCCCGCGTGGGACGCCGCCGTGGTGGCACTCGTCGCCGCGGTGGTCCTGCTGGTCTGGGGGGCGGTCACCGAGGGCCAGCCGATCATGACGGTCCTCGCCGCGCAGCTGGCCTTCATGGACTGGCTGGTGCTGCGCAGCGCGCTCCGGGTGCTCAGGACACCCTGAAGGTCACCCAGGTCGAGCGCAGGCCGAGCAGCGTGCGGAAGGTGTCGCCGGAGATGACGACCTTCCCGCCCGTGCCGCTCAGCGTGAGCGACGAGACGCGGCCGCCCCAGTCGCCGTTCCCGTCCCGCTTGGTCACGGTGATCCTGCGGAGGTCGCCGACGCCCGGCCAGGTGCGCTCCAGCACGCCGTCGTCGACCTTGGTCGACCAGGTGTGCACCGGGTTGCCGGCCCAGCCGTCGTACGGGTCCTTCTGCGCCGGCAGGTAGGAGACCGACCCCGCCGCGGTCCAGCCGCCGCTGCTGGACCCGAACTGGGTGAACGCCGGCTCGCCGCCGCTGAGCAGCACCTGCTTCGCGGTGTCGTCGACGGCCCGGTTCGAGGCCGGGTACTCCGCGTCGTACCCGCCGTACACCTGGCAGGACCAGGTGTCGCAGAGCTGGTAGGCCCGGGACTGCGGGTGCGCACGCTCGTACGCCGCATAGGTGCGCGCGGCGATCGCCTGGGCGCGGACGGCGTCCGGGCTCCAGGAGGCGGGGATCTCCAGCGGCACGACGCCCTTGAGGTAGTTGTCGAGCGCGAGGTCGTTGACCGTGACCCGGTCGCCGGTGGACGTGACGCCGACCCGCAGCCGGCCCCGGTACGCGCGGTCGCCGGCCGGTGTCACCAGCGTGACCGGCTGCCCGGCCGCGTAGAACTCGCCCTGGCCCGCCAGCGTCTTCCAGCGGTGCCAGCGCTGGGTGCGGTAGAGCACCCGGTTCACCCCGTCGCTGCCCACCGCGACCTTCCAGCGGGTCGCGCCGTTGTCGGGCAGCGGCACCCGCCCACCGCCCGCGGTGTCCCGCACGGTGAGCTTCGGGCGCGCCTCGACCAGCAGGTCGTCGGTGGTGTCGGCGGTGATGAGCACGGTCACCCGGCCCTGCGCCGTCCCCCAGTCGGTCCCCGGGTAGTAGAAGCCGGCGATCTGCCGGTAGGTCAGGCCCTTGCGGGCGGCACCCTCCGCGCCGTACTGCGACATCCCGTGGCCGTGCCCGTAGCCGTGGCCCTTGATCGTGATCGTCGCCTGCGCGGGGACCTTCCAGGAGTCGCCGGTCGCCGCGCTCGCGGGCGCGCCGACCGACAGCGACACCGCGAGCGCGGTCACCAGGAGCCCCACGAGAACACGCACGATCACAATCGCATCACGCGTCACAGCAGCCCCGCAACGGGGTCGCCCGAACTACAGATCTGTAGTTCAGCGGACGCTCATCGTGAGCCAGGAGGACTGCAGGTGCAGCCGCGCGGCGAACGCCGTGCCGCTCATGGTGGCGGTCCCGGCCGTGCCGGTCAGCGTCACCGTCCCGACGCGCCCGCCCCACTCGCCGTGCCCGTCGCGGCCGCCGGCCTCGATGCGCGTGAGGTCGCCGATCGTGGGCCAGGCGGCCTCGATCTCGGTGTCGGCGAACGTCACCGGGCCCCACGTGTCGCCGTCGTACGGGTCCGGCTGGGCGGGGAGGTACGGCGCGTCGCCCGCGACCGTCCAGCCGCCGTTGCTGGCGGTGAACTCGGTCAGGGCGGGGGCGCCGTCGTAGGTCAGGATCTCCCTCGCGGTCGCCTGCACGGCTTGGTCGGAGGTCGGGTACTCGCGGTCGTAGCCGAGGTAGACCTGGGAGGCCTCGGTGTCGTCGACGTCGTAGAGCTTGTCCGGCCGCGCCGCGCGCTTGGCCGCCGCGTAGCTGCGGGCGGCGACCGCCTGGGCGCGGAGCGCCTGTTGCGGGAAGGTCGAGGCGACCGCCTCGGCGGGCACCACGCCGCGCAGGTAGGCCTCCATCGGCAGCACGTTGACCGCGATCCGGTTGCCGGGCGACGAGGGCACCGAGCGGATGGCGCCGCGGTACTGGGCGACGGTGCCGTCGTTGCGCCGCAGCCGGACCGGCTTGCCCTGCGCGGAGAACTCCAGCTGCCCCGTGACCCGCTGCAGCTGGTGCCAGCCCCGCTGCCGGTACTGCAGGACGCTCGCGCGGTCGCCGTCCGGGACGATCCGCCAGGCGCTCGCCCGGGGCTTCGCCTTCGCGAGGTTCCAGGACCGGCCGCCACCGACCTTGGCCGCGACCAGGCCGCTGCGCGGCTGCACGAGGACGGCGTTCTTCAGGTCGCCCTTCGTCAGGAAGACCCGCATCGGGCCCGCGGCCGTGCCCCACGACGTGCCCGGGTAGTAGAACGCGACGATGTCGCGGTAGCCGAGGCCCTGGCCCGCGGCGTTCGCGGCGCCCTCCTGCGATAGCCCGCGGCCGTGTCCGTGGCCGTGCCCGTCGACGGTGATGGTCGCCGAGTGCGGGACGTCCCAGGCGTCGTCGGCGGCGGTCGCCGGCGCGGCGGTCGTGACCAGCAACGCGGCGGTGGCGGCGGCGAGCCGTCCGAGCATGTGGAACCCCCGAGAGTCAGATGCGGTGCAGGCGCCGGGCCGCCTCCGCGATGGAGCCGCTGACCGACGGGTACACCGTAAACGCCTGGGCAAGCTGGTCGGCGGTGAGCGACTCCGCGACCGCGAGCGAGACCGGGTGGATCAGCTCGCTCGCCCGGGGCGCGACCACGACCCCGCCGACCACGATGCCGGTGCCCGGGCGGCACAGCAGCTTCACGAACCCGTCGTGGACGCCCTGCATTTTCGCGCGCGGGTTGCCCGACAGCGGCAGTGTGACGATCTCCGCCTGCATCTCCCCGGACTCGACGGCCTGCTGCGACCAGCCCACGGTGGCGATCTCGGGCGCCGTGAAGACGTTCGACGACACCTTCTTGAGGTCCAGCGGGTGCACGGTGTCGCCGAGGAAGTGCCACATCGCGATCCGGCCCTGCATCGCCGCGACGCTGGCGAGCATGAGGACGCCGGTGCAGTCGCCGGCGGCGTACACGCCGCGGGCCGAGGTCCGCGAGACGCGGTCGACGTTGACGAAGCCGCCGTCCTTGAGGACGACGCCGGCCTCCTCGAGGCCCATGTCCGCGGTGTTGGGGACCGAGCCGAGCGCCAGGATGCAGTGCGAGCCCTGCACGGTGCGGCCGTCGGTGAGCGTCACCGTGACCACGTCGCCGTCCCGGGTCACCGACTCCATGCGGGAGCGGGACAGCACGGTCATGCCGCGGCGGGTGAGGACGTCCTCGAGCACCGTCGCGGCGTCGGCGTCCTCGCCGGGGAGCACGCGGTCGCGGGAGGAGACCAGCGTGACCGGGATGCCGAGGTTGAGGTAGGCGCTGGCGAACTCCGCACCGGTGACGCCCGAGCCGACCACGATCAGCTCGGTCGGCACCTCGGTGAGGTCGTAGACCTGCTCCCAGGTGAGGATCCGCTCGCCGTCGGGCTGGGCGGAGGGCAGCGTGCGGGGCGAGGCGCCGGTGGCGACGAGGACGGCGTCCGCGCGCAGCATCTGCTCGGTGCCGTCGTCGAGCTGCGCGACCACGCGGTCGGCTCCAGCCAGGCTGCCGCGGCCGCGGAGCACCGTGACGCCGTCGCGGGTCAGCCGGCGCCCGATGTCCGCGGACTGGTCGGCGGCCAGCTGCTTGACCCGCGCGTTGACCTTCCCGAGGTCGACCCGGATCCCGGTGGCGGCGTCGCCCTCGGCGTCGTGGAACTCGACGCCGAGCTCGGCGGCGCCGGCCAGGTCGCTCATCACCTCGGCGGTCGCGATCAGCGTCTTGCTCGGCACGCAGTCGGTCAGCACCGCGGAGCCGCCGACCCCGTCGCTGTCGACGATCGTGACCTCGGCACCGAGCTGGGCGGCGACGTGCGCGGCCTCGTACCCGCCGGGGCCGCCGCCGATGATGACGACTCGCTCGGACATCGTCACAGGTTGATCATGTGGCCGGCGATGCCCTCGACGGCTTCCTTCATCGCCTCCGACAGCGTCGGGTGCGCGAAGACGTTGCGGGCGACCTCGTCGGCGGTGAGGTCCCACTGCTGGGCCAGCGTCAGCGCCGGCAGCAGCTCGGTGACCTCGGGGCCGATCATGTGGGCGCCGATGATCTCGTTGTACTGCGCGTCGGCGACGATCTTCACGAAGCCGACACCCTCGGCCATGCCGCGGGCCTTGCCGTTGGCCGAGAACGGGAACGTCGACACCTTCACGTCGTACCCCTTCTCCTTGGCCTGCGCCTCGGAGTAGCCGAACGACGCGATCTGCGGCTGGCAGAACGTCGCGCGCGGGATCATGTCGAAGTCGATCTCGACGGTCTCGGCGCCGGCGATCGTCTCAGCGGCCACGACGCCCATCGCCTCGGCGGTGTGGGCGAGCATCAGCTTGCCGGTGACGTCGCCGATCGCGTAGACGTTCTCGACGTTCGTGCGGCCGCGCGCGTCGACCTCGATCGCGCCGCGCTCGGTCACCTGCACGCCGGCGTTCTCGAGGCCGTAGCCGTCGACGCGCGGGGCGAAGCCGAACGCCGCCAGCATCCGGTCGGCCTCGAGCACCTCGGTGTTGCCGTCCTTGCTCACCGTCACCTTGACGCCGTCGCCGGTGTCCTCGACGTTCTCGACCTTGGTGGACAGGAGGACCTTCACGCCGAGCTTCTTGTACTGCTTGAGGAGCTCCTTGGAGACGTCGGCGTCCTCGGTCGGGACCATCCGGTCGAGGAACTCGACGATCGTCACGTCGACGCCGAAGTTGGCGAGCACGTAGGCGAACTCGACGCCGATCGCGCCCGAGCCGCCGATGATGATGCTGCTCGGGAGCTGGTCGTCGAGGATCTGCTCCTCGTACGTCACGACGTTCTTGCTCTTGCTCATCCCCGGCAGCATCCGGACCTTCGCGCCGGTGGCGATGATCAGGTTGTCGAAGGTGTAGGTCTGCTTGGTGCCGTCCTTGTCGACCTCGACCTCGCCGGCGCTCTTGAGGGTGCCCCAGCCGTCGATCTCGGTGATCTTGTTCTTCTTCATCAGGTAGTGCACGCCCTTGGCGCTGGCGTCGGCGACGCCGCGGCTGCGCTTGTGGGTGGCGCCGAAGTCCATGGTCGCGTCGCCGCTGATCCCGAAGGTGTCCTTCTCCTTCGTGATGATGTGCGCGATCTCGGCGTTCCGCAGCAGCGCCTTGGAGGGGATGCAGCCGACGTTCAGGCACACGCCGCCCCAGTACTTCTCCTCCACGACCGCCACGGACTGGCCCAGCTGGGCGGCGCGGATCGCAGCGACGTACCCACCGGGGCCGGCGCCGAGGACGAGGACGTTGAAGTGGGTGCTCACGGCGTTCAGCCTACTGACGTGAGGCAGACCACTCCGCATCGGTGCACTAGCCTCTGCGCGTGACCCTGTACGCCGCCTACGGGACCAACCTCGATCCCGCCCGGATGGGCGAGCGGTGTCCCCACTCCCCGCTGTCGACCACCGGGTGGCTGCAGGGCTGGCGGCTCACCTTCGGCGGCGAGGAGCACGGCTGGGACGGCGCGCTCTCGACGATCGTCGAGGACCCGATCGACCAGGTCTTCGTCGCCGTCTACGACATCACCCGCGAGGACGAGGCGTCGCTGGACGCCTGGGAGGGCGCCGACCTCGGCCTCTACCGCAAGACCCGGGTCCGGGTCGCGACCATGACCGGCTCGCTGGCGGTCTGGACGTACGTCCTCGACGCCTACGAGGGCGGCCTGCCCAGCGCGTCGTACCTCGGCATCCTCGCCGACGCCGCCGAGGCCGCCGACGCCCCCGCCGACTACGTCGCCGCCCTCCGCCGCCGCCCCTGCCGCTCGATCGGGATGTAGGGGGGCCGGCTGGGCCGGTGTCGGTTTCCCCGGTCGACCGGGGAAACCAGTACTTGTCGGCCGAAGTTTCGGCTCTTCTGCTGGATGTGTGGGTGATGTGAGCGTGCCGTGATGAGCAC